>DATHNM010000440.1:0-9206 GCA_035486095.1 Bryobacteraceae bacterium
ACGTCGTAAGATCGTTCGTCTGGCACCGCGTAGGAAGACTAGTGATGCCTGGCGGAAGCGCCGGTAGAACGATGGGCGGAGTGAATCCGAGGTTGATGTCGTTGTAAACGCCGCCTACATACACATCGCCTTGCGATCCCAGGATAACCCCAGCGCCGCCGACTGCGATCGAGAAGAGCGCATTCGCCCCCGCAGCGTCCAATTTGGTCAGAAAAGGCTCCTGGAGCTGGTTATTGGGCGGCGTCCCCGTCCAAGGATAGAAGCCGAGGGACACGCCCGTCACATAAGCGTTTCCAGCCGCGTCGATGGCCAATCCTTTGTTGATGGTCCCGCCGTCACCGGCCACTCCAGTGGAATAAATGAGCTTCGATGCCGCCGGGTCCACCTTGGTGACATATTGATTCACTTTCGCCGCAAAGAAGCACTCCGGGCATGTCGCAGGATCGGGGAAGGTTTGGTAAGCGCCGGGCGTGGTCGGATACAAATAGAACGCGCTTCCGGCCATATAGATATTGCCCGCGGCATCCACCACCAATGCGTCACCACCGATCCCCGTGGCGGTGAAGACAACCTTCGAGCCCGTGGCATCCACCTTTATCAGGTAGGGGCGGCCGTTGCTGTCAGGGACACTGTAGGCGCCGGAGGACGCCACGAGCCCAGCTTTGGCCTCGCCGCTCACTAGAATCCCTCCGTCCGCCGCGAGCGCGACCGCCAGCCCGGTTGTCCCGACGCTGCCGAGGACATCGGAGAACAGAATCTCGCCCTCCGGATCAAACTTGACCAAAAACGCCCGCGCTTCGTTGGTACCCGGAAGCGTGCCCGTTTGCCTGCCAGGCGTGACCGGAAAATCCGGCGATGGTGTCGTACCGGTGACATAGGCGTTTCCAGTGTTGTCCACGGCGATTCCGGTTGCTGCGTCGAACCCCGAGCCGCCGAAGATGCGCACGTACAGCCACTGCGTTCCGGCCGGGCCCAGCTTTACAACCATGGCCGCGGTTTGAGATGTTGACGGATCGATAATCGTGGAGCCGGCCAGGTAGACGTTCCCCGCCGGATCCGTGGCAATCGCGGTCGGCGTAAAGCCTTCGCGCAGGTAGGTGGAATACGTCAGGCCGGAGGCAGACCAAGCCGCAGTACTGAACAGAACCAGAGCGCAAATGAGGTGGGCAAGCACAAGGACTCCCTGGAAGGAATGGGCGCGGGAATATTCAGACTATCACGCGGAATTACTCCGAAGCTACTAAAATGTCTCGGATCTCAACTCGCTGCCGAGGACAACCGGACTATAGTGGAAGCGGAACTTGAATGGAATGCCCGGTTTGTTGCCTCATAAATCCGCCCAATAGCTCGCAATGCGATTGTGGGTACGACTTCAAGAAGCGGGCGGGAGGTCGGCGACCGCGAGTTCTTAGCTTCCGTTCCGTGGAGCTAACGCGCCTTCGAAGGCCTTGGATGAAATGCCGTCGGCCAGTAGCACCGATTGCGGGTGAGAATCGGCGGCCATCAGCGACAGGGCCAAACACACGCCGATAAGACGTGGGGGGAGACGTCCTGGCATCAAAGTTGAGTGTGACAGACTTGGGGGTAGGGCGCAAACCTGGGCTGCCAAGGGTGCTGTGGAAGGCCTTCCCGAGCGCCTGGCCCAAAAACAGAAAGCCCCCACCTGCGATACCGCAGAGGGGGGCCTTTTGCTGACAGAACGAGTCGAATGAATTAACGGGTCAGCCGCGTTTCGGGATGCTCCTGGTCATGATGCTTCCGATCCTCCTGAAGCATGCTGGGGTTCTGACCCTGTTTCTTTTGACCCTGTTTCTGTTGGGTCTCGGGCCGTTGGTTCTTCTGGTTTTGCTTAATTTTGGTGTTCATACGTGGAACACTCCTTTCTCCTCATTAGATACCACAACCGGGGGCAAGGTTGCAGGAAGAACCCCCCTAACCCCCAATCGCCGCTTGAATGTTACGCTGGAATTACACCCATGGCGCTTTCCGATTCATTTTTTGGCCAGAAATTTGGCATCACCGAACATGATCTCGAATCGTACCTGTCAGAGGCTCTGGGCGCCGGGGGCGACTACGCCGACTTGTACTTCGAATACCTGGCCACCAGCCAGTTGAGCATCGACGAATCCATCGTAAAGAGTGCCGTGCAAGGCGTTTCGCTGGGCGTGGGCGTGCGCGTGATCTCAGGTGAACGCACCGGTTATGCCTATAGCGACGATCTGAGCCCGGAGAAGATCCGGAAGGCGGCGCGGGTAGCTGCATGCATCGCCAGCGGCCCTTCAAAAGTGGATAAAACCGGATTTGAAGAAGCTCGCCGGCGCGACCTTTATCCGGTCCTTATGGCGCCCAGCGAGACCAGCCTAGCCGAGCGCGTGGAATTCGTAAAGCGGGCCGACCGCGCGGCGCGCGCGTTGGACAAGCGAGTATTTCAAGTGCAGGCTAGCTATGCCGACAGCCTGCGCTATGTCCTGGTAGCCACCAGCGACGGCGTATTGAGCACCGATCGGCAGCCCCTGGCCCGGCTGGGCGTCTCAGTCCTCTCGCGCGAGGGCGATGGTGTGGCGCAGCGCGGATATTCGGGCGGCGGCGGCCGTGTGGGCCTGGATTTCTTCGAGACCGATAAAACGCCGGAACATTTCGCGCGCGAAGCAGTGCGGCAGTCCATCGTGCAGCTGGATGCGGTGCCCGCGCCGGCCGGCGAGATGACCGTGGTGTTGGGACCCGGATGGCCGGGAGTGCTGCTGCACGAGGCTGTGGGGCATGGCCTGGAAGCGGATTTTAACCGCAAGAAGGTTTCGGCATTCAGCGACCGGATTGGCCAGCAGGTGGCGAGTCCCTTGTGCACGGTGGTTGACGACGGCACTATTCGTAACCGCCGCGGATCGCTCAATGTCGATGACGAGGGCGCCACCACGCAGGAAAACGTCCTCATCGAGAAGGGCGTGCTGCGCGGCTATTTGTTCGACAAGCTTTCCAGCCGGCTGCTGCGCTCCAAAACCACGGGCAGCGGGCGGCGCGAAAGCTATCAGCACATTCCTATGCCGCGCATGACTAACACCTTCATGCTGGCGGGCGACAGCGACCCTCAGGACATTATTCGTTCCACCTCCCGTGGTCTGTATTGTGCTAATTTCGGCGGCGGCCAAGTGGATATCACCAGCGGCAACTTCGTTTTTAGCGCGTCTGAGAGTTATTTGATCGAAGATGGCCGCATCACCCGTCCGGTGCGCGGCGCCATGCTGACCGGCAATGGACCCGAGGCGCTGAAGCACGTAAGCATGGTGGGTCACGATTTGAAGCTGGACGAAGGCATGGGCCTTTGCGGCAAAGAGGGGCAAAGCGTGCCGGTGGGCGTTGGAATTCCGACCATCAAGATCGATCGTATGACTGTGGGCGGAACCGCTGGATGACGAAAGCAAGATGATCGATCCGGAATTGGCACGCCAGGCAGTACGCCTGGCGATGGAACGCGGCGCCACCGATGCCGAGTGTACGCTGGCCGAAGGCGAGGAATTTTCGGCGCAGGTTCGTATGCGGGCGCTTGAAACATTAAAGGACGCCGGATCGCGGCGCGCGGGGCTGCGCGTCCTGGTTGGAAAGCGCGTTGGATCGGCCCATACGTCGGACCTTTCAGCCGCCGGCGTGCGCCAATTGGTGGAGTCAGCGCTGGCCGTGGCGGCTATTTCAACCGAAGACCCGTATGCCGACCTGCCGGATGCTTCCGAACTTGGGTCCCTCAGCCAGGATTTGCAGCTCTATTCGGACGACGTACAAAGTATCGGGACGCCGGCCCGTATCCAGGCGGCACTCGAAACCGAGGAGGCCGCGCTTTCCTGGGACCCTCGCATCACCAACTCAGAGGGTGCATCGTTCAGTGCCTATTCCGGAGGGCGCGTGTTCGCCAACTCGCGAGGATTCCTCGGCAGCTATCGAACCAGCAGTTGCTCTTTGAGCGCCACCCCGGTGGCGCGACTGGGCGATGCCATGGAACGCGACTTCTGGTATTCGTCGGCGCGCAGCCATTCGAAGCTGGAGAGCCCGGCCGAGGTGGGACGCCGCGCCGCCGAACGAACCGTGCGCCGCCTGGGCGCCCGCAAAGTGCTGACGCAGAAAGTGCCGGTGATCTTCGACTCGGTGACTGCGCGAGCGCTTATGGGCAATCTCTTCGAGGCCGTGGAGGGCGATTCTATCTATCGCAAAGCCTCGTTTCTGGCGGGCAAGCTGGGCGAGCGGGTGGCATCGGAGAACGTCACGGTGATCGACGACGGGGCGCTGCCCGGACTATTCGGAACCTCCCCGTTCGATGACGAAGGCGTGCCCTCGCGGCGCACCGTGGTGATCGATCGCGGAGTGCTCAAAAGTTATTTGCTGAACAGCTACGCGGCGCGCAAGTTGGGCCTGCGCACCACCGGCAACGCAGCGCGCGGCATCACGGGAAACGCGGGCGTGGGGCACGGCAATTTCTATTTGCAGAATGGCGATCGTTCGGCTGAAGAGATCGTTCGCGGGGTCCGCCAGGGCTTGTACGTGACGGAGTTAATCGGCCAGGGCGTCAACATCGTCACCGGCGACTATTCGCGGGGCGCGGCTGGCCTGTGGATCGAAAACGGCGAGTTCGCCTATCCTGTGTCTGAGATCACCATCGCGGCCAATCTGCGCCAGATGCTGCTGGACATTGAGCCCCCCGGCTCCGACTTGGAATTTCGGGGCTCGGTGGCATCGCCCACGGTGCTGATCCGGGAGATGACCGTCAGTGGGCAGTAAAACGGGCCTGTACACCTTGGCAATCGCGCTGGTTTTGGCCGGCGGCCTGATCTGGTTCGTCAACCGCCCGCACGTAGCGGCGACGGATTCACCGCTCTCGGCGGACGCCAAGTCTTATGTTCGAAATCTGCAGCTCAGCGAAGTGACCATGAAGGCCACTGAGAGCTATGCCGGGCAAACGGTGACCGAGATTGAGGGCAAGATCGCCAATGCGGGCACCCGCAGCGTGCAACATGCCGATGTTTACTGCGTGTTCTACAATTCCTATGGCGAAGTGATCCTGCGCGAACGCGTGCCGATTGTGGCGAGCGGGCTGAAGCCCGGCGAAACGCGAATGTTCCGTCTGCCCTTCGACGATATCCCCGGGGGCTGGAACAACCAGATGCCGCAACTGGTGATCGCCCGCATCGAATTTGCGTGATATGGAGCGGATTCTGGTGGTGGAAGACGATACCAGCCAGCTGGAAATCCGCAGACAAATTCTGGAACACGCGGGCTACGAAGTGGTCACCGCGCAAGATGCAACGCAAGCCTTGGAGCGTTGGCAGGGCTGTCCCATTGTAGTGATGGATCTGCGCATTCCGGAACCTGAAGATGGCGTGCGGTTGATTGAGGCCATCGCCGGACAGGCGCGAATCATCGTGCTTTCCGGCGGCCAGGTGGATCCCACGCTGCCGGTGGACGAATTCCTGACGAAACCCTTCCCATCGAAAAGGCTGCTCGAGAGCATCCGTAAATGGGCGACATCCGAATCAAAGTAATTCCAAAAAGTTCCAAATCGGAACTGGCGGGATACTTGCCGGATGGCACCTGGAAGATCAAAATAGCCGCCGCGCCGGAGAAGGGCAAAGCGAATCGCGCGCTGCTGGATTTTCTAGCGCAGCACCTGGGTGTGGCCAAGAGCCGCATTCACATCGTCTCCGGCGAAACGTCGCAGCTGAAGCGAATTCACGTGGACGAGTGAACGGGCTTGCCGCCGAAGGCGAGTTTGGGCGCGCCGCGCCGCGCGATCAGCAGGGCAACGCCGGCCGCCAGGGTAGCCAGTGAAATCCACTGTGTGTAGGAAAGCCCGAAGTGCAGACCCTGTTCGTGGACGCGGAAAAATTCGATGACGAAGCGCGCAGTGGAATAAAGCGCCAGGTACCATCCCAGAATGGCGCCGGCGGTGTGGGTCTTGCCGATGCGGAAATACAGGAACAGGAAAATAAGCGCGTCGGCGACACTCTCGTAGAGTTGCGTGGGATGCAGCGGAACGCCCAGAGGCACGCCAGTCAGATCGGCGGCTTGGGGATTGCGAAACGTGATAGCCCACGGCACATGCGTCGCCGTGCCCCAGCAACAGCCTGCCGAGAAACATCCGATGCGGCCGATGGCCTGGCCCAGCGCAATGCCGGGCGCGAACACGTCGCAAGTGGCCAGGATCGGCAAGTGCTGGCTTCGCATATAAAGAATCGCGGTGACGAACGCCACCAGGAAACCGCCTTGGTACACTCCAGCGGCCTGCAGAGTGCTCATTGAGAACAGGGAACGCGGATCGTTCCAGTAGGATTGAAAATCGAACAGGACCATGAACAGCTTGGCGCCCGCCAATCCGGCGAGCGCGCAATAGATTCCCAGGTTGGTAACGGATTCGTGCGGAAGATTGGCGCGTTTGGCCAGGCGGATGATAATCCACAGCGCGGCCAGAAATCCGATGGCCACCAGGGTTCCATAGGTTGGAATAAAAAAGCTACCGATCGATATTAACTTCGGGAACATGACTGACTTTTCGCTCCTTGGCCCACCACATGTCCAGCAGCAGCAGGCAGGCGCCCACGGTAATGGCGCTATCGGCCACGTTGAAGGCCGGAAAATAGTGCTGACCGGCGTGTACTTCGATGAAATCGGTCACCGTACCGTTGACAATTCGATCATACAGGTTTCCGCAGGCGCCTCCCAGGATGAAAGCCAGAGCGGTGCGAAGAATTGTGTCGCGCTGGCTTAGGGAGCGCAGCAGCATAACGGAAATCGCGATAAGAACCACAGCGGAGAAGCCAATGAGCAAAATGTCGCGCCAGGGGCCGGTGGCGTTGGCGAGCATGCCGAAAGCGATGCCGGGGTTTTCGGTATGCACGATGTTGAACAGGCCTGGGATTACGCTGATGGTGTCGTAAGCGGAGAAGTGCGCCTTAATCAGGCCCTTGCTGAAGCGATCCAGCAGCACCACGACGGCAGCGATAAGAAAAGGAACCAGCCGCTGGCGCATCACATCACTTGATAGCTTCACTGCAGGCCGCGCACAACGTTGGGAATTCCGCATCGCTGCCCACATCCAGGGTATATTTCCAGCAGCGTTCGCACTTGGCGCCTGCGGCGCGCTGGATCTCGATGGATACGCCCTCATCCGCTCCCTGCTCCAGTTGAACCTGCGAGACAATGAACGCGGCCGGCAGATCGGCTGCATATTCTTTTAGCAACGGATATAAACCGGCGCCAACCGTCAAAACAACCCGGGCTTCGAGCGATTTACCAATGCGCTTTTCTTCTCGCGCCACTTCCAGCGATTTCAAAACCTGATCGCGAACCAGCATCAATTGGTCCCAGTTCGCCAGACGCGCGCGCTGTTGCACAGGGATGCCCTCCGTCAGTTCCCCCGGCTCCGGCAACAATGCCAGGTGGACGCTGGCGGGGCTTCCGGCGGGCTTGCGCAGATACCCCCAGACCTCTTCGGTAGTAAAAGAAAGCAAGGGCGCCAGCAAGCGAACCAGCGCATAAACGATGCGATAGATGGCGGTTTGAGCGGAGCGCCGCGCCACGGATCGGGAGCCGGCGGTGTAAAGACGGTCTTTCGCGACGTCTACCCAGACAGCGCTCAGATCGGTGGCGGCGAAGTCATAAACCGCTCGGTAGACTTTATGGAATGCATATTCGTCATACCAGGCGCGGCATTTCGCAACTAATTCTTCGGTTTTCAGAAGAATCCACTGATCGATTTCCAGAAGTTTATCGGCCGATACAGCGTCAGTGTCCGGATTAAAGTCGCCCAGATTGCCCAGTGCGTTGCGGAAGATGTTATTGCGAAATTTGACGTAGGCCTCGCTCAGCCTTTTCAGGATGGTATCGGAGAGCCGGACATCTTCCACGAAATCGACCGAAGACACCCACAGACGCAATACGTCGGCGCCGAATTTCGAGATCACTTCCTCCGGCTCTACGCCGATGCCGAGCGATTTCGACATCGCGCGGCCCTTGTCGTCCAGCGTCCAGCCGTTGGTGGCGCACTCGCGATAGGGCGCCGCGCCCTTGAGTGCCACGCCCACCAAGAGTGAACTGTGGAACCACCCCCGATACTGATCGCCGCCTTCCAGATACATATTGGAAGGCCATGGCAACCCGCTTTCCGGCGTGAGCACCGCCAGATGGCTGGAGCCGGAATCGAACCAGACGTCCAGAATGTCGGTCTCTTTGCGAAATTCATGGCCGCCGCAGTGCGCGCAGGCCATGCCCGGGCCCACCAGTTCCGCCGCCGTGCGGTCGTACCAGACGTCGGCGGTATGTTCGCGGAAAAGTTCAACCACCCGATCCAGAACCTTGCGGTCCGTCATCGGCTGCTGGCAGCTATCGCAATAAAAAGCGATGATTGGAACGCCCCACACGCGCTGGCGCGAGATGCACCAATCGGGACGAGTGGCGATCATGTTGGACATGCGCTCCTCGCCCCAGCTGGGCATCCACTTCACATCCTTGATGGCCTTCAGCGTACGCCCGCGAAGATCGTTGCGATCCATCCCGACGAACCACTGCTCGGTGGCGCGGAAGATGGTGGAATTGTGGCAGCGCCAGCAATGCGGATAGCTGTGCTTGATCTTCTCCTCGCCCAGCAGCGCCCCCTGCGCTTTGAGAATTTCGCTTACCAGCGGATTGGCTTGCCACACCGTTTTTCCGATGATCTCTTCGGGCAGGCGGCCGGCCGCGCCCTCGGCATGATAGAAGCGTCCCGCGGGATCCACCGGGCAATACACGGGGAGCCCGTATTTCACGCCCACTTCAAAATCTTCCTGACCGTGACCAGGCGCCGTATGAACCGCACCCGTACCCTGCTCCAGCGTGACGTGCTCCGCCAGAATGCCCAGCGAATCGCGTTCGAGAAACGGATGCCGGAAGATAGCGCCTTCCAGTTTCGCGCCCGGAAAAGCGGCGATCACCTGCGGGCTATCCCAGCCTAATTTCTCGGCCGTCACCTTCAGCAATTCCACGGCGACGATATACACCGCATCGTCAACTTCCACCGCCGCATATTCGAACTTCGGATGATACGCGATGGCGACATTAGCCGGAATGGTCCAAGGGGTGGTGGTCCAGATGAGCCCGTACACCTTGCGTCCGGCGAGCGCGGGATCGATGGCGCGCGCATCCGATGTCAGGGCAAAACGCACCCAGATGGACGGGCTGGTGTGATCCTC
>DATHNM010000441.1:0-7092 GCA_035486095.1 Bryobacteraceae bacterium
CACATCCACCAATAGCCCGTCGGCGCCGGCCGCAACCGCCGCGCGTGCCATGGGGAGCACCTTATCGCGCCGGCCGGTGCCATGCGACGGGTCTGCCACGATGGGCAAATGCGAAAGCGACTTCACCACCGGAATGGCCGCGATGTCCATGGTATTACGGGTGGAGGTTTCAAAGGTCCGGATGCCGCGCTCGCACAGAATGACATCGTAATTGCAGCCGGAAAGGATATATTCCGCGCTCAGCAGCAGCTCTTCCACGGTGGCGGCAATGCCGCGCTTCAACAGGATGGGCTTGCGCAAAATCCCCAGTTCGCGCAGCAGGTTGTAATTCTGCATGTTGCGCGCGCCCACCTGCAGGATGTCGACGTAATGGGCGATGAGGGGGATCTGCGTTTGATCCATCACTTCGCTGACCAACAGCAGATGGTTGCGGTCCGCCGCATCGCGCAGCAGCTTCAGGCCATCTTCGCCCATGCCCTGAAAACTGTAGGGCGACGTGCGCGGTTTGAATGCGCCGCCCCGCAGCACCTTGGCGCCGCTGGCGGCCACCGCTTCGGCCACCTGTCCGATCTGATCGCGATTCTCCACGCTGCACGGTCCGGCCATCACCACCACTTGATCGCCGCCGATTTCGACATCGCCGATCTTGACCACGGTGCCGGCGGGTTTGAAGCTGCGGCTGGCCAGCTTGTACGGCGAGACGATGCGATGGCACTCCTTGACGCCGGGCATGACTTCGAAGGCCAACGGATCGACATCGCCCACCGGACCCACTCCGCCCAGCACCGTGTGCAGCATGCCGGAGGAGCGATGGACGATAAAGCCCATGGACACCAGCCGGTCTATAACATTTTGGGTTTGCGCCTCTTCGGCGCCTTCTTGCATGACTACGAGCATGAGCTTCCAATATAGCGAGGACACAAATATGCCGGGGGAATCATCCGGTCCAGCTCCACGCCTGGAATTTGTCTTGAATTTCTATTTCCAGCCAGCAGACTACAATTCTGATCGTCGCGCTTTCGTTCAGTGTGTACGTCTGCTTTGCCGGGGCCGCACACTGTTAACGCGATGCCGCGTGTCAATGGCCTGGCGCTGGGGTGGACCGTCCAGCTAAACGACTATGTGATGAATTCGTCGCCGGTAGTAACGAACGGAATAGTTTTCCATTAATCAAAGTACTGGCTATGTTTCTGCGCTCCGAGCGTCCACTGGGGCCAAGCTGTGGAGTTTTACTACCGGCGGTGCTGTGCTTTCCACGTCCAGCGAGCGGTGAGATTCGCGGCGGATGCCAGCCGCCAAGCTACAATCGGTACTTGCAAAAACCTGACGCAATCATCGTTGGAGCCGGGCACAACGGCTTAGTCTGCGCGGCGTATCTGGCTCGCGCGGGACGGCGGGTGCTGGTGCTGGAACAGCGCGAACTGGTGGGCGGATGCGCGGTTACCGAGGAAATCTGGCCGGGCTATCGTGTTTCCACCGCGGCGTATTTGACCAGCCTGCTGCAGGAGCGCGTTATTCGCGATCTGGAACTGCCGCGGTTCGGTTATGGCGTGGACGCCAAGGATCCGGCGTTTTTTTCGCCCTTTCCTGACGGCCGCCATCTGTTCATGTGGCAGGACAGCGCCAAAACGTTGGCCGAAATCGCAAAGTTCTCGCGGCATGATGCGGCTGCGTTTCCCGCCTACGAAGACCATTTGGAGCGGCTGGCGCAAGTGGTGGAAAGCCTGCTGCTGACCACTCCGCCGGAGTTTCCGCCGCAAGGCTTGGGCGACTTCATCGATTATCTGAAGCTGGCCGGCAAGATGCGCGGCTTGAGCGCCAAGGAAATTGTCGGCCTGGTGAAGATCTTCACGCAAAGCGCGGTGGAGTTTCTGGACGAATGGTTTGAATCGGGCGAGATTAAGGTCACCCTTGCCACCGATGGCGTGATCGGGGCCAACGGCGGACCACGCTCGCCCGGCACGGCGTACATCCTGCTGCACCACGTCATGGGCAGCGTGGGAGGGCATCGCGGGCTGTGGGGTTTCGTGCGCGGAGGCATGGGCGCCGTGTCGGAGGCGATAGCGGCAGCGGCGCGCAGCCACGGCGTCGAGATTCGCACCAATACGGGCGTCGTTCACATCAAGATCGCCAATGGCCGCGCCCGCGGTGTGGTGCTGCAGAATGGGGACGAGCTGGACGCCGACATGGTGATCAGCAACCTGACGCCGCAGCTCACGTTTCTGCACCTGGTGGATTCGGGCGCGCTGCCGGACGATTTTGTGGATGCGATTCGCAAATACCGCAGCGAAGGCACATCGTGCAAAATCAATCTGGCATTAAACGGATTGCCGAATTTCCGCGCGCTGCCAGGCGCGGATGGTCCGCAGCATCGCGCCACCATGCACATCTGCCCGTCGCTCGAATACGTGGAACGCGCCTGGGATGATGCCAAGTACGGGCATCCTTCGCAATCGCCGCTGCTGGAGCTGACCGTGCCGACGATGTACGATCCCACGCTGGCGCCCGCGGGCAAGCACATCATGGGGATTTTTATTCAATACGCTCCCTACACTTTGCGCGACAGTACCTGGGACGAATTGCGCGAACCCTTCGCTTACCGCTGCCTGGATTTGATCGAGGAATATGCGCCGGGCTTTCGCGATCTGATTATCGACAAGCAGGTTCTCACTCCGCTGGACCTGGAGCGGCGCTTCGGGCTCACCGGTGGAAATATTTTTCACGGCGAGATGAGCCTGGATCAGATGTTCGTGATGCGGCCAGTGGCCGGCTGCGCGCGCTATCGAACGCCTGTCCGCGGGCTGTATTTATGCGGTTCGGGGACGCATCCGGGTGGCGGGGTGATGGGAGCGCCGGGGTATAACGCGGCGCACGAGATCCTGAAGGGCTAGTATCTGTGGCGCACGCACGAGTCGCGCGCCCCAAAGCAGCCTAAATTTGCGCGGCGCCTTCCAGGCTGCGCCACAAATACCAGACTGCGACCGACGAATAGGGCCGCCACGACGCCGCCAGCTCCTCCACTTGTTTGGGAAGCGGCAGTTCTTGCAATTGGTACGCTTTCTGGACTGCAATGCGGACGCCCAGGTCGCCGGTGGCCAAAATATCGGGACGCCGCAATGCAAAAATCAGGAACATGTGCGCGGTCCACACGCCGATGCCTTTCACCTGCGTCAAATGTTCGATGACTTCCAGATCCGTTAAGTCCACCAGGGTCTCAAACTTTATGTGGCCCTTATTCGTCTTACGCGCCAGATCGCGAATATAGGCGGTCTTTTGCTTGGAAAGGCCGGCTTTGCGCATGCGTGCCGGAGTTAGTTTCAGGATGGTCTCGGGAGTCACTTTGCCATCCGGCAGCAATGCGATCAGCCGGCCCAGAATGACCGTCGCTACCTTACCACTCAGCTGTTGATAGACAATGGATCTGACGAGTGTTTCAAAGCTCGGTTCGCGGTGCTCTATCTTGTAAGCGCCCACGCGCTCGATAATCGCACGCATCACGGGATCGGCTTTTTTGAGGTGAAGAATGGCCTTGCGCATTGGAACGAGAATTAGAAGCTGTGCATCTACTACTATAATTCGCACAATCATTTCTATGCGCCGCCCCACTGTCCTGGTCCTGGTTTCCGCCCTCGCCGTTTCCGCCCTGGCCGCGCTCCTGCTCGCCCAGGACGACAGCGCCACGCTCAAGGTGGAAGTCAACCTGGTCAATATCCTGTTCAGCGTTCGCGACAAGAAGGGCGGGCTGGTCGGTAATCTGAGTAAGGATGATTTCAAGGTTTTTGAGGACGGCAAGGAGCAAGAGGTCAAATATTTCAATCGCGAGACCGACCTGCCGTTGACCATCGGCTTGCTCATCGATGTCAGCGCCAGCCAGATGAACCTGATCGAAATCGAGAAGAACGCGGCCTATCAGTTTTTCGGATCGGTGTTGCGGAAGCAGGATCTGGCGTTTCTGATCAGCTTTGGCGAAGACTCGGAGCTGCTGCAGGATTACACCAACTCACCCAAACTGCTGCGCGCCGGGCTGGATGGGCTGCAGGTGAGCTCGGGCGTGGGCGGGTTTGGGCCAGGCCCGGTGCCGACCATTTCGCAGCCGCGCGGGACGGTCTTATATGATGCCGTCTACGTGGCCTCCGCGGATCAACTCAAAGGGCAGGTGGGACGCAAGGTTCTGGTGCTCATCACGGACGGCGAGGATGAGGGCAGCAAGTACAAAATCTCGCAGGCCATCGAAGCCGCGCAGAAGGCCGATGCGATCATTTATGGCTTTTACTATGTGGACCGCGGCTTCTACATGTCGCGCGGCATGGTGTTCGGCGGGGGCAGCGATTCGGCGCTGCGGCAGATGTCGGAAGACACGGGAGGCCATGTTTTTCACGTGGATCGCAAGCTGACGTTGCAGGACGCCTTCACGCAATTGCAGGAGGAGATGCGCAGCCAGTACGCTATCGGCTACACCCCCACCAATCCCGCCAAAGACGGCACCTTCCGCAAGCTTGAGATCAAGACCACCAACAAGGATTGGAAAGTGCAAGCGCGCAAGGGCTACTACGCGATTAAGACCGACAATAACTGAGCGGCAAACAACCTACACTCGAAGCGCCGCCATGGGATCGATCCGCGTGGCGCGGCGGGCTGGGATGTAGCTGGCCGCAAGCGCCACCAGCAGGAATACCGCTGCCACAATCACGAACGTTGCCGGATCGGTGGCGCTCACGTGAAATAGCAAGGCGCTCATCAGACGCGTCAAACCGAAAGCTCCGGCGACACCAACCGCCACGCCCGCTAAAGCCAGCCGCAAGCCTTGTCCCACCACCAGGCGCAGAATGTCGCTCTGCTGCGCGCCCAATGCGCGCCGGATACCCATTTCCTGCGTGCGCTGCGCCACGGTATACGAGATTATGCCGTAGATTCCGATCAAGGCGAGCAGCAGCGCCGCAGCGGCGAACGATCCCAACAGCATTACCAGCAAACGCCGCTGGCCCACCTGTTCTTCCACCAGATCGTCCATGCTGCGGACCAGTGCAACGGGCTGATCGGGATCTAACGCGTGCACCTGGTCGCGAACGGATTTCGCGAACTGCAGCGGGTCGCCCGGCGTCCGTATGGCGAGCACCGCAAACGGCGGAGCGTTCTGCGCCAAGGAGATGTACACGCTTTCTGGCCAAGCGCCGTTCTCGAGCGCTTCATGCACATGCGCGGCGATTCCGACGATTTCCGCGGGGTTCTTGTTCACGCCTCCGATCAGGATTCGCTGGCCGACGGGATCCACACCGTTGGGATATGCGGGCCAAAAGCGGCGCGCAAACGCTTCGTCAATTATGGCGACCCGCTGCGCATCCGCCGTATCGTGCGCGGTAAAATCCCTTCCGCGCCGCAAAGGAATGCCAAGCGTGCGAAAGTAGCCCGGTGTGGTGCTCCACATGGTGGCGATCATGCGTTGATTCAGAGGCAGTAAAGGCTTCGCGGCATCCTGCACGGGTGTTCCCGCATAGCCCATCATCGGGAGGAACATGGCTGCGGCGGCGCCGCGCACGCCGGGCAGCGCGCCCACGCGCCCGACGAGGTCCGCATAAAAGGAGGCTCTCTTCTGGTTGGTGTCGTAGCGCAGCGGCGGGAGGGGAACCTGCATCGTGAGCAGGTGCGAAGGGTTGAATCCCACGTCGATGCCGCGCAAATTGCTGACGCTCTTGATCAGCAGGGCTGCGCCAATGAGCAAGACAATAGACAGCGCCACTTGCCCAACCAATAACAATCCGCGTACCTTCAGCCCGGACAAGATGCCCCGCTTTACCCCCTGACTGGCGGCTTCCCCGCTGGCTCGCAGAACCTGCATGAGATCGGGCCGCGACGCGCCCAGGGATGGCGCCAATCCGAAGAGCACGCCGGTGGCAACCGAGAGCACGGCGGCGAATCCCAGGATCATCCAATCCAAATGAATTTCCCCGGCGCGCGGCAGGTCGAAAGAAGTGATCAGGGGAATGGCGCGCAGAATCCAGGCGGCGAGCAATACGCCGAGTGCTCCGCCCAAGAGCGACAACAGAACGCTCTCGGCCAGCAACTGTCCGATCAGACGCGGGCGTGCGGCGCCGAGCGCCGAGCGCAGGGCAAATTCTCGCGCACGGCCGGTGGCGCGCGCCAATAGCAGGCTGGCCACATTGGCGCAAGCGATCAGCAGCACAAATCCCACGGCGCCAAAAAGCATCCAAAGCATACCGCGCACGTCGGTGACGAGCTCGTCCTTCATGGCCACCACGTCCTTCGCCGTCTTGGGTTCGGGAGCCAGTAGTTCGGGATTAGCCACTGCATAGCGGTGCCGGATCACCTTCATTTCCGTGCTGGCTTGATCCAGGGTGAATCCCGGCTTCAGACGGCCGAACACGGAAAGGAATGGACTATCGACCCGGGACTTGGCGGACAAAAGCGGCCATTCGGTGGGCGCAGTCATCCATACGTCGACGCCTGGAACGGGAAACTGAAAGTGCGGCGGAAGAACGCCGATGATGGTGTACGCCGTGGATGCCAGGTTCGCGGTTTTGCCGGCGATCTGCGGATCCGCCGAGAACCGCCGCTGCCAAAGCTCAGAGCTGATCATCACAACCGGCGCGCCGCCTGGCGCATCTTCTTCCGGACGAAAACCGCGCCCCAGCCTGGGCTCCACGCCCAGAATGCGCAGGGTGGCGGCCGATATGCGTTCGCCTTTCAAGACCTCGGGCTCGGCACCGCCCGAAAGCGTGATGTTTTCCTCGCCCGTGAAAGCTCCCAGGTCGCTAAAGGAATGGGCGCCGGCTTTTATATCGGCGAACAGCGTCGGCGTGGCGCCGCCGGAGATGTTGGCTAGCCGGTCGGGATCACGGTACTCGAGCGGCTTCAAGAGCACCGCGCGGATGACCGTGAACATGGCGGTGTTCCCGCCGATCGCAAGGGCCATGGTAAGGATGGCGGTTGCGGCGAAAACAGGCTTCTGCCGCATGGTGCGCAGGGCGTAGAGGGCGTCCTGCCAGATGGTCTCCAGAAAAGTAACAGTGGTCACTGGATCAACCTCGTCATTGATTAAACCAAACTACGATTAAACCAAATTACCCGCCGGCG
>DATHNM010000442.1:0-4970 GCA_035486095.1 Bryobacteraceae bacterium
AGAAGTACGTTCGGCCGCGCGATCAGGTGTTCAACATGGCTTATGAGCCGCCGGCCAATCAGGAAGAGCTTGGCCGCCAGCTGGTTCAGCAAAACCACATACAGAGCTTAACGGACTGTTACACGTGCCACCGATGATGACTTGCACCAATCTGATTTGCATCAATGACTGATAAACCCGCTCTTGACTTAGACAAGATTCGGGCTCGGCTGGAATCAGCCCAGGGACCTTTGTACTGGAAGAGCCTTGAAGAACTGGCGGAGACCAAAGAGTTTCAGGCCTTTCTCGACGATGAACTCGCCGATCGAACGCCGAACTGGCTGGACGCAGATCACCGCCGGAATTTCTTGAAGCTCGCAGCCGCCTCGCTGGCTTTTGCGGTTATAACGGCCTGTACCAAGCAGCCCAAGGAAGTGATTGTCCCCTATGTCCGGCAGCCGGAAGAGTTCGTTCCGGGCATCCCGTTGTTTTATGCCACGGCGATGCAGATGGGTGGCGTAGGCACGGGCCTGCTTGTCACCAGCCATCTGGGGCGGCCGACCAAAATCGAAGGTAACCCGGACCATCCGGGCAGCTTGGGAGCTTCGGACTACTTCCAGCAGGCGTCGCTGCTGACGATGTACGATCCGGATCGTGCGCAGGCCGTGACCAAGCAGGGCTACATTGACTCCTGGGTTTCGTTCCAGGGCGCCGTCGCGTCACGGCGCGAAGCTGCTGCAGTGAAAAATGGCGATGGCCTTCGCATCCTTACTGAAACAGTGACGTCGCCCACTCTCACCGCCGGGATCAACGCGGTTTTGAAGGAGTTCCCGGGTGCGAAATGGCATCAGTATGAAGTGGGCGGCCGCCACAGTGCTTATAAAGGCGCGATGCTGGCGTTTGGCCGTCCCGTCAACACCATTTACGACTTCAGCCAGGCGGACGTGATTGTTTCCGTCGATGCTGATTTTCTAGCCTGCGGCCCCGGAAATCTTCGTCATGCACGGCACTTCGCGGACAAACGCAGAGTGCAGACCAATGTCACGCATTCGCCGCAACCCAAGGAAGATTGGCAGGAAGGCTATCAGGAAGGATCGTCGGCGCCCAGGGCGAACCAATCCGCATCCTATGCTAGTGAGAATCGCGGGCCGGTAGTTCTTCCGGCACAGGTGCAAGCCGAAGGAAAGCCTCCCAGCGATACGACGCTCAATCGGCTGTACGTGGTGGAGCCGTCGCCTTCTCCCACCGCCAGCATGGCGGATCATCACTTTGTGCTTCCGGCCAGCGAAATTGAGGTCTGGGCTGCGGATCTGGCGGCTGCGCTCGGATTGGGCGGCCAGTCCAGCGGAAAGAACAAAGAGATCGCGGCCATCGCCAAGGATCTGCAGGCTCACAAAGGCAACTGCCTGGTAGTGGCGGGCGATTATCAAACTCCTGCCGTTCACGCCCTGGCTCATGCCATGAACGCCGCACTCGGCAACGTTGGCAAAACGGTCAGCTATACCGATTCCGTTGAAGGCAATCCCACCGATCAGCAGGATTCGCTGCGCCAGCTGGTGGCGGATATGAACGCCGGACGCGTAGACACACTCATGATACTGGGCGGCAACCCGGTCTACAGCGCTCCCGCCGACTTGGATTTTGCCGGGGCTCTCAGAAAAGTTTATTGGAAAGCATATCTAGGCCTTTACGCCGATGAGACCGCGCGCCAGTGCATCTGGCAGGTTCCCGAAGCGCACTTTCTGGAGTCTTGGGGCGACGTGCGGGCGTTCGACGGAACGGTCAGCTTCGTTCAGCCGCTGATTGCTCCGCTCTACGGCGGCAAGACCGCTCTCGAAGTAATTGCCACGCTGGGCGGCCAACCCGACAAGTCCGATCACGATCTGGTACAGGCCTACTGGCAAAGCCAGGCCAAAGCTGCCAGCTTCGATATCTTCTGGCAGCAAGCCTTGCATGATGGCGTTGTGCCCAACACGAAATTACCGGTTGTAAACGTCACGGCGAAAATGCCGCCCGCGGTGCAGCCGAAAACGGCGCAGGGTCTCGAAATCATTTTCCGGCCCGACCCCACCATCTGGGACGGATCGTTCTCGAATAACGGCTGGCTGCAGGAACTGCCCAAGCCCCAGAATAAGATGACCTGGGACAACGCCATCTGGATCAGCCCCACCACCGCCCAGCAGAAAAATCTCAATATCGGTGATGTAGCCGAGTTGAAATATCAGGGCCGAAAGGTGACTGGACCCATCTGGATCATGCCCGGCCACGCCAATAACAGCGCGACCGTGCATCTGGGTTTCGGCAGAACGTTCGCCGGTCACGTCGGCAACGAAGTGGGGTTTGATGCCTACCTGTTGCGCACCTCGTCGGCGCCCTGGAGCGACTACGGGCTGGAGCTGAACAAAGTGGGCTCCGGCCACGAATTCGCAACCACGCAGCATACGCAGACCATGGAAGAGAGCGAGCCGGTACGCGTCGCCACTCTCGACGAATATAAGAAGACCCCGCAGTGGGTGGATCAGAAGGAAGACGACCGGCCGGTTCCAGCTACGCTTACCTTGTACCCTGATTACCGCTATCAAGGCTACAAGTGGGGCATGACCATCGACTTGAACGCTTGTGTCGGTTGCGGTTCCTGCATGATGGCTTGCGTGTCGGAAAACAACATAGCGGTGGTCGGCAAGATCGAGGTCACCCGCGGGCGCCACATGAACTGGCTGCGCGTGGACCGCTATTTTAAAGGCAATTGGGACAACCCCGAGCTGTATTACCAGCCGGTGCCGTGCATGCAATGCGAGAATGCGCCTTGCGAACTGGTGTGTCCGGTGGCAGCAACCGTGCATAGCGGCGAAGGCATCAATCAGATGGTTTACAACCGCTGCGTGGGCACGCGCTATTGTTCCAATAACTGCCCCTACAAAGTGCGGCGTTTCAACTTCCTGCTCTATTCCGATTGGGGCACACCCAGCTTGTACGGAGCTCGCAATCCCAACGTCACGGTGCGCAGCCGCGGCGTGATGGAAAAGTGTACGTACTGCATCCAGCGCATCAATGCGGTGAAAATCGAGTCCGAGAAGCAGAACCGCCGCATCGCCGATGGCGAAATCACCCCGGCCTGCGCGCAGGCTTGTCCCACCCAGGCCATCGTTTTCGGAGATATCAACGATCCCAAGAGCCGCGTGGCGCAGCTCAAGGCGCAAGCTCGGAACTACAGCTTGCTGGAAGATTTGAACGTGCGGCCACGAACCACTTACCTGGGCCGTCTGCGCAACCCCAATCCGGAGATCGGCAATGCCTAGCCGCTTTGAAACCACCGACGAACTAGAGCCGAAAGTAATCGACCCCGGTCCGGACCATATCATTGGTCCGGGATACAGCAACCTCACTGTCAGCCAAAAGATCGCCGGCGTCGTTCTCAAGCCGATCCAGACCACCCCGAAACAATGGTGGATCAGTCTGTTGTTGGCCTTTGTCGCCATGCAAGGCTTGCTGGCGGGCGCCTTCTGGTTGTTCTACAAAGGCGTCGGGGTGTGGGGCATCGTTATCCCGGTGGCCTGGGGCTTTGCCATCGTCAACTTCGTCTGGTGGATCGGTATCGGCCACGCCGGGACGCTCATCTCGGCAATTCTGTTGCTGCTTAAGCAGGACTGGCGCACTTCCATCAATCGATTTTCCGAAGCCATGACGTTGTTCGCCGTTGCCCAGGCCGGCATGTTCCCCATTCTCCACCTGGGCCGTCCGTGGCTGCCATATTGGCTGATTCCCTACCCCAATTCCATGTGGCTGTGGCCCAATCCGCGCAGCCCGCTGATCTGGGACGTGTTCGCGGTTTCCACTTACCTGACCGTGTCGTTGATTTTCTGGTTCATCGGCCTGGTGCCGGATCTGGCCACCATGCGCGACCTGGCAAAACATAAGTGGCAGAAGTTTATATTCGGCGCGCTGGGCATGGGCTGGCGTGGATCGGCCAAACATTGGGCGCGCTATCAAATGGCCTACCTGCTGTTGGGCGGCTTGGCGACGCCGCTGGTGGTTTCGGTTCACACCGTGGTCAGCTTCGATTTTGCGATCAGCCTGCTGCCCGGCTGGCACACCACGATTTTCCCGCCCTACTTTGTCGCCGGCGCCATTTATTCCGGCTTCGCGATGGTAGTCACGCTGGCCATTCCGGCCAGGAAATGGTTCCACCTGGAAGATCTGATCACCATGCGCCACCTGGATTGCATGGCCAAGCTGATGCTGGGTACCGGACTGATTGTGGGCTACGGCTATGCCATGGAAGCGTTCATGTCCTGGTACAGCGGCAACCCGCATGAAATGTTCATGTACATGAACCGCGCCACCGGGCCGTACCGCTACTTTTTCTGGAGCCTGATTCTCTGCAATATTCTGATTCCCCAGTCGCTGTGGTCCGCCAAGGTTCGCCAGAATATCCCCCGGCTGTTCTTTGTGTCCATCGTGGTGAACATCGGCATGTGGCTGGAGCGCTTCATCATCGTTATCACCAGCCTGGCGCGCGACTTTCTGCCCTCTTCCTGGGGCATGTATTATCCGACGCAGTGGGATTGGGCGGTGTACGTGGGAACTCTCGGGTTCTTCCTGGTGCTGATGATCCTGTTCGTGAGAACACTTCCGTCCATCTCGATCTTTGAGGTGCGCGAAGTGCTGCATCATCTGGCGCCCAATATCGCCGATGATGATCCAACGCCCGCGCCGGCGCACGGAGACTAGAAGCAATGACGGAAACATTCGCAGATCGTCACGGAACTTACGGGGTAATGGCGCAGTTTGAAACCCCCGAGCATCTGCTCGCGGCCGCGAATCGCGCCTATGCCGCGGGTTATCGCAACATGGACGCCTACACTCCCATGCCCATCGACGGCCTGGCGGAAGCGGTGGGATTCCGCCGTAACTGGGTTGCGCCGATCGTCCTTTTCTGCGGCATGTGCGGTGCGGCGGGAGGCTTTAGCTTGCTGTGGTGGATCTCGGTA
>DATHNM010000443.1:0-13944 GCA_035486095.1 Bryobacteraceae bacterium
GACGTCCACCAACTCGCTCGGCTCCACGCAGGTGACGCTCGAATTCGTGCTCACCAAAAGCCTGGACGGCGCAGCGGTAGACGTGCAATCGGCCATCACGCAGGCTGCCCGGCTCTTGCCGCAGGGTATGCCAACCCCGCCCACCTTCACCAAGGTGAACCCGGCCGATCAGCCGATTCTGTACCTGGCTATCACATCGCAAACGCTGCCGCTGTGGACCTTGGATGAATACGCCGAAACGCGCATCGCCCAACGCATTTCGATGGTCAGCGGCGTTGCGCAGGTGCAGGTGCTGGGCGCGCAGAAGTACGCGGTACACGCGCAGGTGGATCCGCATTTGCTGGCATCGCGCCAAATCGGCATCAACGAAGTGCAGACCGCGCTGTCCAGCTGGAACGTCAACCTTCCCACTGGCAGCATCATTGGACCGCAGCGCGCGTTTACCTTGCAAGCCACCGGTCAGTTGATGAGCGCCGCGCAGTATCGGCCGTTGATCGTTGCATATCGCAATGGATCGCCGGTGCGCCTGGAACAGCTGGGCACCGTGATCGACAGCGTGGAAGACGACAAAACCGCGTCCTGGTTCTACACCAAACTCGGGACGCAGCGCGCCATTATTCTGGGCGTCCAGCGCCAGCCCGGCACCAATACCATCGCCGTTACCGACGCCGTGAAGAACCTGCTGCCGACCTTCCGCTCCGAAATCCCGGCGTCCGTGAAGATGGACATTCTGTATGACCGGTCAGACACCATTCGCGAGTCCTACAAAGACGTTCAGTTCACCATGCTGCTCACGCTGGGCCTGGTGGTGATGGTGATCTTCCTGTTCCTGCGCAACGTGTCTGCTACCGTGATTCCGGCCCTGGCGCTGCCATTCTCGATCATCGGAACGTTCGCCATCATGTACCTGCTGCATTACAGCCTGGACAACCTGTCCATGATGGCGCTGATTCTCTCCGTCGGCTTTGTGGTGGACGATGCCATCGTGATGCTGGAAAATATTTTCCGTCACATGGAAATGGGCGAAAAGCCGCTGCACGCCGCGCTGGCGGGCTCCAAGGAAATCGGTTTCACCATCGTTTCCATGACGCTCTCGCTGGCCGCCGTGTTCATCCCGGTATTGTTCCTGGGAGGAATTCTGGGCCGGCTGTTCCGCGAGTTTGCAGTCACCATCTGCGTCGCGATTCTGATTTCGGGCATTGTGTCGGTAACGCTGACGCCCATGCTGTGTTCGCGCTTCCTGCGCTCGCCGGAGGAGCAAAAACGATCCTGGTTCTACCGCATCACCGAGCGCTTCTTCGAGGCTCTGCTGCGCGTGTATGACTACACCTTGAAGATTGTTCTGCGCCATCGCGCTGCCACCATGTTGGCCTCGTTACTGGTTCTGGCCGGCACCGTGGTGATGTTTGTCAAGATTCCCAAGGGCTTCATTCCCGATCAGGACACCGATCAAATCTATGCCGTTACCGAAGCCGCGCAGGGCACTTCTTACTACCAGATGGTGGATTATCAGAAGCGCGTCGCCGAAGTGTTTCGCACCAATCCCGACGTCCAGGCCCTGATGTCGACAGTGGGCGGCACGTCCGCGTCCACCTTGGGCGGCCCCAACTATGGCGAGTTGGTGGTTCATCTGAAGCCGCGCTCGGAGCGTAAGCTGCTGGTGAACGACATCATCGAGGACCTGCGGCCCCAGCTTTCGAATTTTCCAGGAATGCGCGTGTACCTGCAGAATCCTCCCACCATTCGGATCGGCGGCCAGGTTACCAAGAGCTTGTACCAGTTCTCCATGCAATCGCCCGACAAAGAATAATTGTATGCGGGCGCCACCAAGCTGCAAAACGAAATTCAGAAGCTGCCCGAAGTGGAGGACGTCACGAGCGACCTGGCCATCCTGGCTCCGCAAGTAAACGTGACCATCGATCGCGACAAAGCCGCTTCCCTGCAGGTAAATGCCGACGCCATCGAGAATGCGTTCTACGATGCCTACGGCCCGCGCTGGGTATCCACCATCTATGCTGCGATCAACGAATACAAGGTGCTGCTGGAACTGAGGCCCCAATATCAGGCCGATCCGCACGCGCTTTCGCTGCTGTACTTTAAATCTTCCAATGGTCCGCTGATCCCCCTGGATACGCTGGCCAAACTGACGCAGGACACCGGGCCGCAGACCATCAATCACTACGGGCAGCTGAATGCCGTAACGGTTTCGTTCAATTTGAAACCCGGTGCGTCACTTGGCAGTGTGGTCTCTAAGGTGCAGGTTCTGGCAGAGCGGACTTTACCCCCCGGCATCACCACCGATTTTCAAGGCGCCGCCAAGGCATTCCAAAATTCGCTGGGTAATCTGTGGATACTGCTGATTGTCGCAATCCTGGTAGTGTATATCGTGCTCGGCATCCTGTATGAAAGCTACATTCACCCGCTCACCATTCTTTCGGGATTGCCTTCGGCCGGCTTCGGCGCTTTGATCACGCTCTATCTGTTCCACATGGATTTGAACATCTACGCATTCGTGGGACTGATCATGCTGATCGGCATCGTGGAAAAGAACGCGATCATGCAGATCGATTTCGCTCTCGAAGCCGAGCGCAACCAGGGTTTCACGCCCATGAAGGCCATCTATGAAGGCTGCCTGATCCGCTTCCGCCCCATCATGATGACCACCATGGCGGCGCTGCTGGCCGCGGTGCCCATCGCACTGGGCTATGGCGCGGGCGGCGAAGCCCGGCAACCGCTCGGCCTGGTGGTGGTTGGCGGATTGCTTTTCTCGCAGCTGGTCACGCTCTACCTGACGCCGGTGTTTTACACCTACATGGCGGCACTGCTCGAAAAGACCCAACGCCACAAGCGGCGTGCGAAGCAACCCTCCCTGCCGGAGCCTACAATCGCGTAGGCGCAATCAGATTAGCGCTTGCTCTATCACCGCGTTTAAGCCTGCCAGGGGCTTCAGCACTTCGCCGCTCAAGCCGAAGCGCGCCTGAATGTATGCCGCGTCGTTGTAGCTGAGCCAGACTTGCCCCTCGGCATCCTGCCAAGCCAGCGCCTTCCACGGCAGATCGATAGCCGCCGTTGGATTGGCCAGCATCACTGGCGTTCCGCCTTTCGGATTGCCAAAGATGAGCAACTGGGTGGGCGGCATTTTCAAGCCGGCCTTTTCGGCTTCACCGCTATGATCGATCAGCGCGAAAACTTTGATGCCCTTCGCGCTGAGGAGCGTATCCAGGCGATGCAGTGTTTCGGGCACTGAATACTTGCTTGGTTTGCTGATGATTCCTTGGCCTGAATTCATTTCGTAGCCAGCTCCCGGGTTAAGTAAACAGCCATGGCCAATCCGGCGGCGGCCAACACCAGCGCCACCGCGATGGCCAAAGTGGACGGTTTGATGGCGATGGGCGTGCCCGCGTCCAGCGCGCGCACGATGCGCACGTGCCGCACGGCCGAAACGATATTTACCAGAACGCCCGCCACCAGCAACGCGGTCCCAAGCGGCACCGATAGCGCCGAGGTTTGAAATTGCGGAAGCCCCCGCACCGATGACAGCTCGCGCAGGAACAGACCGAAGCGCGCGACCACGAATCCAAAACCCATCAGCGCGATGCCGGTACGAATCCACGCCAGAAAGGTGCGCTCTTCGGCCAGGTAGGTGCTGAGATCGGATCGATGGGCATCGGCGGCCATATCAGACTGTTACCATCTTCCATTTTCCACGGCGGAACAGGACAACTCCAAGTACCGCCAGCAGGGAATCGGAAATCACCACGGCCACGTACACGCCATTGGGGCCAAGGCCGCTATGGAACGCGAGCGCCCAGGCCAGTGGAATCTGGCAGAGCCAGAAACAGACCAGGTTCAGCGCGGTGGGAGTGGCGGTGTCGCCCGCGCCATTGAAGGCCGCGGTAATTACCATGCCATAGGAGTATGAGACATTTCCCAAGCTGAACAGCCGCAGCGCGCTGACGGCCAGCCGGGTGACCGCCGGATCGCTGGTAAACAGACCGATGATCTGAGGCGCCAGCGCGATAAACACCAGCCCGATACTGCCCAGGAACAGCATGTTGTAGAGTCCCGTGCGCCAGACCGAACTCTCGGCGCGCGAAGGTTTGCCGGCGCCCAGATTCTGCCCCACCAGCGTGGCGGCGGCGTTGCTCATTCCCCAGGAAGGAAGGATGGCGAAAATAATCACCTTGAAGGCGATGGTGTAAGCGGCGGTGGCATCGCTTCCGAAGCTGGCGATGATGCGCACCATGCCGATCCAGCTGGCCATTTGCACCATGTACTGGAACATGGCGTTCAGCGAGAGGCGGATGAGGCGCCACATCACGGCGAAATCGGCGCGCAGTTGGGACACGTGAACGGCAAGGCGGCCGCGTCCGGACGTCAGGACCCAGAGTTGCAGCAACACGCCGACTCCGCGGCCGATGGTGGTGCCCACGGCCGAGCCGGTGACGCCCAGGCGCGGAAACGGACCCAGCCCAAAGATCAAACACGGATTCAGGCAAATGTTCACGATGTTCGCAAGCCAGAGGACGCGCATCGCGATGGCCGCGTCGCCAGCCCCGCGGAAAACTGCATTGATCAGGAACAGCAGGAAAATGGTGGCGCTGCCGCTCAGGATCATGCGCGTATAGCCGGAGCCGAGTTTTACCACGCTGTCCGAGCCGCCCATGATGTGCAGCAGGTTGGGCGCGAAGAAATAGCCGAAGATGGCGATGGTTCCCGAGACCACCAGTCCCAGGATGATGGCCTGCACCGCGACCGAGCCGGCGGCGCGCTCGTCTTTTTCGCCCATGCGCCGGGCCACCAGCGCGGTGGCTCCGATGCTGAGACCCATGGCGATGACGAAGACCAGAACGAGCGCGGTTTCGGTAAGCCCCACGGTGGCCACGGCGTCGGCGCCCAGGCGCGAGACCCAGAATACATCCACCACGCCGAACAGCGATTCCATGCACATCTCGAGCACCATCGGCACGGCCAGCAGAACGATGGCGCGGCTGATGTTGCCTTCGGTGAAGTCCTGGCTGGAGCCCATCACCGCTTCGCGCAGCGAGGCCCAGATGCCTGGGTTGTGAATTTGGATTGTGCTACTGCTTTCACTCATTGGAAATCCTTCAGACGAATTTGAAAACCCTGTGAACTGGCGGGGCTGGACAAAAGCAGCCCAAAGTGAAGCGGCGTCAGAATGCGGATGGGGTTTTCACGGGCGTCATGACCTCAAGCGAAGCAGTCCTTTTAGTGTACAACAGGCGTGGCGTGAAGATCGTGCCCAGGGTGGTCCCACACAAGTCCCATTCATCGCCTGGACCAGCAGTTATCAACCACACAGGTTAGTAATGTGAGGAATGAATTAGTAAATCGTCAGTTCAACCGGCGAGCCGGCGCTGCAGCCCAGCGCCTGCGCGGCCGAACTCTGGCTGGCGGCGATCTCCAGATAGCCTGAGCTTCCGATAATCAGGCAAAGTTCACCCGGCGTGCATTCAGAAAACGTTTGGGCCAGGCGCGTGACGGCCTGGGATCGAACATTCATTGCAAAAGCATGGGTGCGAATGGCGGGAAATTGATCGCTGTGAAAATTGGTGATTAGATTTCCGAAATGATCGGCTTTGAGGATAGTTCCCGTCCATCTTTGCTTGCC
Source organism: Bryobacteraceae bacterium (assembly GCA_035486095.1). Lineage (GTDB taxonomy): Bacteria > Acidobacteriota > Terriglobia > Bryobacterales > Bryobacteraceae > Palsa-89. The sequence continues at coordinate 5,633 of DATHNM010000443.1, forward strand.
GGTTGGCGTGGGTTTGTCGAAAGGCGCGCGCAGGTAATCTTCGATGAGTTTGCCGAATTTCGCGGGCGTCACTCCGGCGGCCAGATGCGCGGCAACGGGCGAAAAAACGTCGCGGCCGTGAAATGTCCGGCTGACGGGATGCAGGAAATAGCGCTCGCTGGTGATGTGCCGAACCCTCGGTTTTTCCCTGGCGAAAACCATCGATAGCACGCCATTATCTGGAGCTACGAAATATTGGCCGGCCATTTCAGCCAGCAACGGCCGGCGCGTGGAGCCGACGCCCGGGTCTACCACCACAACGTGAATGGTCTTCCTCGGAAAATAGCGGTAGGCCTGCGCGATGGTGAACGCGCCATCGGCGATCGCGTAGGGTTGGACGCCGTGGCTGATATCGATCACCTGAGCGGCCGGGTGAATTCCGAGAATGACGCCCTTCATCACGCCGACGAAATGGTCCGAAAGGCCGAAATCAGTGGTAAGCGTGATGATCGGTCTGGTCATTTTGCGCCGCGGACAGTGAACTCGATGGGCGCGAGGACACGGGCACCCACCACCACGGTAAGAGTAGCTTGTCCCGGAATCGTATCGTATGGGACCTGGGCATTGATCTGCGTGGGACTCACGTATGCCAGCGGCACGGCGGCACCGTTGATGAAGACCGACGTGGTCTCCAGAACCTTGGGCCAAGGCGAGCCGGAAGCCTGGGCTGCGCGCGGCGCTAAACCGGAGCCGAACAAAGAGACAAACGAACCGGGCGCGACAGGTCCAGCTTGGAAGCCATCCGCATCCACCACCGCCGCCACGCTGCCGGCCGTTTCGTTCTTCAGGCCAAACACCACCAGGCTGTCGAGCGTGCCCACGTACACTTTTCCATTCGCGATGGTAGGCGTTGAGAATTTGACGTAGGGGCCCGCGCTGCCCTGATAAAGCTGATTGCCGAGGTCGGCAGCGTCGTAGGCGTGCAAGAGCCCGCTAGGGTCGATGGTCCAGAGTATTCCGTTTGCCGTGCCATTGGCCGAGATGGCGGGGACGGTGCCGAGCATGGCGAATGTGGCGCTGCTGGCTGAAGCTGGAAAAGCGGAGAGAAGACCGTTCTGTAGCGGAAAAGCCTTCACCTGGTCATGCGCGGCGGAAAAGTATACGGTGTCGTTGAAGTAGGTTGGTATTCCGAAGATGGGTCCCACCGCGCTGGCGAGAGATTGAACAATCTGGCTGTCTCCATCCGGCCGGAAATGGCCTAAATTATCGCGATCGAGCAGATAAACGGCGCCCGACTTACTTCCGGTGACCAATAAGTGCGGATGAGCCGCGTTGCCTGCTTCATCGGGTAATAGCAGCGCGCCGCTGGATCCGAAGTCGACATCTTTATCGCTTAGTTCAGCGGCGTTGTAGGGCGTGAAGTAGTCCGCCACGGTGACACTTTTCCCGGCGGCGAGCTTGAGGACGCTTTCGCCTAAATCTAAACCACCGCTGTTCGCATCAAAGGTGCCGTTGGCCGATACCGCATAGATGTTGCCGTCCGAATCGGCCGCCGGCGCCGCGCCGCCCTGCCAGAACGCGCCCGCGTCCCAGTTGGGTGTGTCGGTGAAGACCGCCGATTGCTCCAGCGTGCGGGCATTGTATCCAATGATCCAACCATGGTAATTTCCGGAATCGCACTGGGAAGACCAAGCCGTATACACCACACCGTTCAGCAACAGCAGTCCGGCTCTTTCCTTGTAGAGCCAAGGTTCGAATTGGACCACCGCGGTGCCGTTGCCCTGACCCGCAACGGACGCTTGGATTTCCACCGGACTGCCGGGCTGTTCAGCGCCGGTTGCGACGTCCAGGGCATGCAGGCGATGCACGTAGTTTCCGTCCGACCCTTCTTCGGTCATCGCGACCACGTACAAAGTACCGGTGGCTGGATCAATCACCGGGGTGGCGGTGATGCCGACTTCGGGCACGATGGAGGTGCATCCCAAATCCGTTGCCGATGCAGTGGTCACACCTTGCGAGGGATTGAGAAAATTGACGTGCCACAGCGGGGCGGCCACGTAATTGTCGGCGTCGAAGGCATAGACGCTGTCATGTTCAGTGGCGATGAAGACAACATTGTGGATTCCCTTGCCGGGAACGATCACGCCCGGCAGGTAGAGAGGCTGAGTGTAGACCTGGCCGTCCGCCGGATAAGTGAAGAGCGGGCCAAATTGCCCGGCGCTAATGCTGGCCGGCGTAAGCAGATGTTCGGCGAGATTTTGGCCGGTGCGTGCCAGGTCGTTGTGATAGGTGAGGACACTCACGTGGCAGTTCCACCAGAGCGCGCACAGGAGTATCGGGTAGGTCGGGTGCATTCACCCCATTAGATCCGCGAAGCTGTTCCGCCGTTACCAAGTTGGTGGCACGGTGGTGTTAGATGGTCCTGCCCGTTTTAAGTGCCGGCGCGAGTGCGTGCGCCACGATAAAACTACTATAGCTCGCTGAGTGCGGCCACCAATGCTCCGCGCGCGGTGGATACCATGGGATTCGAGGCCATGCGCACTTCCGCGATGGCCACCGGCAGCTCGGTCTCGCGCAGCGTTTTCTCGAAACGGTCGCGAAAGCCGGGTGGCATGACGCTCCCGCCGCTGAGCACCAGGGGGATGGGCCGGTTGAGCTTTGGCATATTTTGGACGCTGGCGAATTGATCCTTGAGCGCGGCCACCAGGGCCTGGATCATATCCTCGTAAGAAGTGCTCAGCGCCTGATGGATCTTGTTCACGAAGTGGCCGTTGAAGTGGAACGATTCCTCTTTAATGGTGCGGATGCGGGTGGCGGGCTCGCCGCGCAGTTGCGCCGCGCTGGAATCGATAAAATCGCCCGCTTTGGGAATGCTAAAGCTAAAAACGGGAACCGATAGGTACGCGAGACAAACGTTGCACAGGCCACCGCCGCAACTGATGCCGATACCGGTGTAGTTGGAGCCTTCCAGTTCGCCGTACACCACGGCCAGGCCTTCTGAAATGGGATGGGCGTCGAATCCCAGCTTGGAGAGCATGCTCTTCAGGCCGGCTTCGTGCTCGTTCACTTCGTCGCTCGCGCCCAGCGGCGCGGCGGGAACGCTGAAGCACAGCCGGCGTCCTTGCCCCTCGCCCTCCCCCATCACCAGCCCGACGATCTGGCGGACCAGCGTTAAACTGCCGGCTTCGTTCGGATTCAGGACTCCGCGCAGCATGGGGCGCCGGGTTTCCTTGTGGAAGAGGTTAGCGAAGCGCTCGCTCTCGTCGCCATACACCGTGATCTCGGAATCCTGCACCAGATGCGGGATGCGCTCCTTTTTGAGGACGCTCTGGGTCAGCTTGGAAAAGGGAATGGTGACGAAGGCGTTCAGTTGCGTATCGAACTGAATGTCCTTGTCCTGGCGCTGGGCAGCGACAATGCGGCTGGTGCCGACGTCGAGCCCCAAAGCCGTGAGAGGTTGCGAATTAGTGGCGTTCATTAGTTGTACTCCTGGCAGGCGTCTTTTCCGCGCAGCGCCCGGATTGCGTCCCGGTATTGTTTCTGTCGTTCCTGGTGGTCAGCGCGGCTAGAAGTGTAATTGCCATTACCGATGCTCTTCGCCGCACCAACTGCAGCCGATCCATGGCGGCTAATAAGCGTCGAGCACGCCACTTCAGGGCACGCACCAAGTCACCTCGCAAAGCTATTCGAGAGCAGTAGTGTCAGCAGTGAGGAAACACTCTCAGCGATTCGCGGCGGGCGCTAGGACCGTTAGGAAAGCCGGTACTCCAAAGTTTGATTAGGGTGAGCAATTTTACATTCTATTTACACCCTATTGTGTTAGTATTGGCCAACCACCTTCGCAGGTAAGGAGAGGGATCATGTTTAGGAAGTTGTTGCAGGCTTCCTCGCCCGAGGACCATTTCACGGCCCGCGCGGAAGAACGGAATGATTCGCCTGCCAGGCCGCCCGAGCCTGGTATCAGTGAACGGAATCGGAACGATTCGTTTGAGAATGCGAAGTTGTCATCCTTCGAAGATATTTATCACAAATCATCCTTTAGAGCCGCCGCTGCGCCCACCGCCGCCTGGGACATTCTGAAAGTGGCGGACATGATCGCGAGCGAGCATTTGCATGGTCTGTCGGCGGCAGGCAAACACAGCGCGTTGATGATGGCACTGGAAGCCGCGGGCGTGGCGGTGGAAGATATGCTGCAGGACGCGGTACAGCGGCAGCGAGTGCTGAACGAATACGAAGAAAGCCAGAAGAGGCGTCTGGAAGAGTTTGAAAAGGCCAAACTCACCGACAACGAGCGTTTGAGCGAGGAGATGGAAGCCATCTGCGTCCAGTACCGGATGCGAATCGCCGGCGCCGTGCAGGAGATTGAACGCGAGCGGGCGAAGTTTCGGGATTGGCAGGAACGCAAGGAGAGGGAACAGCGCCGCACTTCTGAAGCGGCCTCGGCATGCGTGTCCGGTGAACCGGCTGGATCGAGCGATGTGAGCATCTCGCGGCTGCTCGAAAAAAATTCTGGGCGGCTGCGGGAGTTGGCGTAGTAAACCGGCTGTCCGAAGGTTGTCCGGCATCGATGGCACGATGCGGACCACGTTACGTAAGGGGGCCCCTGTGGGCGGGCCGGCACTCCACGAAACGAGGCGAACGACATTTACACTGACTGATTTTTCAAGAAAATTGTTTCTTGTCATCGAAACGTAGTGATTGCGCCATCAGAGCCTAACGGCTAGGTGCGAAGAATGGTAGATGCCATGCAACCTGAATCTAACGCTGCCTGGGAACGGAGATCCAAATCCCGCTTCCCGTTGCGATTGGGTGTTCGATACCGCACTGTTTCAGGCGGCCCATCGCTGATTGGTGTCGGCCGGACGGTGAACGTGAGCAGCTGCGGTTTGCTGATCGCCTCGGAGGAAACAAAGGTGAACACGGGCGCTCGGCTGCAACTGACCGTGGACTGGCCGACCTTGTTGCACGGGACCACGCCGCTGCAACTGATCGTCTCTTGCCGGGTGACCCGCTGTTTGGCCGAGGAGTTCGCCGTGGAACTGGATCAATACCAGTTCCGCACCAAAAAGCGGTAGCGCGGACGGGGCGCGCTTGGCGAAGCTAGGGGCGGCCTTCGCTCGATGGCGGCACCAGGCCCTTGATCCGCAGAAACGCTCCGATAATCCCGTACATTTCGTTGTCGTGCGCGATGTTCCAATTCAGCAGACCCAGCCGGGTCATGTCCCATCGAAACCACTTCACCGGTGTGATGCCGGCCTTATCGGTTATGGACGCGTATACCGGATCGCAATAATCGAAGGATGCCTTGAGCGCTGCCACCAGATCGGCCTTGGAGGTCTTGGGCGGCGGGAACTTCGCGTTGGCCGTGGTCTTCTCGCCTTTGGCCACCTGGCACATCAGTAACTGCCCATCGGCCACGTGCGCGATCATCTCGCCGAAGGTCCGCACCTGCGGCACGGTCCGGAACGAGTAGTTTTCGGCCGGCATGCGATCCGCGGCTTTGAGCAGGCTGTCTTTTACCAGCGCGTAGCTCTGCCGGGCATCGGCGCTGATGGGGTTGTCCTGGGCGCCCAGCGCCATTGCAAAAATACAGCCGCAGACCAGCATTCCAGAGAAATTGAATTTCATATGCGTTATTTACCCACCAGGTGTTGGAGATCTTTGTTGTTCTCGTTGCAGACGTATTCCAGCAGGTCTGTATCGGGCTTCAGCTTGAGCGGCAGCTTGGCATTCCACGGCTTGGTATAAGCCTTGGGATCGTCAATCGTGATCAGAACATCCATCTCTCCGAAATTCTTTCGCCGGAAGCGTTCCGTCACGCGCAGGGCATCGGTGGCCGGGCGGCCATCGTTATCCAGCCAGCCGTGATCGTTGAAGCCGGTGGTTTCGGCGACGAAATCGTCGCCTTCCCAATGTCCCACCGAGTAACCCATCCAGGTGGGATTGGGATCTTTTGGAAGCTGGCGCCCGTCGGTGAAAATCTGGCGATAGCTATGCACCGCCTCATAAAGGATGATCACCATCTTGTCGCTGTTGACGATCTTGAAAGGGTAGGGAACGGCATCGGAGCGCGGCACACCGCCGGGAATGCAGTTGCCGGTGGGATCGTCCTTGCTCTCGGTTGCGCGGCGCTGTTTGAACAACTCGGCCGCCCAGGGCTGGAAGGGCGCGTCGCCGGGCTTCAGATCAAAGGCCAGATTTCCGATATAGGGCGGGGAAGGTTGCCAGAGGCCGGATATATCAGGCTTGCCATCGCGGCCTTTGGGGGTGGGGGCGGCCAGATTGGGCGTCCCATCGGGGAGCCTGGGAATGCCTGGGGAGCGGACGGTGAACCATTGGCCAGAGGCGGGCGTGGCGCACAGAGCAGCGGCCAGGCCGGCCGCCAACAGGACGGAACGTAAGCCAGCGTTTCTGTTTTTCATAGGATGCCGCGCCAACCGGACCAGTATACATGGATAGCCGCCTTACAGAAGGGAGCCGAGATGGGAGAAATCCTAAAACATTAGTCTCAACCGTCCGATAAGTAAGAGGAACACCCCGTCGCCCAAAATGATCTCACTTCGCAAAACCGCTACCGAGCTGGAACGCCTGGAGGAACTGCATCGTACGGCTGTCAATTGCTATTCGCAGGCTCTCCGTTCCACTGAACTGAACGCCATTGAGCTAGACACCGCTCAAGCCGCCCACTTTCGTACCCAGCTGCATACCCTGGGGGAGCAATTGCGATCGGTGGCAGGGCCGCGCGATCTGGAGTCTGTGCAACGCTCTTTCGAAACCGCGCTAAAAGACTATCGCGACAAAACCGGCGAGCAGATCCAAAAACTTCGCCGGGAGGTGCAGGCCGCAGCGGCTGCCGTGGAATCCTTCGCCGGCTCCATCAATGAAAGTGAAGTCAATCTCGAGTCCGGCCTCAAGCGCGAACTGAATGGCCTGAACCAGACCGCGGCTAGCGATGACATTCAGGTGATTCGCGGCGCCATTCGCGCGTCCACCACAAAAATCGCGGCCAGCATCCAGCAGATGCGATCCTCCAACCAGCTGGCGATCGCACAACTGAAGGACGAGATCCGCTTGCTGCATCAAGAGGTCCAAGCCTCCCGCCGTTCAACCGCGCCAGACCCGTCGGCCGAAAGCCAACAGCGAATCAACGGCCGCATGGAAGAGTACATCAAGAAGAACACGCCGTTTTCCGTCCTGCTGGTGGTGGTCAGGAACTTGGAAGGGCTGCAAAACTGTTATTCGGCGCAGATCATCGATAGCGCTCTGCGCGGTTTCCAGTCTCGCTTCGAAAACATCTTTCCATCCTCGGCCACGGTGGGCAGGTGGGCCAAAGACCAGTTCGCGGCCCTGCTCAGCACCGCGCCCGGCAACGCCATCGACATGTCGAGTGAGGTGGTGCGCAAACTATCCGAGCCGTTCGTCGAACAGGAAAACGGCGGCAAGCATTCCATCGTTTTCAATCCGCGCGCCGGCGTCATCGAATTCGGCTCCGGTTCGGATTTGGTGAAGTTTCAAGCCCGCTTGAAGCAGTTGGCTGACGCGCTGGCCGGCTAATTGCAATTCACCCCGTCACCTTGCTCCAGGTCCAACAGAGTCCCAAGTAGCCGCGGTATCGGACTGCAATTGCCGTGGTTAGCGGGCGGATCAAGCTTATTCCCTCGCCCTTAATAGTTGATCTGCTGTTGGGCATGACGGGATTCATACCAGCAGGGCATCAGGCCAAGCTGTGGAAACAGCGAATGAACACAGGGCTGCGCTTGCGGCGGATCGGCGATATATTCCGTCTTGTGATCTTTCTGCGGCACTGCCAGCAATTTCTGCACTTCCACTGAGCCGAATTGCTCGCGTCCATGGGGAATCCGGTAGACGATGGAGATGTAATCGCCCAGGTAAACAAGCGCGAGCGATGCGCCGGCGATGATCAGCAAACGTAGCCAGCCCCGTTTCATCCATTCCCATTATCAATCCCTTATGCTGGGCAGGATGGAGTACTTCTTTGCGTGCCCCTACTGCTCCGAACGGATTTCCATGGTGTTGGATACTTCGGTGAAGAGGCAGACCTATATTGAAGACTGCGAAGTGTGCTGCAGACCGATAGAAGTTCACTATGCGGTGAAGAACGACGAGGTGTGCCAGTTTGAAGCCAGAACGCTTTAGAGTCCGCCGTTGCGATGCTAATATTTATACCAATGCGGTTCCGGTGTGGCGTTCTTGTGATTCTCGCCGTAGCATCTTTTGCGCTGGCGCAGGACAAGGCCGCGACACAGGCTCCGGACCGGGAAGCATATAAACAAGCCGTGCGGCGGCCAGATGCGCGGGACCGCATAAAGGCG
>DATHNM010000444.1:0-6085 GCA_035486095.1 Bryobacteraceae bacterium
ATCGGGCAAGACCATCGTTCCGGTGCCGGAGTTGCACGCGGGCGATATCGGCGGCGTAGCCAAGCTGAAAGAGACGCTGACTGGCGATTCGCTGTGCGACAAGGCGTCGCAGATCGCGTACCCCGCGGTGATTCTGCCGGAGCCGTCCATCGGCTACGCAATTTCCGCGAAGACGCGCAACGACGAAGATCGCATGGGCCACGCGATCCAGAAGATTCTCGAAGAGGACCGGGCGCTGCGCTTTTATCGCGATCCGCAGACCAAGGAATTTCTGCTGGCGGGCAGCGGACAGCAACACGTGGAAGTTATCGTAAGCCGCCTGAAGAAGCGTTACGGCGTGGATGTGGAGTTGCACGCTCCGAAGATTCCTTATCGCGAGACGGTGCGCGGCCGGGCCGATGTTCAGGGCCGCCACAAAAAACAGACCGGCGGCCACGGCCAGTTCGGCGATTGCTGGATTCGCATGGAGCCGCTTCCGCGCGGCGGCAAGTTTGAATTCGCCAACGAGGTTTTCGGCGGATCCATCCCGCGCAACTACATTCCCGCTGTTGAAAAAGGAATCGTGGAAGCGGCCGCGAACGGATTTCTGGCCGGCTTCCCGGTGGTGGATTTCAAGGTCACCGTTTACGACGGCTCATATCACGACGTCGATTCCTCTGAAATGGCGTTCAAGCTTGCGGCGCGCAAGGCCTTCAAAGCCGCGATGCAGGCGGCCAAGCCCGCGCTGCTGGAACCCGTTATGAACGTAAACATTCAGGCGCCCGTGGAATATGCGGGCGATCTGATGGGAGATTTGAACAGCCGCCGCGGGCGCATCCAGGGCATGGACACCAAAAGTGGCACGCAGATCATTCGCGCGCAAGTCCCCATGTCCGAGATGTTGACGTATCAAAATGATCTGATCTCCATGACCCAGGGCCGCGCGTCCTATCAAATGGAGTTCGATCATTACGATTACGTGCCGCAGCTGCAGGCCGATAAAATCATCGCCGCCGCCAAGGCCGCCAAGACGGGTGAGGAAGAAGAAGAGGAATAGCGCTGCCGCGTCCCCACTCTTTGGAGACGCATGATTTCTTAGAGTGCCCGATCTTCGCTACGCACTGCGCTCGCTATCGAAGCAGCCGGGATTCTGCGTCTCCGCGATCCTGACCCTGGCGCTCGGCATCGGCGCCAACACTGCGATGTTCAGCGTCTTCGATGCGGTGATTTTGCATCCGCTGCCTTATCGCGATCCAAGCCGGCTTGTTCTGGCCTGGCAGACGCTGCCCGGCGGAGCTGAAAATCCGGTTTCCGGTTTGAGCTACCTGGAGTGGTCCAAGCAAGCCCGCTCCTTCCAGCCGTTGCTCGGAATGCGCAATGTCTTTTTCAGCTTTCGTGGTGCTGAATCACGTCAGTTGTTGGGGGCACAAGTCTCTCGGGGATTCTTTTCCGGGCTCGGCCTGCAACCTGTTCTGGGCCACGAATTTCGCCCGGGCGAAGAGCCGTTGGATCACAATCGTGTTGCCGTTGTCAGTTATGGCCTGTGGCAGCGTGAGTTCGGCGCCAATCCCGGCGCCCTGGGAACTTCGCTCAACTTGAATGGCGATTCCTACACGCTCATCGGTGTGGCTGCGCCGAACTTCGATGAGTCGCTGGCCATGCGGGGCGTCGAAGTCTGGACGCCGCTTTTCTTCGAACAGAACGCCAGCTTGCGCTCGAACAACATGGCGGTGGTCGGCCGCCTGAGAGAGGCCATCACGTTGCAGGCGGCCAACGGCGAAATGCAGGTCATCGCAACGCGTGTGGCGGGTGGATTTCCAGACCTCTACCGCGGTTGGTCAGCCAGCGTTACGCCGCTGGAAGATTATGGAACCGGCAATCTTCGCGCCACTATCGCGGCCCTGCTGATAGCCGTCGGAATGGTGCTGTTGATCGCCTGCGTGAACGTCGCCAATTTGCTTCTTTCGCGCTCTGAAGCCCGCCATAGGGAGGCAGCTATTCGAGCCGCGTTGGGCGCCAGCCGCGCACGATTATTGAGCCAGTTGCTCACCGAAACCACGCTCCTTGCATTTGCTGGAAGTGTGGCGGGCGTGGCCCTGGCCTATGCTGGCGTGCACGTGCTCATCGCCCTGAAGCCCGCGGCACTGCCAGGTCTGCGGAACGCCGGATTGAACTTCCGCGTACTTGGCTTTACCGTGGCAGTCACCACTGTCACAGGTTTATTGTTCGGCCTTCTGCCGTCGCGGAGGATTCTGGGTGGCAACCTGAACCAGACCATCCGGGAATCGAGCCGGGGTTCCATCAATACGCGGAGCGGCCGCGCTTCCCGCAACCTGCTGGTGATTTCGGAAATTGCTTTGTCGCTGATGCTGCTGGCGGGTGCCGCTTTGATGACGCGCAGCGCCCTCTGGCTGCAAAACGAAAATCGCGGATTTGTTTCAGATCATCTGTTCACCCTCCGCGCCTCCTTCCTGCCTTCGGATTTCTTGAATGCGCCTGCAATGGGCGCCTACTATCTTTCGTTGCTCGATCGGATCGCCGCGCTTCCCGGTGTCCGCTCCGTCGCGGCCAATACCAATCTTCCGCTGGACGAATTCATGCTCACCGGCCAGCGTTTTCGTGTCCCTGGCCACGCTGCGTCCTCATCGCCGGATCGCCCGGTGGCCGCGTGCAATCTGATCGATAACGGCTATCTCCATGCGCTGGGAATCCCCTTGCTGCAGGGCAGGGAATTCGACGCGCGCGATCGCGGCGATTCTCCGCCAGTCGCCATTGTGAGCAGTTCGCTCGCCAGCCGCTACTTTCCGGGGGAAAATCCCGTGGGCCGCAAACTCATTGTCGCCGCGCCAGGTAAAGCGGCGATCGAAGTTACGCGCGAGATCGTGGGCGTTGCAGGCGATATTCGCTACCTCACTCGCCCCTCCGACGAATCGCTCGAAATCTATTTGCCCTATGTGCAAACTATCTGGCCCAACATTTATGTCATGGTCCGCACCGTGGGCGACCCGGCGAGTCTCGCTCCCGCGTTGCGTTCCGCTCTGCGCGACCCAGCCTGGAAACGGCAATCCATCGCAGAGCTGATGACCATGCAGGACCGCATCTCCGTCCTAAATGACAAGCCGCGCCTCAACTCGCTACTGGCGGCGTTGTTCGCGGCCATCGCTTTACTGTTGGCCGGCATTGGCATTTACGGCGTAATCTCTTACTCGACGTGGCAGCGCGCGCGGGAGATCGGCATTCGTATCGCCCTGGGCGCCACGCCGCGCGATATTGTTCGCTGGATCCTGGGTCAAGCCTTGCTATTAGCCGTGGCTGGAGTGGCGCTCGGTTTGCTAGGATACTTAGCGCTTTCGCGCGTGCTGGCAAGCTTGCTGTATGGAGCGGGGCCGAACGATGGCCTGTCGCTGACACTCGCGGTTCTCGTTTTGGGCGCTATTGCGCTACTCGCAAGTTACATTCCCGCGCGCCGTGCAGTGCGTGGCGACCCGGTGGCCGCGCTGCGCTCCGAATAAGTTGGAACCGCCGGCGTGCACAGCGCGTAACTCTTCTCAAGGAGTATTGCGCATGGCATTCGCACCTTCGAATTCCGCCAGTTTCAATCGCCCGCTGGTGCAGGGGCTTTTCGTGGCCAGCTGCCTGCTCTCCATTGTTTCCTGGTACACCACCTTCGAAGGGATGCGTTTGTATCTGTCCGTCTGGTTTTCGGTGCTGGCGTCCATCGGTCTGCAAACCGCGCTGGTGCTGGTTGCCTGGCTCATCGGCTTTAGTTCCTCCACTATGCGGCACGCCGGCCGCCGCGTACTGCTGATCGGCGTTTACATTGTTACAGCCGTCGTATCGATCGCGTTTTCCTATACCAGTCTCTACACCTGGTTCAGCGCGCGGGAACGCCCGGCTACGATCGAACGCAAGCTCTATGATGCGTTGAACGATTCCGCGGGCCAGACCAGCAAGCTGCTCACCTCCGCCATCGATGAACAGCAGAAACACGTGCTGGCACTGGAAGAGATGACCGAAGCCGAGAAGACGCATGGTCTGATTTCCCGCGCTCAAGACGCCGATCCGTATCTGGCGAATGTACGGGCGGCGGTGGCGCGCGAGGCGCAGACCTACGCCGACAATTACAAGGAAGGCGCGGGGGCCGGCGTCCGCTAGTCGGCCTTTGATCGCTACACCAAACTGGGCCAGCAAGCGCTGCAGCGCATGCAGCGTTCTCAAACAGAGGTGGCTGCGTTTGTTTCAAACACGAAGCCATTGGATGCAACGGAAAAGCAACTGCAGGCCTATCGGCGGGTCTATGACGCCGTTCCGTGGGACGACGTCGAACAAACGCTGCACGCGGGCCAGCTCGCCAAGCCGCCTCTGCCGGCCTACAGCGATTTCGTCGACCGGACCGTCTCAGGCCAGGAAGACCTGCTGGTGGCGTTCCAGGAACTGTTCACCGCGCCCACCGCCCGGCACGTGTTCGCTTTGATGCTGGCCGCGTTCATCGACGTGGTGGTCTTTTTGCTGGCATTCGCCACGGGTCCTTATTTCTTCGGATCGATGGAACATCGCTGGATTTCAGCCGGCGCGGCCCTGGAAGGTTTGGATCACCAGATCTTCACTCGCGATTTTCTGCGGAAACTAACTCCGGGTCCGCGCGGCATGGCGCGCGTGGATGCATCCATGCTGTCGCCCGGTGAACAGCAATTGTGCCTGCTGTGGGCCGCCCGGAAACTGGCGGTGGTGGTGGACGAAGACGGCCGCCGGTACTACATGCTGGAGCAGGGAATTCACGAACAGCTCCTGGAATCGCTGGCAACCCAGCAGTTCCCGCTGCGGGCGGCGTCAGTGGCATCGAACTAAAGCCGGCGTCGAACTAATGGCGCTCTTTCTTTTTGCGTCCTTTGGGCGGCTCGATCAGTGAAAACGACAGCTTGTGTTCCACCGGATCCACGCGATCCAGCAAAACATTTACTGTATCGCCGATGCTGAACTCGCGCCGGGTGCGCTGCCCAACGATCTTGCGCACGTTTTCCTGAAACATGTATCGGTCGCCCGGCAGGGTATCGATGGGCACCAGGCCTTCGACGAAGAGATTCTCCAGCTCCACGAAAAATCCAAAGCGGGTGGTGCTGGTGATCAAGCCGCGGAACTCCTCGCCCACGCGGCTTTCCATGAACCGGGCCTTCTTCCACTCCACCAGCTCGCGCTCGGCATCGGCGGCGCGCCGCTCGGTTTCAGAACAATCGTGTGCGATAAGTTCCAGGCGTTCGGGCGCAATCAGATCGCGCTTTCCCTGGAATGAAGCGTCCAGAAGCCGATGCACGATCAGATCGGGATAGCGCCGGATGGGCGACGTAAAATGCGTGTAGCTGGCAGCCGCCAGCGCGAAATGACCGCGATTCTCGGCGCTGTAGCGCGCCTGCTTCAGCGAACGCAGCATCAGATAGCTCAGAATGCGCTCCTCGGGTTTGCCCTCAATCTGAGCGATCAACTTTTGATAGTTCCGCGACGAAATGGAAAGGCTGTCGTCGGCGACCACGATTTCCTTGCGCACCATTTTGCCATCGCGCCGGCGCATCGGCTGGGTTCGAAAGCGCTTCACCGGAATAGCGCCGATACCGAGCGAATAGCCGAAATGCGTCGCGATTTCTTCAAATTCCAGCACGCGCTTCGGATCGGGCTTTTCGTGAATGCGGAATATGGATGCGATGCCGGCTTGTTCCAGGTGCGATGCCACCGCCTCATTGGCGGACAGCATGAACTCTTCGATCAGCCGGTGCGCGATGTTGCGCGGACTGCGCGTCACGCCGGCCATCTCGCCAAACTCATCGAATTGAATCAACGGCTCCGGCATGTCGAAGTCGATGGATCCGCGCCGGATGCGTTTCTGGTTCAGCACCAGAGCCAGTTCGCGCATCAGTTCGAAGCGGCCAATTAAGCGCGCGTAGCGCTCCCGCAGCGCCAAATCGCCTTCCAGCAGCGCATGCACCGCGGTGTAGGTCATGCGCTCCACGCTGCGAATGACGCCGCGTCCAAAACTCTGGGCCAGGATGTCGCCGCGCCGGTCTATCTCCAATTCCACCGAGAGCACCAAGCGACCGACTCCCGGCTTCAGCGA
>DATHNM010000445.1:0-12342 GCA_035486095.1 Bryobacteraceae bacterium
ATCCCGGCACCGGCCGCATCTTCGTCTCCCACGGCGCCGAAGTGGATGTGGTGGACGGGAAGAAGGGCGAGGTGGCGGGTAAAATCACGGGCTTGAAACTGGTGCATGGCATCGCCCTGGCTCCCGAATTCAACCGCGGCTTTATCAGCGACGGGGCGGCGAACCAGGTGGTGATTTTCGATCTCACTACGCTCGCCAGAGTGGGCGAGGTTGCCGCGGGTATGAATCCGGACGGGATCATTTACGATCCGGCCAGCAAACGCGTGTTCGCCTTCAACGGCCGCAGCTCCAGCGCCACGGTGGTGGATGCGGAGAAAGGGACGTTGGCTGGCACCGTGACACTGGAAGGGAAGCCGGAATTTCCGGCGCCCGATGGCAAGGGTCACGTCTTCGTCAATATCGAAGACAAGAGCGAGGTGATGGATATCGACGCCAAGAGCCTCACCGTGGTGCACAAATGGCCGCTGGCGCCGTGCACAGAGCCCTCCGGTATGGCCATGGACACTAAAACCCGCCGCATTTTCTCGGGCTGCGACAACAAGATGATGGCCGTGATGGATGCCGATACGGGCAAGGTGGTGACCACGGTGCCCATCGGGGACGGCGTGGACGCCACATGGTTCGATCCGGAAACAAAATACGTTTTCAATTCCTGCGGGCAGGATGCTGTTTTGACGGTGATCCACGAAGATTCGCCCGACAAATATACGGTGGTTGAAAACGTGAAGACCGAGAAAGGCGCGCGTACCATGGCGCTCGATCCCAAGACGCATAAGGTGTACCTGGCATTGGCGCAAGTTGAAATGCTGCCGCCGGCCGAAGGCGATGCCAAGGGACGGCCGCGCCGCAAGGTGCAACCCGGCACCTTCGGCCTGTTAGAATTTGGGAGGTAATGACAGGGCTGGCGGCGGATCCGGTTTGCAAAGAGCATGTGACGGGTCCCCAGCACCCGGAGCAGCCCGCCCGATTTGACGCGGCGGTGGGCGCGCTGCGCGGTCTGGAGCTGGTTCCTATTTCCCCTCGCCTGGCCAATCACGACGAACTCGCGTTGTGCCATCAGCGGCAATACATCCAGCTTGCCGAGCGCGAAATCCTGGCAGGACTGCATGAGCTGAGCACCGGCGATACGGTCATTTCTCCAAAATCCTACGATGCCGCGCTGCGCTCCACCGGCGGTGCGCTCAACGCGGTGGATGCCATCGTGGAGAAGCGGGTTTCAAATGCCATCAGCATCGGACGGCCGCCCGGCCATCATGCCAATTCGGTGCGCGGGATGGGCTTCTGCGTCTTCAATACCGTCGCTATCGCGGCGCGCTACGCACAGAAGAAGCATGGTGTGGGCCGCGTTCTGATCGCCGATTGGGACGTGCATCACGGCAACGGCACGCAGGACATCTTTTATAGCGACGGCACGGTGTTTTTCTTCAGCACGCACCAATCGCCGTGGTATCCGGGCACCGGAGCGAGCATTGAACACGGCGCAGGGGCTGGCGATGGCATGACGCTCAATTGCCCGTTTCCCGCGGGTGCCGGGCGCAAGGAAATCTTGGGTGCGTTCCAGGAGCAGCTGATCTCCGCGGCGGAAGAAATAAAGCCCGAGTTTGTCCTGATCTCAGCGGGCTTCGATTCGCGCGCGGGCGATCCGCTGGGCCAGTTCCTGTTGACCGATGCCGACTTTGCCGATCTTACCCGCGTGATGCGCGAGATCGCCGATAAACACGCCCATGGCCGCCTGCTTTCGGTACTCGAAGGCGGATACAGCCTGACAGGTTTAGCATCGGGCGTCCGAAGTCACGTGCAGGCCTTGCAGTGAGCAATCCACTGCGCATCGAACCCGCCACGCCGGGCGATGTCCCGGTCATCCTGGATTTCATACGCCAGCTGGCGGAGTACGAAAAGCTGTCGCACATGGTGGTGGCGACGGAAGAGAATATTCACCAGCATGTGTTCGGCGCGAATCCGGTGGCGGAAGTGCTGCTGGCTTATTGGGAAGAAGCACCGGTAGGCTTCGCTCTGTACTTTCGCAATTTTTCGACGTTTCTGGGACAGGCCGGAATCTATCTGGAAGATCTTTTCGTGGAGCCCGCACAGCGCGGAAAAGGCATCGGCAAAGCGCTGCTGGCACGACTGGCTAAGATCGCCCTGGAGCGGGGTTATGGCCGCGTGGAATGGGCGGTGTTGGATTGGAACACGCCGTCCATTGAGTTTTATCGCAGCCTGGGCGCGGTTCCGCTTGACGAGTGGACGGTGTATCGGCTGACGGGCGACGCGTTGGCGCGTCTGGCAGCGAAGTAATCGAATGCCTACGGCCGCGGCTCAGTAAGAACTGGCGCGGGGCGCAGCTGGGCTTCCTCCAGCCGCTTGGCTTCCTGATACGTGAACACCATGCGATGAATCACTGTAATGTTGGCCAGCACAGCGATAACCCATAGCACCGGCGCCATGTGGTCGAACAGCGCGCCGATAATCAGCAACACCACACGCTCTGGCCGTTCCATGAAACCGACCTTGCAGCTGGGGATGGTGTTTTCAGCCCGCGCGCGCGTGTAGCTGACCATCACCGATCCAGCCATGACCACTGCGGTGAGCACCACGTAGAAAGGCCGGTTGATGGTGCCGTAGTAGACCAGCAACCCCATCAGCAGCGCCAGATCGGAGTAACGATCCAGAACCGAGTCGAAAAATCCGCCAAAACGTGTGACCCGATTGGTTTCGCGCGCCACTCGCCCGTCCACCATGTCGAACAGTCCGGCGCCGATAATTACCAAACCGGCCGACCGGAACTGTCCGGCGGCCAGCAGAACGGCAGCCACGATGTTGATCACCAGGCCCAGGAATGTCAGAACGTTCGGGTGGATTTTGGAGAGAGCCAGCCAGCGGACGATCAGTAAAATTACTTTGTTGCACGAGACGCCGATCGCGCGGGTATATGTCATTCCAAACGGCCCTTTTCGATTCTAGCTCGAAATGCGCTCAAGCGGGCTCGTCATGAATGGTTAGCAGCTTGGTGATTTCCATCTCGCGGGTGCCTCCCGGAATCACCACCTTCACCGTGTCACCCACCTGCTTGCCCAGCAAAGCCTTGCCGATGGGCGAAGTAGTGGAGATGCGGCCCTGCGCCACGTCGGCTTCCTCGCTGGTAAGCAACTGGTAGGTGACTTCCTCGTCCTTGGTGAGATCGAGCACGGTGACCCATGAGCCCAGGCCCACCCGGTCGCGCGGGATGCGGGTCATGTCCACCATGGACAACATGCGCAGACGCGCCCGCAGCTGACCCAGGCGCGCGTTCACCATCCCCTGGCGCTCCTTGGCGGCGTGATACTCGGCGTTCTCGCTCAGGTCGCCATGTGCGCGGGCCTTCGAAATCTCACGAGGGAGTTCGACGCGCAATTCCAGATCCAGCGCGGCAATTTCGTCTTCCAGCTTCTTTTTTAGATCCAGCATTCTCGCAACTGCCTATATTATACGGACGGCCGAAGGGGTGTGGCGGGGGCCGGAGGGGGTTGTTCGAATAGCTCCACCACCACGTCCCCAAAGCGCCCCAGCTGCTCCCGATGCCAATTGGAAAACTGGGGTTGGATGGAAAACCAGTTGCGCCAATAACGAACGCTACCAGAGCCGCCGTAAATCAGGAAGCGGCGCGCCGCCGGGAGCGGGCCGCCGGCCAGGCCGATGACGTAACGCTTGGCCTCCGGGGAATCTTCAAACGGAAGCAGGTAAGGCTTGCCGCGGAACGGATATACCGGCAGATGGCAGTACAGGAAGCCGGGCAGGGGATAAGACGGCTGCCACTCGGGCGGCCTTGCTTCGATGAACGGGCTGGGGCACAGCACCGGGGTGTTGGGATCGTTGCGCGCCCACTGATCGATGGTGTGGGCCGCCAGCCGCCAGTCTGAGCCGTGATGCATCGGCCAAGCCTGGCTCCATTGGCCCAGCATCAGCAGGACACCAGCGGCGAAGACCACAGACAGCGGCTTCCACCAATTTGGAGGGATGAAGTACGCGGCGGCCAGCGTTGCGGCCAGCGCCGCGCCAGGAAGCCCGAGATATAGATAGCGCAGGACGAACATGCTGCTGCCGGTGGCGCGCGAGGCCGCAAACAGGGCCACAGGCTGCAGCAGCCACCAGGCGGCGATCGCCACCGCAGCCGCGGCAGAGCCGGGCGCAGAAATCCGCGGCCAGCGGAGCAGACGGCCAAGGACGAACGCTCCCCCTCCGCAGATCAGGATGATTCCAAATTTCAGCGAGATGCGCAGATCGCGCAGCGTGGGCAGGGCGACAATCACGTGCGAAGTGGCGTGCCCGAAAAGATTTAACGCGTCCACTGCCACCGGAAGCAGTGCCACAGCCAGCAGGCTGAATACAGCTAGCGTCGCCAGCCAGCCGGGGCGCGTCTCATGCCGAAGGATACGAACCAGCGTGTACAAAGCCAGCACGATGTAGAACGGCCAGAACAGCAAATGAACGCGCCACAGCAGGGCTGCCGTCACGATAAACAGCGCGGCATCCCACCAATGCTCCGAATCCAGCCAGCGGATCAGGAACCAGAGGCTGGACGCGGCCAGACAGGCTCCCAGAGCGTAGGGCCGGGCATCGTCAGCCTGATCGTTGATCCCACGCATGGACAAGCAGACGAAAATCACGAACCAGGCGGCTCCCGGATGGATCAGCCGGGCTGCCAGGCGCGCAATCAGGAACAGGGCCAGGGCCATCAGCAAGACCGACGGTAAGCGGTAAGAGATCTCTGAAAATCCGAAGAGCCATTCCGCGGCGCGCGGCAATTGATAATAAATAGAATCGGGCACCTGGGGCGCCACGGCGAAAGATGGATGATTCGGGCCATGCTGGACCACGAAAACCGTGGCCATCTCGTCCACCCAGAAGCTGGAGGGCAATGGCATCAGCCAGAGGCGCGTAATACAGGCGGCCAGCAGAAACCCCAGCAGCAGATTGAGGAGGCGTTCGCGGGAAAACATACACTAAGGCCCAAAAATGTTACAATACCATTGAGGCATCAGGTACCTCTATGGCATTCAAACCAGCTTTCGCGCAAGGCGCACAGATCGAGCACTCCAAATACGGTCTCGGTTCCGTGGCTTCCTGCACGGAAGAATACATTGTGATCAAATTCGACGATCACGGCGAGAAGAAATTTGTGTTGGCCATTGCGCTGCCCGCTTTGAAGAAAAGCGACCGGACGCCGCCGGTGGAAAAGCGCCGCGCCGCCCGCAAAAAAGCCGCTCCCGCAGCGGCGCAGTAAACAACTCTACAAAATCAAGAAAGCGGGACACAGGCTATTGGCCTGCATCCCGCTTGATAGTTTCGTTCTGGCTAGTTGGCCGGAACGGGCTTGAGTTTTTCGCGCTGCTCCCGCAGCACGGCCTTCCGGCTGAGCTTGATTTTGTTGCCTTCGAGCGCCAGAACCTTCACCAGGATCTGATCGCCTTCTTTCAACTCGTCGCGCACGGCCTTGATCCGGTTTTCCGAAATCTCGCTGATATGCAGCAAGCCATCGGTGCCGGGGAAGATCTCGACAAACGCGCCGAACTCCGCCAGCCGAACCACTTTACCTAGATAGGTTTTGCCCACTTCGGCCACCGCGCAGATATCGGTGACGCGCTGGATAGCCAGTTTGGCCGATTCGCCGTCGGAGGCGAAAATCTTGACCGAGCCATCGTCTTCGACATCGATCTTCACGCCGGTTTCGTCCACGATGCTGCGGATCATCTTGCCGCCAGGCCCGATCAGATCGCGAATCTTGTCGGTGGGAATTTGCAGCGTATAAATACGCGGCGCGTATTGCGACATTTCACCGCGCGGGGTGGCCAGAGTGGCCACCATTTTGTCCAAGATGAATAAACGGGCGCCTTTGGCCTGGGCCATGGCTTCCTTCATGATCTTGGTGGTGACGTTAGGAACCTTGATGTCCATCTGCAAGCCGGTAATGCCCCGGCGCGATCCGGCCACCTTGAAATCCATGTCGCCGTAATGATCTTCGGCGCCCGCGATGTCGGTCAGGATGGCGTAGTCCTTGCCTTCCAGCACCAGACCCATGGCGATGCCGGCGATAGGATCGGCAATCGGCACACCCGCATCCATCAACGCCAGAGCCCCGCCGCACACGCTGGCCATGGAACTGGATCCGTTGGATTCCAGAATGTCGCTGACCACACGCATGGTGTAGGGAAATTTCTTGTCGTCGGGAATAACCGCGGAAAGCGATCGTTCCGCCAGCGCGCCGTGTCCAATTTCACGCCGCCCCGCTCCCCGCATGAATCCCACTTCGCCGACGCTGAACGGCGGGAAGTTGTAATGCAGCATGAAGCGCTTGGAGGTTTCGGTAAGGTCGAACATCTCGATGCGCTGTTCGTCGTCCTTGGTGCCCAGCGTGACGGTTACCAGGGCCTGCGTCTCACCGCGGGTGAACAAGGCAGAGCCGTGCGTACGCGGCAGAACGCCCACTTCGCAATCGATATTGCGGATTTCGTCGAAGGCCCGCCCATCCGGACGGCGCTTGGCTTTCAGCATCTCGTCGCGGAAGATGCGTTCTTTTAACGTGTCGAACAGTTCCTTGGCTTCGGCTTGCTGTTCCTCGGGAACGGCTTCCACCACTTTTTTCTTGGCTTCGTGAACGCGATGATAGCTTTCCAGCTTGGGGTATTTCTTGGTGTCCAGCGCGTCCGTCAGTTCCTTGCGGATCTGTCCTTCGATGCTCGCGTACAGCTCCTTGTTGACGGCGGGCGTGGTGTACTGCCACTTCTTCTTGCCCGCTTTGGCCACCAGTTCCTTGATTCCGGCTGCGATCTTCTTGCAGCAGGCGTGCCCGTATTCGATGGCTTCCAGCACTTCCTCTTCAGAGGCGTGCTGCGCGCCCGCTTCCACCATGACGATGCCGCCTTCGGTGCCCGCGACCACGATATTGACCTTGGATTCGCGCGTTTCATCGTAGCTGGGATTGGCTACCAGTTTGCCGTTCACCGAACCCACGCGAACGCCGCCCAGCACGTGCTGGAACGGGATATCGGAAATTGCCAGGGAAGCGCCGGCGCCAATAATGGCCAGGGTGCTCGGATCGCGCTGGGGATCGGCCGATAGCACCATGGCGATAACCTGCGATTCGTTCATGAAGCCTTCGGGGAATAAAGGCCGGATAGGCCGGTCTATCAACCGGCTGGTGAGGATTTCCTTCTCCGAAGGGCGCCCCTCGCGCTTGATGAAGCCGCCGGGAAATTTGCCCGCGGCGTATGTGTACTCACGATAATCGACGGTGAGAGGGAAAAACGCGGCGTTGGCCTTGGGCTCCTCATTCGCGCACGCGCTCACCAAAACAACGGTGTCCCCGGAGCGGACCACGACGGCGCCATTGGCCTGTTTCGCGATCTTGCCTGTCTCCAGGGTAATTTTTTGACCATCCAGGTCAATCTCTACTGTATGTAGCATCTGAAATTCCTTTTAATCCAGACGAGCTGTCCGCCCGCCTGTTTTTGGACTAAGAGGAGACTTTGGAGTGTTTGAAACTGTGGGAATGCCGCCCACCGGGGCGGTTTACCTGTACCCAAGCACCTAACGACGGATGCCCAGGCTCTGGATCAGGTTCTTGTATCTTTCCGGATTACAGCTCTTCAGGTATTTCAAAAGGCGGCGGCGCCGCGCGACCATCGACAACAATCCCCGGCGGGAATGATGATCTTTGCGGTGCGTCTTGAAATGATCCTGGAGCTGCAAAATACGCTGACTCAGGATCGCGACCTGTACCTCTGGCGAACCGGTATCCGTTTTGTGTACTCGGTATGTTGCGACTACTTGCTTCTTGGAATCGGTTGCCAGCGCCATTCTCGGATCGATACTCCTCGTCTTAACTTAATCTCTTTTTTGTCCTTCACAGCATAACACATTTGGGGACTGGGATCTGGGATTCGGGATTGGGGGTCGCGATCGACAAAGCCGCATGTGCCTGGGAGCCAATCCCTGTATGGGGTTTGGATATTGGTCTGGCGTCAGCACCGCATCAAAACCGCGCCAGATGTGTTACATTGGTTGTCTTCGGGTTTGTCAGTCTGCTTTTCCCAACCTAGCATATAGGAGATATCTATGAACCTTCGTCCGCTCCATGACCGCGTGCTTGTCAAACGGCTGGAAGAGCAGGAAACCAAGCGCGGCGGCATCATCATTCCCGATAGCGCCAAAGAGAAGCCGCAGCACGCCGAGGTAGTGGCGGTGGGCAGCGGGAAACTTCTCGAAGATGGAAACCGCTCTGCCCCCGACGTCAAAGCCGGGGACAAAATTTTGTTCGGCAAGTACTCGGGCTCCGATATACGCATCGATGGCGAGGAGTATCTCATCCTCCGCGAGGACGAAATTCTAGGAGTATTTGGCAATGAATAAGCTGCTGATCGCGGTGCTTGCACTGGCCAGCATTGGAACGGCCGGCGCCCAGGTGAAGATCGCCGTGATCAACACGCAGAAGGCGCTGCTCGATACCGAAGACATCAAAAAGGCTCAACTGGATCTGGAAGCCAAGTTCAAGCCCCGCCAGGACCAGATGATCAAACTGCAAAAGGAGCTGGAAGATATCCAGACCCAGCTGCAAAGCGGCAAGCTGAACGAATTGGGCACCCAGGAAATGCAGACCGAAGGCCAGCGCAAACAGCGCGAATTACAGCGCATGCAGCAGGATCTTCAGGACGACGTGCAAAATGCCCGCACCGAAATCCTGCAGCGCGCCGGCACTCGAATGCAGGACGTGGTGAAGAAACTGGCGGACGAAAAAGGGCTGGATATCGTGGTGGACAGCGCCAATACCGTTTTCTACAAAACCACTTTCGAAATCACAACCGAGGCCACCGCGGCCTATAACAAGACCTATCCGGTAACAGCCACGAAATAAGCGGCGCCGGAAAGCGGTAAAATAAAAGCAGGATGGCCAGCTACCTGGAAACCTACGGAGCGGCCGAGCAACACCGCGCCCGCATCATCGGGATCATCAAGACTTCCTCGATCGTCCTGGCGTCGGTGCTGGTGGTTGGTCTGGTGCTCTTCGGCGTTTTCAAGAATCACGGCGAAGAACAGCGCGCCAAGACTTTTCTCGGCTTGCTGGAAGCGCATAATTATCCCGCGGCCTACGCCATGTGGGGTTGTACCGATTCACATCCCTGCCCGGAATACCCGTTCACGAAGTTTCAAGACGACTGGGGACCCAAAAGCGCGCACGCCGACGAATCGGCCGCCCACATCGGGCTTTCGCAATCCTGCGGCAGCGGAGTTCTGATCCGGCTGGACTATAAGGCCGCTGAGGAACCAGTTTCTCTGTGGGTGGAGCGGGATAGCGGAATCGTCAGTTTCGCGCCCTGGCCGGAATGTCCTGGCCGTCATCTGCATTTCGGAGCATGGCTCCGGTCCGTATTTCACGGCGGCAACTGACCGGTCGTGTCAGGTCAGCGATACCCGGCGGCCTGCAATTCGAACAACTCCGCATAACGGCCGCCCAGTGCCACCAGTTGCCCATGGGTTCCCTGTTCAACTAGTTCGCCATCCGCCAAAACCAGGATGCGATCGGCCATGCGAACCGTGGAGAAACGGTGCGAAATCAGCACCGCCATGCGTCCGCGAGTGAGATCGGCAAAACGCAGGAACACTTCATATTCGGCGCGCGCATCCAGGCTGGCGGTGGGTTCATCCAGGATCAGCACCTGTGCATCGCGCATATAAGCTCGCCCCAGCGCCACTTTCTGCCATTGTCCAGCCGACAAATCGACGCCGTTTTCAAAACGCCGGCCCAGCATCTGGTCGTAGCCTAGCATGAACTGAGCGATCATCGGGTCCGCCAGGCTTTTCTGCGCCGCGCTCTGCACGCGCGCCTGGTTGCCGAGCTCCTCGATGCGCCCGAAGCCGATGTTCTCGCGCACCAGCATGTCGTAGCGCATGTAGTCCTGAAAAATTACCCCGATTTCGGCGCGCAGGCTGTCCACATCGTACTCGCGCAGGTCGATGCCATCCAGAAGAATGGCGCCGCCGGTGGGCTCATACAGGCGCGCCAGCAGTTTCACCAGCGTGGTCTTGCCGGCGCCGTTCTCGCCGATCAGGGCAATGCGTTCCCCGGCATCGAAGTGAAAGCTGACGCGCCGCAGCACCTGGCGCTCGGATCCGGGATAAGAAAACGACACGTCGCGAAACTCGAACCCGGAGCGAATGGGCCGCGGCGCGGGCAGAGCACCGGGCACAGAAACAATGCTGGGCTGCGTTTCGAAGAAATCAAAAAGGTCTTTGATGTAGAGCGCCTGTTCAGCGATGTTATTGAGGTTCGAAAACAGGGTCTCGATCAACGAGCGGGAGCGCGCAAAGGCGCCCGCCACGAAGGTGAGGCTGCCCACCGACATGGCGCCCGCCATGGTCCGGATCAGAATCAGTACATAGGCTCCGTAATATCCGGCGGTGGGCAGCAGATTCAACAGCGATCCGGTAACGGCGCGCTTTACCGCCAGCGCCTTATTCTCTTCATAGAAGCGGTCGAAAAGCGTTCGTGAACGATCGGCCAGATGCTGGCCCAGGCCGAAGATTTTCACTTCCTTGGCGCTTTGGTTGCTGGCGCCCAGCATGCGCAGGTAATCCAGCTCCCGGCGTTCAGGCGTCCAGCGGTAGAGCATGGAATAGGCCAGCATCGCAAAACGGGTCTCACCCAGGAACGCGGGAATCACGGCTCCCACCAGGAGCAACAAAAACCAGGGCGAAAACGAGACCACGGCGGCCAAAAGCGTCAGCAACGTGATGATTTGCTGGCCCATTCCGGCGATTATGCCCAGCATCCCCAGCCGGGCCGTAGTCTGGCGGCGCGCTCGCTCCAGTTTGTCGTAAAACACTGGATCTTCAAAGGAAACCAGATCCAGTTGGTTGGCATGCTCCATCAGGCGCAGACTGACGTGATTGGTAAACTTATCGCCCAGCAGGCTGTCTGAAAGGTTCACTGCGCGCGCTAGCAGGTCGCTCAGCACCGCCAACCCGATCTCATAGGCTAAGTAGACCCAAATCCGGTGCGGGTCCGCCAAGCGGCCCTGTAGAGCGCGGACCACCTGATCGATTATCAGCTTTCCCACCCACAACTGCGCAACCGGGATGACCGACGAAATAAGCCTCAGCAGGACGGTAGCGCTGGTGAGCGCGGGGCTGGTATTCCAGACCATCCGCAACAATGGCGGCACGTTGCGAAGCGCCCGCAGCCGTTCACGCCACGTGGCAGGGGCGTCCGCGGACTTCGGAAGAGGCGGATGGGAAGGGATCAAATACCAGTGTAACGCCGGTGCAGGGTTAGAAAGCTCAGAACGGGGCCCAGAGGGCCCCATTCGACACCATCTGCCTGAATCTGAACAGGCCCCCTGCAATAGCAAGGGCGATGTATGGGAGAATCAGGTTCGACGGAAACGCAACCGTCAAAACCTGTTTGTGATTCAGATGATAGGGC
The DNA here is from genome assembly GCA_035486095.1 of Bryobacteraceae bacterium. Taxonomy (GTDB): domain Bacteria; phylum Acidobacteriota; class Terriglobia; order Bryobacterales; family Bryobacteraceae; genus Palsa-89. The sequence goes on from DATHNM010000445.1 coordinate 11,456, forward strand.
CACGAAGGTTGCGAGTCAAGTGAAAAACTGGAAGTTGTGGAATCCGCTCTAACACCCTGATCTGGAATAGGTTGCAAGGAGGATTCATTTTGGAAATCCTGTGGAAGAATTTGGCGATGGGCACGCGCGCACTAGGGCTTTGGTTTCTAAGGTGGAGAAATGTGAGGAGTTATTTGCCCTCGAGATGAAGCGTGGTGACGGATCCTTCAGCACCTGAGTAGCCAAACCGGCGTGCCAGCCGGAGGGTTCCACCGACGGCCAATCCCGATAGCAGGCAGAACGCCAATAGCAGGCCGGCCAGGCTGAGAATGGCCAAAACCATTTTTCCGGCGCTCTCCGGCTTCAGTTCGAGGGGTTTATCAGGTGGCTTTTCATTTTCGGCTACAACGCCTTGATAGCCGATTGTCGCCAGCAGCGTCGCCGCAGCCGCGGAGGGTCCCATGGCGAGGGCGATGAGCGGTCCGGTTCGCTTCACAGTCGCGCCGGCAACCTTCTCAAACTGCGGCAGTTGCTGCCTGGCAAGGGACGGCGTGGCGAACGAAAAAACGATCAGGCTGACGGATCCGGCGGGCGTCCGATAGCGCGCCAGTTCGGCTTCGGTTCCGAAATCGAAAATAGCGGCCGCAGCTGGGATTTCCGGGGCTGCCGCAGCCAGGCCCACCGGGCCTAAGATGTAGCGCTGCGACTGTGGGACCAGATTTTTTGGCTCGAAATATTCGCCCAATGTGGGCAGGGCGCCACCGGAGACATGGGGCAAGCCGGCGCCGGCCAAACCAGCCAAATCCTTCGGGCAGCTGCCTTGGTCGCAGGTCACCACATAATTGCCAACGCGAATTGCGTTCTTGTTCGAGGGTTCCAGCGCTGCCGCGTAGGCGCCCGTGGGATCC
>DATHNM010000446.1:0-2713 GCA_035486095.1 Bryobacteraceae bacterium
ACTCGCAAAGCCAAAGGCTTAAGGCGGACCACCAAGCCGAAGACGGATGTGACCACGTAGATTGCTTCATTATCCAGTCGCGCCCTGAGCTGGCGCGCTATCGCTTCGACGACGCGCGCATGATTCCACTCGTTTGGCGGGATCTTTCGGATCTCACCTTTGACGACCTCCTCCACGCCTTCCACCTCCGGCAGCGCCAGCCATTCTTCGTAAGTAAGGGTCTTGGGAGTTGTCGCCATGGTGTTCCTGGGGGCAGCCTTTCCCTAGTGTACGCTGGCTATTGAACTACTCCGAGTCAGTCCGATATCTTTACTCGCTTGGCAACGAAGTGCTGACCGCCAAGCTGGGGCTGGAGCGCATCACGGCGCTGCTCCAGGCACTGGGCAGTCCGCAGCGCGCGTGCCGCTGGGTGCACGTCGCCGGCACCAACGGCAAAGGGTCTACCTGCGCGATGATCGAATCCGGCTTGCGCGCCGCCGGCGTCCGCAGCGGGCTTTACATCTCTCCCCACTTGATTGAACCAACCGAGCGCATCCAAATCCTGGGACAACCGGTAACTCAGGATCAATTCGCGGGGGCATTCCTGAAGGTCCACGAAACTGCCGGGCGCATGCTGGCGGCCGGCGAACTCGACATGCACCCCACTTATTTCGAGACGGTGACGGCCATGGCTTTCGTGCTCTTCGCCGATGCCAAGCTCGACACCGTGGTGCTGGAAGTGGGACTTGGCGGGCGCTTGGACGCCACCAATGTGGTGACTCCGGCGCTATGCGTGATCACGCCCATAGACTACGATCACCAGATATTCCTGGGTGACACGATCGAGCAGATCGCGGCTGAAAAGGCGGGTATTCTAAAGCCCGGTGTGCCCGCGGTGTTTGCCGAACAGCGGCCCGAAGCCGAGGCGGTTCTGCGCGCGCATTCCCAGGCGGCCTACACGCTTTCGCGCGATTGGCCGATTACGCAGCTCACGGTGGACGCTCGCGGCAGCCGTTTTCTGCTGCGCGATGTTGAGGTAGTGTGTCCGCTGGCGGGCGAGCACCAGGTGGAGAATGCGCGCGTAGCCGCCATCGCACTTACAGAGCTTGGCATTTCGCCCGCCGGAATTGCCTCCACGCGTTGGCCGGCACGGCTGCAGCTGGTCTCTGAACGGCCCGAGATTATTATCGACGGCGCGCACAATCCGGCCGGAACTCGCGCGCTGGCCGCTTATATCCGGCGCTTTTATGCGGGACGCCGCATCTGGATCATATATGGAGCTCTGGGCGACAAAGCGGTAATGGAGATGACGTCGATGTTATTCCCGCTGGCCGATCGAGTGATCCTGACCGCTCCCGCGAATTCCCGCGCCATGGCCCCCGAAGATATTCCCGCACCGCGGGCGCGCGTAACGCACTCCATCGCGGAGGCGCTCGCACTGCTTACCGACGCCGCTCCCGACGACGTCATCTTCATCACCGGCTCACTCTACCTGGCGGGCGAGGCGCTGGCTCTGCTCGTAAAATAGAACCAGTGTTATTTCTCAGGGCGTATGTCATCACGGCTCCGCTGATTATTCTTGCCACCATCTGCTTTGGATTGGTGAGCAGGGTGATTGCACTGTTCGAGACCAGCGGCCGCAAACAGATAGCAGTGGCGCGCGCCTGGGCGCGGTGCCTGCTCCGGGTGAGCGGAGTGAAGGTGAAAGTGGAAGGCCTGGACAAGATTGCAGCCGAAGGAAACTACGTTTTCGTTTCCAATCATCTTAGTTATATGGACACGCCGGTGGTTCTGGCATACCTTTCGGACTTCCGCTTCCTGGCCAAGAGCGGCCTGTTTAGAATTCCGCTGCTGGGAACACACCTGGCAACCGCCGGACACATACCCGTTCCGCGAGGCGACGCGCGGGCGGCAGTGAAGACCATGACAACCGCGGCGCAGGTGATCCGCGAGCGCCGCATCTCACTGCTTATTTTTCCCGAAGGCGGGCGATCGCATACCGGAGAGCTGGCGCCCTTCCAGGAGGGTGCTGCCTACATCGCCATTCGCGCGGGAGTCCCGCTGGTTCCGATCGCTTTGCAGGGAACGCGCGAAGTTCTACCCTTTGGCTCTGGACAGGTTCGAAGCGGCTCCGTAACCATGCGCATTGGCGAACCCATCCCCACCGATCAAGTGCAACTGCGCGACCGGGGGCGCATCACCAGCGAACTGCGCGAGCGTATCGCCAGCATGCTGGACGAGCAGCCCATTCATGCCTGATTCAATCCGATAAGCCTATTTTGCTTGCTTCTGGCTTTCGATCCACTGGACGGCGGCGTCCAGCGCCGGATCTTTACCCGCCAGCAACGCCTGCCGGGTGACCGGCGTTTCCACATCGGGCATGACACCCAGCCCCTCCAGCGGCTTTCCGCCTTCGGAAATGTAGTTGGCGATGGCGTACTGAAACCCGTCGCCGTTGGGCAGCTTTTCGAATACCGACGGCAATGCGGCGGCGGCTGTGCGTTCTCCAAAAACGCGCGCCCGGCCCAGATCCTTCAAACCTTCCGCCATGATTTCGGATGTAGAAGCGGAAGTGCCATCCACCAGAATCGCCAGCGGACCCGCAAATGTATTCAGCCGCGGATTCACCACGAACTTGAGCGTGGTATCGCGCATGTACAAAGTCCCCAGCTTCTGATCCGGCTGGGCGATGAACCAGCCCGCCATCCCCATCGCCATGATCCCAATGCCTCCC
>DATHNM010000447.1:0-7782 GCA_035486095.1 Bryobacteraceae bacterium
CCCGCTGGACTGTTCCCGCTGCGGAGGATTTAGAAGACATCAAGAATTATCTGCACACGCGCTACCTGAACCGAGCACCGACTAATCGGACCCGGTGCGGGTTCGCAACTTTTTCCGCCGCTTGACAACTCCCTAACCCCAATCCTATCATGAGGTTTGCTCCCACCTTGGGGGCTGCGGAGGGGGAAACCGTGATCAAGCTGGACATTATTAACGAAGTCGTAAACAAAACCGGCATCACCAAGACCAAGGCCGAGATGGCCGTGGAAACAGTTTTCGAGAGCATGAAGCGGGCCCTGTCACACGGCGAGCGCATTGAGTTGCGCGGCTTCGGCATCTTCAACGTACGACCGCGCAAAACCGGTATCGGCCGCAACCCGCGCACGGGCGCCGAGGTCGCCATTCCTCCCGGCAAGGCGGTGCGATTCAAGCCCGGCAAGGAACTGCAGTCGCTGCAGTAGCGTAAGTTGTCGTGGTTCCCCGCCCATCGCCCGACGCGTCACGAGCCCACAGTGACGCGTTGAGAGCCGCGTTTACTTTTCCGCAAGACACAATTTCAAACGCGCGCTGGGCCCTGCATTGGCTGCTGGTGGCGCTCACCCTTTGCACCACCACGCTGGTGGGAGTGGTCCTGACGCAAAGCTTTCAATTCGGACAACCGCTGGAACTAGATCAATACCTGCACGTCTTCACTACCCTGCATTACCGGCCGCATCTGCTGCTGGATGGACTGGCGTTTTCACTCACGCTGATGACCATCTTGTTGGCGCACGAACTGGGACACTACTTCGCTTGCCGCTATTACGGAATCGACGCCAGCCTGCCCTACTTCCTGCCGTTTCCACTTTCGCCTATCGGAACGTTGGGCGCCTTCATCCGGATACGCTCACCCATCTACACGCGCCAGGCGCTGTTCGACGTGGGCATCGCGGGACCGCTGGCCGGATTCGCCGTGCTGCTTCCGTTTCTGGTGATTGGGATCGGCGCATCGAAGATAATATACGGAATCAACCAGCGCGGCGATCTGATGTTCGGCGTTCCCGCCATCCAGCGATTCTTTGAATGGATCATTTTCCCGCACGCCCGTTCCAGCGACATCCTGCTGCATCCCATTGGACGCGCGGCCTGGGTGGGCATTCTGGCAACCGCGCTGAACCTGCTGCCGATCGGGCAATTGGATGGCGGGCACATCCTTTATGCTTTCACCGGCCGGCGGCACAAGCTGCTTTCGCGCATCTTCGTGCTGGCCCTGATTCCGTTAGGGATTTTCTATTCGCCCAGCTGGTTTGTGTGGGCGGCTTTGCTATTTTTCTTCGCGCTCCGGCACCCGGTGATTTATGACACCACCAAGCTGGACAAAAACCGCGTGCTCTTAGGCTTCACAGCACTCGCGATTTTCTTGCTGACGTTCATGCTCGCGCCGCTGCGATGAAGGGACAAACCGACCCACTTGCGTGACGAAAGTTCACGCCTCTGTGTCAGGATTCCACTCAGCATCGTCTTTGGGCGACGACGAGAGCATCGATAAAAACAGCGCAAACACTAGTAAAATTGCGGCAATAGCTCCGGCTAACATCGAAAGACCCCACCTTCTGCGCTTTTAGAGTGCAAGTGCAGGGCCAACGCTCGAGAGGATCTTATTCGCCCAGCGTGAACACCACAATGTTGCTGGCCGCGCTGGGCTTCAATTCCGGAGCTAAGCGGTTCAATCCTCCGCTTACTAAGGAGTTCCCCGTACTCACCGCGACGTATTGCTTTCCGTTCACCGCATACGTAACCGGATAACCTGTCACCGGCGACCCCAGGTTAATCTCCCACAGGATCTTTCCATTGTCCTGATCGAAAGCCCGAAAGCGCCCGTTGGTGTCACCCGCGAAAATAAGTCCGCCGGCCGTCGCCACAATCGACATGATTCCGGCACGCTGGTCGTACTTCCAGGTCACCTTCCCGGTCTCGGCCGAAATCGCGTAGAGCGAACCGATCTTATCGGTGCCCGGCGCAATCTGGTCCTGATTCTTGATGGCGTAAAGGACGCCCAACTGCGGCTTCTCGGCAATGGCGGTCACATTCGCGCAGGTGTTCTGCAAACCGTAATACATAGTGTTGGTGAGCGGGCTATAGGCGCCGGCCTGAAAATCCTTGCCGCCGTTCGCGGTGGGGCAAACGAAATCGGTCTGGCCGGCATGGCTGAAGGTGGTTTCCGGGTTCACGGTCACCTCGCCGGTTGCGCCGTCGATTTTCGTGACCACGTTCTGCTTCACGGTCGGCGTGGCCCAGAGGAACTCGCCTGTTTTGCGATCCAAGGTATACACGATCCCGGTTTTCCCGGGAATCCCAGTGAGCACTTTGCGCATCTCGCCCGGTTTGAGCCTGGGATTGATCCATGCCACTTGTTTTGGATCGGGCGCCACCACCGTATCCACCAGCAGGCGCTCGAAAGGATGGTCGAAATCCCAGTGATCCACAATGTGCTGGTAATACCAGACCATCTTGCCGGTATTGGCGTCGATGGCCAACGTGCAGTTGTGATACAGATACTTTTTGTCGTTGCCGGCCAGCATGAATTTCGGCGCGGGCGAAGTAACCGACGTTCCCACATACAGCAGATTCAGTTCCGGGTCGTAGCTCGGCACCATCCACGCGCCCACGTGCCAGCGGTTCTCATAAGGGATGCCGCCCCAGCTCTCGTCGCCCGGTTCGCCCGGCTTGGGGATGGTGTGGACGCGCCAAATTTCCTTGCCGGTCTTAGCATCGTGGGCGGTAATGATGCACGCGTCCGGACCTCCGCGCGGCTCGCAACCGCGCGTGGAGAAGATCTTGCCGGCGGCGGTGATGGGGCCCGACGTTTCCTGCGCGGGATTCTCGCGATAATCGACAATGCGGTTCTCCCACGCCAGCTTGCCCGTGTTCGCATCCACGGCCACAACGAAATCGTCGCCGCTGGTATCGATGATGTTGTCCCCATAAATGGCCAGGTTGCGGTTGATGCTGGGGACGGGTAGGTGCTTCAGAAGATCGTCGGGAAGTTTCCGTTTGTACTCCCAAAGCAGATCGCCCGTGTCGGCCTTGATGGCCTGCATGACATCGCTGGGGTTCGGAAAATACAGGACGCCCTGATGCACCAGCGGCGTGCCTTCCTGGATGCCGGGCCCCAGGCCGCGTGTCCAGACCATGCGCAGTTTGCCCACATTGGCGCGGTTGATCTGATTGAGCGGACTATAACCCCAACTGTTGAACGTGCGACGCCACATCAGCCAGTCCGCCGGATCGGGATTGGCCAGCATCTGGTCCGTCACCGGCATGAAACTGGGAGGCGCCGGCTGGGCGGAGGCTGAAAATCCGTTCAACAACAGTGTCAACAGGGGGAACGCAAACTTGGCGGACGGCATTGGAATACCGGCAGTATACACCCGGCGGCACGACACAACAGACCTGGATCGCAAAAAAAAAGGCTGAACAAAACGCAGGCGAAAGGAATATCCATGCAGAGGATGCCGGGCTCACCCACAGAATCGAACGCCGTTGTGGCTCTTTCAGCGCCCGCGGCCCACGCTGCTCATGCGTTATCAGGGGTGGAGCAAGAAGTGGTGGAGCTATTCGACCAGTGGCGAGATCCGCTGCTGCGCTACCTTTCGGGCTTCTGGCTGGCTGTTCCGGATTCTGAAGACATCATCCAGGAAATCTTCCTGGCACTGTTTCAGCATCTGCGCGGCGGCAAATCCCGCGAAAATCTGCGCGGCTGGCTGTTCCGGGTGGCGCACAACCTGGCGCTCAAGAAGCAGCAACGCACCCGGCGATCGACCATTGTCGAGACGGATTCATTCATCGATCCAGGCCCGAATCCGGAGGATCAGCTTGCAACCAGCCAGGCCCGGAAGCGCATGCTGGCGGTGGTGGAGGCGCTGCCGGAACAGAATCGCTGGTGTTTGTATCTGCGGGCCGAAGGCCTGCGCTATCGCGAAATCGCCGAAGTTCTTGACATGTCCCTCGGCGCGGTATCTCATTCCCTGGAACGATCGCTGGCGCACATTGCGCGCGCCGCTGAACGGTGAACTTTATGCTGTCTGAAGAATCTCATCTCTCCGATCAGGAATTGCTGCTCTGTGTGGACGGCGAGTTGCAGGCGCCGGAAGCCGGGCGAGTGGAATCCCATCTGGCGGCTTGTTGGGCGTGCCGCGCGCGCAAACAGGAAATCGAGGCGTCCATCGGCGAATTTATCCGCATGCACCGGCGCAATCTGGACGCGCGGATTCCGGCGCCGGATGGCCCGCGCGCTTTGTTGAAAGCTCAGCTGGCGCAGCTGGCGGAGCCGCCCAGGACGCACTGGAGACTCTGGTGGGCCGCAGCCGCCGCATGCGCGCTAGCGCTGGCCGTATATCCCATTTTCTTGCATTCGATGGGACGCCCGGCAGGACGGGTAGTGGCCGTGATGGTTCCCAATCCCAGCCTCACTCCCGGCGCCACCGTGTTGGTGGACCAGAGCGAGGTATGCATGGAGTCCCTCACCAAGAACAAGACGGTGCCCGTGGCGCTACAGCGCAGGGTATTCGACGAATACGGAATTCGCGCCGCGACACCTGCCGCATATGAGGTGGATTATCTGATCACGCCGGCGCTGGGCGGCGCCGATGACATCCATAATTTATGGCCGCAGGCTTACACCGCGACCGTCTGGAACGCGCAGGTGAAGGATACGCTGGAGGATCATCTGCGCGAAATGGTCTGCGACGGCCGGCTGGATCTGGCAACCGCGCAGCACGAAATCGCAACCAACTGGATCGCCGCATACAAGAAATACTTCCATACCGATCGCCCGCTCACGAGGTTTCATTAGCACGCATGTACATTGCCGTCCGCACCGGACTTGTCCTAGTTGCCATGCTCGCGCTGCACGCCCAAAGCCCCTCGGGCGAAATCCGCGTGCAGGTGAAAGATCCCTCGGGCGCAGCCATGGAAGCGTCTGGAAAACTGGAAGGGCCCACGCCCGCATCGCGCAGCTTTCAAACCGACTCGCAAGGCGCGGCCACGTTCGGCAATTTGCCATACGGCCGATACAAACTGGAAATTTCCAAACCTGGATTTGTCACGCAGTCCGTTTCCATTGAAGTGAAGTCTGGGGCACCCATCTCGCGCATCATCGCGCTGACATTGAGTTCGCAGGCTTCTAAAGTCGATGTCGTTTCCGCGACGCCTATCGGGGGCACAGACCTGACCACCAACCAGATTGCGGGCCCGGTTCAGACGGCCGATGCGGCCCAAATCGCGAGCAGCGGCGCACTGGATCTGCCGGATTTTATGAACCGCCAGCTGAACGGCGTGTATCTCAATGAAATGCAGGGCAACCCTTTCCAACCAGACGTGAATTTTCGCGGCTACACTGCTTCGCCGCTGCTGGGAACGCCCCAGGGCATCTCGGTTTATCTGGACGGTGTGCGGCAGAATCAGCCTTTTGGCGACGTGGTGAGTTGGGACCTGATTCCCAAGGACGCCATCGCGGAGGTGGCGCTGGTTCCGGGATCCGATCCTTTGTTCGGGCTGAATACGCTGGGCGGCGCGTTGTCCATCCAGACCAAGAACGGCGTCACCAATCCTGGGTTCAGCGGCAACGTGTTGTACGGCAGCAGCGGGCGCAAATCGGTGGAAGGCGAGTGGGGCGGCGGCAAGGCCACGGGGTTCAACTGGTTTCTCATGGGGACCGGGTTCCATGAATCGGGCTGGCGGACGGAATCGCCTTCGGACGTTCGGCAGGGATTCGCGCGGCTGGGCTGGCGCAGCAGCAAGACCGATCTGGCGTTCACCGCGTCTTACGCTTACAACACGCTGCTCGGCAACGGACTGCAGGATTATCGATTGCTGGCCAATAACTACTCGAGCGTCTATTCCATTCCCGACAGCACCGCTAACCGATCGCCGGCCATTGATTTCATCGCACGGCACGAGTTCACCGAAGCGCTGACGTTTACCGGCAATGCCTTCTTCCGCAACATTCGCACGGAACTGATCAACGCGAATTTTAACGGCGACGAAATCGGCAACGATATTTATCAGCCCACTGATGAGCAACAGGCGGTGCTGAGCGCGGCGGGTTACAGCGGCTTTCCCACCGGCGGCGCAAACATCAGCAATACTCCCTTTCCGAAGTGGCCCTGCATCGCCGAAGCGCTGCAACTGGGCAATCCGGACGGGGCCTGCGATGGCATCAATATCTATTCGAAGGAAGTGCAGAATGAGTACGGATTTTCCGGGCAGCTTACCTGGATCACGTCGCCCAAGGCGGGGCGTAACCAGTTCGCCGCCGGGGCTTCGCTTGATCGCGGCAGCGTCCATTACACCCAGACCACCGATTTCGCTTATGTGAATCCCAACTACACCCTCACCAGCGTACCGGCGTGGCAAGATGGCTCAACCGTGGATAGTGACGGCAACCCGGTGGATTCGCGCGTGAACCTGCGCGGCCACACTCCCAACTGGAGCCTCTATTTCACCGATACGCTCACTCTTTGGAAGAAGGTGAACGTAACCGTCTCCGGGCGCTACAACCGGTTTACGGTGAACAACACCGATCTGCTGAATCCGGTTGCCGGGATCGGCTCACTCACCGGGGATTACACATTTCAGCGATTCAATCCGGCGGTGGGAGTTACCTGGAACCTGACTTCGAGCATGAATGCCTATGCCAGGTATTCGCAGGGAAGCCGCGCGCCTACATCGATTGAATTGGGCTGCGCCGACCCCAGCGCGCCCTGCAGCCTGCCCAATGCGCTGTCTTCAGACCCTCCGTTGCAACAGGTGGTTACGTCCACCTGGGAAGCCGGACTCCGCGGCAAGGCGGAGATCCCCTTCCTGCGTAATTTGAATTGGAACGTGGGAGCGTTCCGGGCGGAGAATCGCAACGATATTCTTTTTGTTTCGTCCGTAATCCTGGGCACCGGTTATTTCCAGAACTTCGCCAAAACGCAGCGCGAGGGATTCGATGCGGATCTGGACGGGCGCTTCGGCCGCGTGACGTGGGGCCTGGATTGGACTTTTCTTTCGGCCACCTACCAAAGCGGGGAAACGGTGGACGGCTCAGCGAACAATACCAGCGACAGCGCGCTGGCGGGATATCCGGGACTGAGCGGCAACATCTATATCCATCCCGGCAACCGGATTCCACTCATTCCCAAACAAACCGGCAAAGCCTATGTGGACTACCAGGCGACGTCGAAACTGTTTTTCGATCTCAACGAAGTGGTGATTTCCAGTTCCTACGCGCGCGGTAACGAGAACAATGCCTATCAGGCCGATGGCATCTATTATCTGGGGCCGGGCGTTTCTCCCGGCTACGCCATCACCAACTTCCGCGCCCATTACGATCTCACGCGGCACCTGCAACTGGCGCTACAGATCGATAATCTGTTCAACCGCGAATACTATACGGCGGCGCAGCTGGCCAATACCGCGCTGACGCCGCAGGGCGCTTTCCAATCCCAGCCCTTTCCGTTCTCCTACACCGATGGCCCCTACGCGGGCAGTTCGCCGGTGCAGAGCGCGACTTTCTTCGCGCCGGGCGCGCCGCGCAGGGCCTGGGTGGAACTAAAACTCAGGTTCTAAGCAATCCTGTTCCCTGCTCCGTTGTAAACTACATGAGGACGCCGATTCGCGGCGGTTCCGCCCAAAATGGGCCGCATCAGCCCGCGCGGCAGATGCATCTAACACGGAGTCGCGGGCCCAAGTCCGCTGAAAGAGGAGAAATTCATGAGCACCGCCCCAACCGCGGCGACAGCCGCCACCTATACGATC
>DATHNM010000448.1:0-4128 GCA_035486095.1 Bryobacteraceae bacterium
CCGCTAGCGCCGCCGCCGACTCCGGTTGCCGTTGCCGATCCGCCCATTCCCGCAACCGGCAGCCCCGCGCGTGAGCAAGGGGACAAGGAACCTGAGCCGCGCGCTTTCGAGCCGGTTGTTCTTGAGCCGGGAGCCCCGCGAGTTTGGGAATCAGTGAAGCTGGAGACCACGCCTCCTCCACTCCCGCAAGCCGAGCCAGAGCCGGAGCCCGTTCCAGTGCCCAGCTTTTCCGCGTCGACACTGCAACCAGCCGGACCCACTCTCTCTCAACGCGTCCGCCAATCCATGCAAGGCGAGGAATGGGAAGCGGTAGTCGGCGGAAGCTGGTTGAACAAGCTCGGCGTGTTGGTGCTGGTAATCGGCATCGCCCTGTTCCTCGGCTATTCGTTCACCCAAGTGGGCCCGGGCGGCCGCGCAGCCATCGGTCTCGCGGTGAGCGTGGCGATGCTGGCCGGTGGATTCTTAATCGAGAAAAAGCCGCGCTACAAAATATTCGCCCGCGGATTGCTAGGCGGCGGATGGGCTGCGCTCTACTTCACCACCTACGCGATGCAGGCTGTGGATGCCGCAAAGGTTATCGACAATCCGTGGCTCGGAGGCGCGCTGCTTCTGGCCGTAGCGGCCGGCATGATTGTACACTCGCTGCGATACAAATCCCAGACCGTCACGGGACTTGCGTATTTTGTCGCCTTCGCGACGCTCAGCCCAGCCGTCACTCCGGCGCCGGTGACCGCGTTCTCAGTGATAGCGCTGGCGCCGCTCGCGGCGTCGCTTCTATTCGTCGCTTATCGATTCCAGTGGTCCCAGATGGCACTATTCGGGCTTCTCGCCACTTATGGCGCCTGCGCGTCACACGGCGATTCGGGCGCTCCGCTCTGGTCGGTCCAATTGCTGTTCTGCACTTACTGGCTGTTATTCGAGGGCTTCGACTTGCTACGCGCCGCCCGTCGTTCCGAATACTCGGTGTGGGAAAGCGCCATTCTTCCATTGAACGCACTGGCTTTCATCGGCCTCTCGTATATGAAATGGTCCGTGGCCGCACCGCAGCATCTGCATTTACTCGCCGCTGGAATCGGTGCCGCATACCTGGCGAGCACCATTCTGCGCGCCCTGTTGCGGCCGCCATCCAGTTTCACTCCGGAGACGAAAACCCTGCAACGCGCTCTATCCGGCGGCTACGAAGGACCCATTTCGCTCACGGCCGCTCTGACGGTAGCAGCGATTTTTCTCAAATTTCATGGCGCGCCGGCGCTTTTCGGACTACTGGCGGAAGCAGAAGCGTTGTTCCTGGCAGGACTCTTTTTCAAGGAAGCTTATCCCCGGCAACTGGGTGCGGCTCTATTTGCGGGCGGCCTTGGCAAAATGCTGATCGTTGATCTTCCAGCCGGTGGGACAGCAAGAATCTGGAACTGGAATGTCAAACCGTGGACGCCTGTCGCGGCGGCAAGCGCACTGCTGTTCTATATGAATCGTGCGCTGCGCAGCGCGGACACCTTCTATGGTTATGCGGGATCAGCCGCGATTGCGCTGATCCTCGGTTTCGAAATGCCAGAGCCGTACAGAGGGCTGAGCTGGTTTATTCTGGCCGCCTTACTTTTCGCCTTCGGATGGTGGCGACGACTGGGCGATTTCCGTGTACAGAGCTATCTGGCCGGGACACTGGGACTGGGCGGCATCGCGATTTATCAAACGGACGTGGAGTTCGGCTACGCTCCGCCACTTCGCCATCCGTGGATCGCGCTTTCATCCGCGGCCGTGCTGAGCTACCTGGCAGCGCTGTGTGGGCTACGCTCCTCAGCCGACCGTCTGGATGACTGGGAACGAAATGGTTTACGCAGCATAGGATCGTGGGCCGCGACATCGGCTTTGTTGGCCGTCGCGTGGCGCGTGCTTCCCGGCGACTTCCTCGGCCTGGGCTGGATGGCGCTTGCGCTGATTATCTTAGAACTCGGGCTGCGTAAACTTCCGGAGGATTTGCGCTTGCAGGCCTACCTTGCGGCTGGCCTCGGAGCCTTACGCGTCTTTTTCTTCAACTTCGTGCCGATCGCGAATGACGATCCACTCAGTAAACGTTGGATCGTCGCGGCCGCGGCGTTGATCGCGTATCTGATAGCCGCCCGCATTCACCTTGCACAGAATGGAATGGCCAGCGCCCTGGAACGCCGCAATGTTTTCAATCTCAGCTCTTCGGTGGGTACGCTGTTCCTGCTGGCGGGACTCTGGGCGCTCTTACCAGCGGTAGTCCTTGGTCCAGCCTGGGCCGTGGTCGCGCTGCTGTTAATGGAAGCTGGATTTGCACTCGACCTTCCCAGCTTGCGGCTGCAGGCGCACCTGGCAGGAGGCGCTGCATTAGGGAGGCTTTTCTTTGCGAATTTCACGGGTCTCGGACGCGTGGGTGTGGTCTCCCATCGCTTGCTGACCGTGGTTCCAGTAGCTGTCTCGTATTACTACCAGTGGTCGAGACAACGAATTGAGCGAGCGCGCCTACGCGAGTGGGAACTGCCGCTCGGCCGCATCTACTTGTACGGGGCCGCCATTCTCGCCGTGATACTGATGCGCTTCGAACTCGGCCGAGTCCTGACGGTGACCGGCTGGGCCGCATTCGCTCTCGGGCTTTTGATATTCGGCAGGCGCTGGAACAATGTGGATCTGCGCTGGCAGAGTTACATCCTGGCGGCGCTCGCTTTCTGGCGAAGCTGGACCACCAATTTCTACGCGCCTGAAAGTTTCGCCGATGTCTCCGGCCGGATTCTGACTGGCGCGTTTGTGTTCGCCTGTTTCTACGCGGCCCAGCTCCTGATTCCAAGAAACAGCGAGGAGACCGGCCTCGAGCGTCATGCCCGGGCGTTTTATTCGTTGCTCGCGGCAACGTTGCTGGCGGTGCTGCTGTTCTACGAAGTTTCCGGCAGCGTATTGACCGTAGCGTGGGGCGTTGAAGGCGTGGCGCTGCTGGTGGCCGGCTTTCCGCTCAACGATCGCGTGCAGCGTTTATCCGGGATGTTCTTATTCCTGGTGTGCATCTTGAAACTCTTCGTTTACGACTTGCGGCATCTCGAGACGATGTATCGGATTTTGTCGTTTATCGTGCTCGGCTTAATGCTGGTAGGTGTTTCCTGGATCTACACGCGGTTCCGCGACCGCATTCAGCGGTACTTGTAGGAGGCAGAAATGAACTGGACAAAGTTCGCATTGGTACTATCGTTACTTCTCGTAGGCGCTGCTCTGGCAACGCGAGGAACTTCCGATCCGAGGGTGAGTTTGGCGTCGCTGGTGGAGTTGTGGACCGACACCTTGCGCGACACCGATCAGATCGGAATGAAGATGACGCGCGTTTCCGACGCCGAAGAGATGAAGATTGGCGGCGGTCTGGCCCGAGGCGTCACCGGCATGGGGCGCGAGGATGCGGATGCCAGTCGCTACGTTTCAGCCGTAGCGCAGCCGCTTCTCTCCCGTTTGCGGCGCCCAGGGATTCGCTACCAGTTTCACGTGATCGATTCCCCCCAGATTAATGCTTTCGCCTTGCCGGGCGGGCAGATCTTCGTAATGAAAGGGCTACTGGATTTTGCGGAGTCGGAAGCCGAGTTGGCTGCCGTGCTGGGACACGAGATGTCGCACGTCGATCTGCGGCACTGCATCGAACGTTATCAGTATGAGGCCAGGCTCAAGAAAGCTGGCGCGCCGGAATTGGGTTGGTTTGTAGAAATGGCCCATCGCCTGGCTACGCTGGGATTTTCGCCGCAGCAGGAACTGGAGGCGGATGCTCAAGGCGAACGGCTGAACGTAGAGTCAGGTTATGATCCGGACGCGGAGCCAGCGATGTTCGCGCGTATGAAAACAAAATTCCATGAACCTTCCAGAGTGCAGGCGACTACACCGGCTGGCGAAGTTCGGGAAGCCGCGGGCGAAGCGATTGGCGCGTATTTCCGTACGCATCCGCCATCGGAAGAGCGAGTAGCAAGGTTGAACGACATGCTGGCGCGGCATCGCCAGGAGTTGGCCGGCCGGGTGTTTTATGTAGGGAAGGAAAACCTGCGGGAACGCGTCCCGAAGTCGAGCCATGAATACGCCGGCGAGTTTCGCGAGATTTTCCCGAATTGAGGCCTGCGAAACCGGAAACATTAAGCATCC
>DATHNM010000449.1:0-10535 GCA_035486095.1 Bryobacteraceae bacterium
CTTTTCTTCTATTTACTAGGTTCCCAGCGGCAATTACTTCCGAACGGCGTCGCGGTAACCATTTTCTTCATGCCGCTCACCACCGTGCCGTCCGGCGAGCTGTCATCTGAGTAGCACGCCTTGAATCCAGCCCCGAGGTCAAGGCCGGGCCCGGAATGCGAGGGATTAGACAGCGTTTGAGTGGCCGGCTGGGGCGGTGCATTCTTGGCAGGAGCATTAGCTGGCGGCGGTGTGGCTTCGGCGACAGGCGTACGATCGATCAGCTCATCGATGCGCTTCTTGAAATCTTTTCCGTCCCATTGGAAATCCGCGTAGCTGCTATCCACCGAGACCAGCGTCCAGGGTCCGATGGTGTCCCCGGGATGGTAGCCCTTCTGAGTCCCGTTGGCCTTCTCGCTGAGAACGATGGTGGGAGGAACGCCATCCCACAACATGACGCCATGGGCCACTGGGAAAGGAGGCTGCGGCTTGGCCGGCGGAGGCGGCAGGGGATCGATAATCACGTTCGGATTGCGGTCCTTCGAAAACAGGTCCTTCATGGCGACATCGGCAAAATCGGCGGCGGTGACTGCGTCTACTTTGTCGAGCGGCGCCAGGCCGGGGACGTGCGCGGCGGGGAGGGCGCCATTCAGCAATGCCAGATCGCGCGCGTGCGAACCCATCCACTGGGCCCGCAAATGCCAGTAGAGCAAGCCCGCGATTATGAGCAACGCCAGATCCAGAAGTCTTAGTTTTCCGCTCAAAAGTCCGAAAGCCCTTTCCGCACCGGCACCAGGCGCTTGGCCACCAACCCGGAGATAGTCAGCCGTACCGGCATGGTCTTCTGTTTGGGGTGTGAGGTTCCAAAGCGAATTTCCTCGGTGGCGGTAAGCTCCGGCTGAGCGCTCAAGGCCGCCAGATAGTTCACCAGATCCTCGATCCGGCAGGTCACCGTAATGGAAACGCTTACCTGCCCGTAAGCGGTGCCGAAAGGCCGGGGACGTCCCAGTTCCACCTGGCCCAGATCGAGCGGCGGCACCTGCTGCTGGGCTACCCGTTTGACGATTTGCAGCAGCTGCGCCTGCGCCTGTTCCGCCGTGTCGCCTTGGATCAAACCTTTTTCACGCGCCGCCAACTCGAGCGAAACCTGCTTGAGCACCGCTTCCTTGCCGGGCAGCGTGGCGGCCTGCCGGCGCAGCATCGCCAGACGTGTTTCGGTGCGGTCGACGTTTTCCACCGGAGCGCTGATCTTTACGCTTCCGCCGCTCGAGGACGGCGTGGAATTGGAATACCAATAAAGCAGGCCGCCCACCACCAGGGCACACCCCAGGATGATCAGAGCGCGGCGGTCGCGATCTGACACCGTCATTGCGGCACTCCCTTGCGGGACGAGCGGATGGTGAACAGTTCCGCGCTCCCGCTCTTTTGCAGCGGCAGCGAGAAAGACGAACCCTGGAATTGGCGCGAGCTATCCAGCAGCTTGATCAACGTCGCGGCCTGATCGGTCTCGCCCGTGATGCTGACCGAGGTGCGGGTGAGTTGCAGCGAACTGAGCCAGGCCGGAGGAGCCAACACGTGGGTCAGTTCATTCAAAACGTCCAGATCCTGGCGCGTCTGTTGCCGGAAATTGTCCAGCGTCTGGGAGCGGTTGCGAACGTTGAGGGTATCGCGCTGCGCATCAGCGGCTTTCTTGGCCAACGGATCCAATGCGTGAATCTCGGCTTGCACCAGTCCCAGATAATGGCGATCCGCATAGCTGGGATACGCCAGAACAGCGACACCCAGCAGCAAAACGATGGAACTCAGGACGGCTGTGGGAACGTAGCGCAGCCGGGATGCGGATTGCCGCTGTTCGAGCGGTAGCAGGTTCAGGTTGAGTGAACGCAGGAGCCCGGCGCCGGAGAGAGCAGCGGCATAGGAGAGACAGGCGCGCGACGGCTCATAGGTTTCCGGTGCAGCCAGGGGCCGCGGAAGTTGATCGCGCAGCGCAGCCGCTTGGGTTTCGGGCGGCAATCTGAGTTCAGAGATGGCCAGCGTACGGGCGCGCTCGGGAGATTGATCCAGACGGGCTGAAAAAATGGGCCGCGTAGCGCTTTCGCCGTACAATTCCAGACCGTCTTCGGACGGTTCCAGAGCCAGAAAACCATCCTTGGGCGGATCGGTGAGCAGGCGCAGAGCCGAATAAATAGTAGGCGCGGAAAAAGTGAAGCAGGCCGCCTTGACGCCGGCTTGGGAGAAGAGCGCGGTGTAACGCTCCACCACCGAGCGCAGCGCGATGCCGATCAGGACCGAGGTGGTCTTGCCGATACGCGCCCAGTCATACGCCACTTCTTCCTCTGAGTGGGGATTCAGAGAATCGATCTCGAACCGCACGGCCGAGGCGAGGTCCTTGTCGATCACGCCGGGGAGGGAAACCTGCCGCACGGTCACTTCGTCCCGGGGCAGCAGTATGGTGGCCGCCAGATGCCCCACGCCCAGCTTCTGCAGAAAACTGGCGTAGGCGGCACCCCAATCAGCTGCCGGCTGTTCCCGAAAATGCGGGATGGTGAGTTCGCCCAGCACTCTTGCGCCCGAAGGACGCAGCCGAACCACGGTGACGGTTAGATCCTGGGATCCGATTTCGATCCCGATGCCGGTCCCGATGGCGAGCCATTTTGCGAAATCAATGCTTGTCATTGCAGTCTTATTGCAAAAGCGCGGCGTTGTCGTACCAGCGCAGGATGTGGAACGGAGGATTCCATTCCGGCCCCAACAGCTTGACCATGGCCGAGACGGTGCGGTGCAGATCGGAGAGTTGGCCGTTGGGAAGCCGAAGGTAGGCCGTGGCGCGCAGCGTTACGATGTTTCCGCTGGACATCCCCAGCCGTCCCATACCCTTGCCCCCGTTGCCGAACGCTGCCAGTTGCCCCATGTTGCGAATGGGCTCCATCTTGCGTAAAGCGACGATGGCCGCGGCTGTTTCGGGAGCCACGCCTACCGCGACCATAACCTCGGGCGCCACCGCGTTCACGTCCAAGGCACCAAAGGCGCCGAAGACCGAGAGACAGTCGCGCAGGCCATCGTGGGGGATGAGCTTTCCATCCGCATCCCGTGTATAGCTGCCATAGAACAAATCCGGAGTGATTCCTCGCACCAGCAATAATTCCTCAATCTCTTGAAGAGACGCATGCCGGGCACGAAAAGACGGCGCCAGCGACATGTAATATTGATCCAGCTCGGAAAAGGATCCCCCGGCCGTGCCGCCGCGCCAGTCCAGGATGCCCGCCACGATGCCTTGGGCCCGCTGGGGATCCACTCCCAGGGCCAGCATCAGATTGCCCAGTTCCTGCGGCGTGGCGAAGTTCACGTTCAGCTTGGAATTTTCAGGGATGTATTCGGCCCGCACCACCCCGGTTGGATAATCCAGCTGCAGGACATGAGTTTGGCCCGGTTGATAGCGAGGCTTTCCATCGCGACCTACAAAGGAGGGTCCCGATTCGATGTAGACCAACATGCGGTCAATGGCGCCCTCCGCCAGATAATAAGCTTTCAGCCCATCGGCGTCCGTGGAACTGCGCTCTATCTCGCCTCTTACGGTATTGGCCAGCGTGAATGCAATGGCCGATAGCGCCGCAGTAAGCCACAAAACCAGTAACAGAGCGGCGCCTCTGCGGGCGCGCTCATTCGTTTTCATAGGGCTCCAGGGGGAGGCGCGTCACATGCACCGGAATGGTCAACGTGACGGGCTGCAGACGCCCCAGGTCTGACGCCAGCGGCGCCATCTCAATCCGAATGGCATTGGGAAGCACGGGCTTCACCCAGCGCTGCAGCCACAGGGGCGGCTCAGGGGGCGTGCGAAGATCCCGAAAGCTGAAGCGGCAATAGGCCAGTTTGTCGGCCATCACAAAGGAATCCGGTCCGATACTAATGGGCGCAAAGCGCGGTCCGCTGTCGGGTCCCGCTCCCAGGCCAAGGCAATATACGCCGGCGCCGCGCGGCCCGGTGTACCAATGTTCGTTCACAACCAGGCGCACGCCTTGCTCGTCTTCGCCCGGAATGACCTGGAATTCGAGGATCATCGGCAGGCCGCGCTCACCCTGTTGCAGCGAATAGGTGGAAGCCAGGCGCATGGATTGCGATTCGCCCTGAAAGAACGTCAATTTAGTTCCGGTGACGCCCGGGCGGGCCTGGCAATCCGCCGTTACCGGCATGATTCCTTCGATTTCCTGGTCCAGAATGCGTTCCACACTGGAGACTCGCCGGTTGGCCATGAGCTTGGAGTTCGATTTGTTCATGGCGCTCAAAGCAACGCGCAGCGTGAGGACAATGCCCAGGGATAACAGGCTGAGCAGCAGGACGGCGATGAGCAGTTCCACCAGCGTGACGCCTTTTTGCTTGTGGCGCATTATGGGGCCACCGCCAGCAGATCGGCCTTGCTCAGGATGGCACGATGATAACCCTCCAACTGGAACGAACGGCGCTGGCTGCCATTCATCCACCAGATTTCCAGTTCCACGCGCTCGATAAACGGCTGTCCGGCGCCGCGGGTCTTGGGAATCTCGAACGGAGTGAGCCGCGCGCGCCAGCCCATGTCGCTGCCGCCGGTAACTTCGGGACCCCAGGTTCCTTCGAAGGGCACGCCTTTTTCGAGCCCGGTGGCGATCAGCAGTTCATCCATTTTCTGGTGGCCCAGCAGGACGGCGCGGTCGTGATCGGTGAGCCGCGCGGCATTGCGCAGGGAAGTTGAGATGGCTCCCATGAGCCCAGCTACGGCAATCGCCATGATGAGCGTGGCCACCAAAACCTCAAGCAGAGTAAAGCCGCGTTCCCTCATTGTGGCGGCGCCTCCACGTGCGGAACGCCCGTGATGGGGTCCACGCGCACCACGCGCTGGACATTCCGGCGATTGATCAACTGCAAGCCGAGTGGGGGCACGGTGCCGCCGGGATAGAGCAGAAAATTGCGCTTGACGGTGGTATCCTCGTCGGGCATTTGCGGCAGCACCTGCACGATAGAGACACCGTCCGGCATTTCCATCTTGCGATAGAAGCCCGGCTCGCTGGATCGCATCTCGAGCGAGTTATCGGGCTTGGAAATGGTGATCTCCACCATCTGCTGCCGGCGCTCGGCGCGGCTGAGCCCATAGTCCAGAAAGCTGACCACTCCGTTGGTGGCCGCATTCAGACGCAAAGAATCGATACCGGAAGTGATGGCGGGATAACTGATGCCGACCATCAGGGAAATAAGCGCCACCACCACCAGCATCTCGATGAGGGTGACCCCGGCTCTAGTTTTTCCAGCTAACGATGTCGGCATTGATCCCATCTCCGCCGGGCTGGCCATCGGCGCCGTAACTGACAATGTCGGGCTCGTCTCCGTGATCACCAGGAAAACGATACACGTAGGGATGGTTCCAGGGATCGTTCTCGATCTCCTTCTGAAGATACGGACCTTGCCAATTCTCGACGTTCTCAGGCCTTTGGCGCAGCGATTGCAGGCCTTGATCGGTGGTCGGGAAAACGCCCGTGTCCAGTTTGTAGGATCCCAGCGCGGTTAAGTAGGCATTGATCTGCGCGTGCGCCGCAGTGGTGCGCGCGCGGTCCGCTTGATGCATCATCTTGGGCAACACCAGCGCCGCGAACAGCGCGATGATGGTCACCACCACCATCATTTCGATCAGCGTCACACCAGCTTGCCCTTTACGTCTATGGTTCATCGCTTTACCTCGCCGTCTTCCTTCATTACATTGCTACATCATTCATGCCGACAATCGCCAGCAGCATGCTTAAAATCAAGGTGCCCACCACCAGTCCCATGATCAGGATGACGAGTGGTTCAAACAGAGACGTAAATCTACGGATGGACGCGCGGGTGTCGGCATCATAGATGTCGGCCATGCGAACAAACATGGAATCCAGGCGGCCGGTTTCTTCGCCCACGCTCAGCAGGTGCGCGGCCAGCGGCGGGAATTGGCCGGCTTTTCGCAACGGTCCGGCGATGCCTTCACCGCGCTTTACTCCCAGGGACACGACGTCCAGCGATCCAGCGATGCGGCGATTATTCAAGGTGGCGCCGGCAATGGCGAGCGATTGCACCAAGGGCACGCTGTTGGAAACCAAGGTCGCCATGGCGCGCGCGAATCGCGCGGTCTCGGCTTTGCGCAGCGCGTCGCCCAGCACCGGGATTTTGAGCCGCAGAGTGTCCCACCACAAACGGCCAGGCGCGGTGCGCACATAGGTGTACATGCCGACCGCAAACACCACCAGCAGCGTGATGCCCAGCCAGCCGTAGCTTTGCAGAAACTTGCTGCCCACCAGCAGCATTTTGGTGGGCAGCGGCATTTCGATGCGCGATTCTTCAAAGACCGCGGCGAATCGCGGAACAACGAAATTCATGAGCACCAGAATGGACCCGATGCCCACCAGCGAGAGCAGAGTGGGATAAGCCATCGACGAGATGATGTAGCTGCGCAGATCGTCGCGCGTCCGTTCGAATTCGGTGAGCCGCTCGAACACCACTGCCAGCGATCCGCCGGCTTCGCCCGCGCGCACCATGTTGATATAGAGCTCGGAGAAATGGTTCGGATGGCTGGCCAGGCTGTCGGCCAACGTCCGGCCGCCTTTTAAGACGCGCAGAATGTCCAGCACCAGCGCGCGGAAAGTGGGACGATCGGTTAACTCCGCGGTGATGGAGAGCGCTCGATCCACCGGGACGCCCGCGCTCAGGAGCGTCGAAATTTCCTGTGTGAAAAACAGTACGTCGCGCTTGCGGCCCCCGGAGAAAGATGGCAGCTTGATGTCGACGGATGCCTTGGCTTCCTTTCCCACATACACCGGTGTCAGGCCCTGGCGGCGCAGTTCGAATGCGACCAGGCGCTCGGACTCGGCGTGAATGGCGCCGGTGCGAATCTGCCCATCGGATGCGACAGCCCTGAAGTGGAAGTTCGTCACGACCAGCACCGCCCCGGATGAAAAAAGATATTTGGCCTCCGCTGAACGCGGATGGCGAAGCCCTTGCGTGGGTGGATCGCTATTTGGTGATCGAATCGCTGTTCGGCTGCGAGAGAAGATGGACACCCAGCGTTCGCACGAGTGCGGGCGCCACTAGAATTCTTGCGTGACACGCATCACCTCGTCGGCGGTGGTGACGCCGTTCATAACCTTCAGCCAGCCATCTTCGCGCAGATTGCGCATGCCGTTGCGGCGCGCCACATTGGTGATCGACGCCGCGTCGGCGTTGCGCATGATCAACTGCCGGATCTCGTCGCCCAGCTCCATCAGCTCAAAGATGCCCATCCGGCCCGAGTAGCCAGATCCGAAACACAGCTCGCAGCCGCGGCCGGCATAGCACACTACCGTGTTTCCATCGGGCGCGATGCGAGTGCCGCTCTCCCCCTTGCAGTGCTCGCAAATCACGCGCACCAGCCGCTGTGCCAGCACCGCCACCACCGACGACGTAATCAAGTAATTCTCCATGCCCATATCGGTGAGGCGCGTAATGGCGCTGGGCGCGTCGTTGGTGTGCAGCGTGGAAAACACGAAGTGGCCCGTGAGCGATGACCGAATAGCGATATCGGCCGTCTCGCGATCGCGAATTTCGCCCACCATAATAACGTCCGGATCCTGGCGCACGATGTGCCGCAGCCCGGAGGCAAACGTAAGCCCGATCTGCGTATTCACATGCAGCTGGTTGATCCCGTCCATCTGATATTCAACCGGATCCTCGATGGTGATGATCTTCTTGTCGCTCTGATTGATCTTCTTGAGCGCGGAATATAACGTGGTGGACTTCCCGCTGCCCGTGGGCCCGGTAACCAAAAAAATTCCATGCGGCAGCGACGTGTAGTGTTCCATCCGGCCGAGCATGTACTTGTCGAAACCCAGGCGGCCCAGATCGTAGAAATCCCCCGCCGAGCGGTCCAGCAGGCGCATCACCACGCTTTCGCCGTACAGCGTGGGCAGCGTGGAAACGCGCAAGTCCACTTCGCGGCCCAGCGTCTTGATCTTGATGCGGCCGTCCTGCGGCAGACGGCGTTCGGCGATGTTCAGCTTGGCCATCAGCTTCACGCGCGAAATCATGGCGGCCTTGAGCTCGCGCGGTGGCGGATCCTGATTATAGAGCACGCCATCCACGCGATAACGGATGCGAAACTCCTTTTCAAACGGCTCCAGATGGATATCGCTGGCGCGTTTTTCAACCGCGGACGCGATGATCGCGTTCACCAGCCGAATGACCGGCGCCTCGCTCGCCATGTCGCGCAGATGTTCGAGATCCTCCGACATTTCGCCGGCCTGAAACTCGAAATCCGCTTCCGCGCGCGCGGCCGATTCGCCGTAATACTTGTCGATCGCATCCACGATCTCCTGCTCCGGAGCCAATACGGTGCTGATCTTGAGCCCGGTGCAATGGCGCACGGCGGCGATGGTTTCCACATCCAGCGGATCTGCCATCGCAAGCGTCATGGTATGGTCTTCGCGGCTCATAGGCAGGCAGCGGAATTGCCGCAGGAAGCGCGGCGAGAGCGCTTCGGTTTCGGCGGAGACGTAGGGCGGGGTGTCGATGGAAACCAGCGGCACGTCCAGCTGTTCGGAAAGGGCCGCCAAAACGTCGCGCATGGCGATGAAGCCCATGTCGACCAGCGTTTTACCGATTTTGTCGCCGCGCTCCTTCTGCAATTCGAGCGCGCGCTCCAGATCTTCTTCGGTGATCAGCTTACGCTGAATCAGAATCTCGCCTAGCCGCATGGCGTTAAAACTCGTCGCATTGATTAAAATTCTTCCGACGTGATGGAGGATTGCTCCACGCCAGCCGATTGCAGCAGCGCTTTGCGCTGTGCGTGCATCACGATCTGCGCGGGAAGGCCGTCGCGATTTTCCCACTTCCAATAGAAGAGCGACAACCCCACGGCTACCTGCTCGTCGGCGGGAACCGAATCGAGCGAGCGCGCCGAATCCACCAGCATGCCCCGCATCGCGGTCCGGATGGCGGCCATGCGCTGTACCTTTTTTTCGTGTGTGCGGCGAACCTCATCCGCGCTCACGCTGGGATGGAACGGGCTGATTCCCGCAGCCGGCGCCAGATTCACTTCGCCCAAAAAAATGGCTCCATAGCCAGGAATGTATGTGCCCTGCGACAAGCCCAGCACCTCCGCCGGATCCTGCGGCCACAATCCCGCCAGCTTGTTGTCCAGGCTATGCTGCATGGCTTCGATCATGCCGCGGTTTACTTTGGGTCCGTCGGCCACGCCGGGCAGCGCGCACAGCACCAGCAGAGCAACGGCTGTTATCTTCATTGTCCGTACCCGGTGTTACTGGCCACTTCCATCCGGGCCATCTGTTTTTGGTAATATTCCGAGGCTTGCTGAAAAGTTGCGAGGTCAGCTTCGCGCTGAAGTTTGGTGGCGTTCAGCACCTTGGCGAATTCGGCGGCCTGTTTGGCCTGAGCTTCGTTCACTGCGGCGACTACTCGTGCATTTACCCGGCTCTCGATCCGATTCTCGATTTGTGCCGCATCCACGAATGGAGCCCGCTCAAATCCGTGAACCAGAATAGCCCCCGCCAGCAACGCAGCGGACGCAAAGCCCATCACCGGTCCCGAGCGCCACATGGTCTGCCACCAGCGCGGCTCAAACACCCGGTCTGAAACGAAGGCGATGCGGCGCGGGATTTCCTCGTCCTCAAGCGACACCAAAGCCGCCCGCGTGAGATTCAGCCGATCCAGTTCTTCGCGGCAACCCTGGCAGCCGCGCACGTGATCTTCAACCATGCCCCGTTCCTGCCGTGTTGCCTCACCAACCACGTAAGCTTTTAAATCAATTTCGCAACTCATTCCGCGCCTCCGGTGTTTACTGGAGCCAAAGTCTGTTTCAGAAGATCGAGTGCGGTGTACAGGCGGGATTTCACGGTCGAGACCGGGCAGGAAAGAATCTCCGCCATCTCCTCGAACTTGAATCCCTGATAGACCTTCAGCAGCACCGCCTCGCGATGATCGTCCGACAGCCGCGCCAGCGCGCTTCGCACCGCCAGCGTGGATTCGATGGGGAACAGTCCCCCGCTGGCTTCGGCCATCTTAGGCTCGACGGTCATCTCGCCCTCCGGACGGTTCTTCCTCAGCAGCGAGTACGCCTCATTGTGAGCAATCCGAAACAGCCAGCCCGCGAACTTGGCCGGGTCATCCAGCTTCTTCAGATTCTGATAGGCCTTCAAAAACACATCCTGGCTGAGATCGAGAGCGTCCTCGCGCTGCCCCACCAATCGCAAAAGATAATTGAAGACACGCTTCTCCCAGCGAGACACGAGCACGTTGTAGGCTTCCACGTGCCCCCGACGCGCCTTGGCGATCAGGTCGCGGTCCTCAACCTCCCGAAAAATCAAACTTCGGCTCCAATCAGAAGACGCGGCCCAAGTCGAAAAAGACGAACGGCGGCCCGATGAGCATCTCTAGTCAGCGTCTATGGCCTAATTTTCGCACCAACCCTCGCAGCATGCGTTCGGTGGCCGTTCCAAAAGGCTGATCGGTGGTCAGGTAAGTCCAGGTGGCGCCGCGTTGGGATGGATCTAAGCCAGATTCCTCGGCCT
>DATHNM010000450.1:0-16591 GCA_035486095.1 Bryobacteraceae bacterium
GCGATGCCGGTTTCATGCCGCAGCTGGGTGGCGCGCTCGGAACGCTGCCGTTCTTCGAATCCAGCCAGCTCTGCCCGCAGCTCGCCGTGTTCTTCGGCCAACTGATGGGCCTGCGATTGCAGCTCTTCAAAATCGGCGCGGGATTGTTCCAGCACCTGCTCTTCCACCAACCGCGCGGTCTCCCGCTCATCCAGCAAATATTGATCGTGTTCCTGCCGTTCACGCGCCCGCGCGCCTTCCTGCCGCAAGCGCTCCAGTTCCAAGCGCGCCACCGACAAGCGCGATTGCGCCCGAGTGAACTCCTCGGCCAGCTGCCGGTGCTCGTGATCCAGCGCCAGCGCCTCTTTCTCCTGATTCTGCTGTAAAGACCGCAGGCTTTCCAGATCCTCGCTGAATCCGGCAATCTCGCGCTCCAACTGTTCTAGCGCCGTGGCCGTACCCTCCACCGCGCGCTGCTTCACCTGCACTTCACCAGTCAGTTCGCGCAACTCGCGCTTCAGCGCCAAGGGGCCGCTGCCGGTCTTCTTGCCGCCGCTCACCGCGTGGCCGTGATAGCTCACGCCATCCGGCAGTAGAAAGAAAAATTCCGGATGCTCCATCGCCAGCCGCTGCGCCGCCGGACGATCCTTGGCCAGGAAACAATGCGCCAGACGAGGCAACAAGTCTCGCGGGGCGCTCGCAAAACCGTTGGTGAACCGCAGTTGATCGCTCAGCCGGCCAACCACGCCCGCGTCCCCCGAGAGCGAGTCCAGGGCCCGCATCTGCTGGCCGGCTTCGGGATGCACCAGGAACGTCGCCCGGCCATCCAGGTCGGTACGCATCAGGTCTATCCCGCGCTCGGCATCGCTCCAGTTTTGCACCACCACGTATTCCAGCTCTTCGTGCAGGAACTCCTCGGTGGCCTTTTCGTAAGCCGGTTCCACTTCCACGAAATCGGCCAGCACACCCGCCGCGTGAAACTCTTCCGTCTCGCCCCGCTCCATGGCCGTGAACAAGCGCTTTACGCTTTCCGCCGTGTACGCGCGATGCGAAAGAATCTCTTCCAGCGAGTCCTTGCGCGCTTTCAAGCGCGAGGCATCGGTGCGCAATTGATCCAGCAGCTTGCGCGCTTCCCCCGCCTGCAGCTTGCGAATGTTCAGTTCCTCTTCCACGCGGCGCCGTTTGTCCGCCGTGGATTCCAGCTCCATCTGGCCGGCCGACATGCGGCGCGATAATTCCGCCTTCACGGTGGCGTGGCGTTCCAGATCGGCCCCGGCGGTCTGCTCATCGCGCTGACAGCGCGCCGCATCGCGATCGACCCCCGACAAATATTCGCCAATCTGCACCAGCTGGTTCTTCAACGCCGACGATTCGCCCAGCAACCGCAGCACATTTTGCCGCCCGGCCTCCAGCGTCTTGGCCCGCTGCTGCAGCGCCTGTTGAATTTGTTCGCGCTCCGCTGCCTTGGCCGACAACCGCTCGCGCGCCAACTGGACCTGCGCCTCCAGCTCCACCACCGATTGCAGATGCTCTTCCAGTTCCTGCCGCAACTGCTGGTGACGCTTCTCCAGTTCTTGCGATTCCGTTTCACCCTGGGCCAGCCGCTTTTCCATGGCGCCGATCTGCTGGGCCTGCGAATCCAGCCGGCCGCGCGTGCGCTCCTGTTCCAGCTGCAAATCCGCTAGCCGGCGACGCGCCTCCGCCAGTTCCGCATCGTTGCGATAGCAGGCCTCCTTCAGAGCGCCGTGTTCCTGCTCGCGTTCCGTAACCTGCGTGGAAAAGCTCTGGAACTCCGAGTTCGCCAGATTCAAATCGAGCGCGGTCTTGGCCGCATCCCGTTCCAGCATCCGGTAGCGCGCCGAGAGCGCGCCGCGCAAATGCGCGATCATTTCGGTTTTGAGCTCTTCGTAGCGCCGGGCTTTGGAGGCCTGGCGTTTGAGCGAGTTTACCTGGCGCCCCACCTCTTCCAGGATGTCGAACACGCGCGACAGGTTCTGCTTGGCGCCTTCCAGCTTGGCCTCCGCCAGCCGTTTCTTGGTCTTGAATTTTCCGATGCCCGCGGCCTCTTCGATGATCGCCCGCCGGTCTTGCGGCTTGTTGCTCAAGATTTGCCCGATGCGCCCCTGCTCGATAATGGCGTAGCTTTCGGGCCCCAGACCGGTGCCAATGAAGAGGTCTTGAATATCACGCAGCCGCGCAACCTTGCCGTCGATCAGGTATTCGCTTTCACCGGACCGAAATAGCCGCCGCGTAATGGTCACTTCACTTGGTTTGTGGTGGCCGTTGCCATTGGTATGACCGTTGCCGTTCGCCTGGTCATGATTGGCCGCTTCCGCCGATGGATCCACCAGCGTCATCGTCACCGACGCCAGGCCCAGCGGCTTGCGATCCCGCGTGCCGGCAAAGATGACATCTTCCATCCTGGCCCCGCGCAGGCTCTTAGCCGACTGCTCACCCAGCACCCAGCTCATGGCATCGCTGAGGTTGGATTTTCCACAACCGTTGGGACCAACGATTGCCGCAATTCCCGAACCAGCGAACTTCATCTCGGTCCGGTCAAAGAACGATTTAAAACCTTGTATCTCTACCCGCTTGAGCTTCAGCAAAATAGCGTCCCCTTCCATTATCGTCTCGGGGGATGGGTCTATGGTAACCGCCCTTTGGGGGAAAGTAAAGCGGGTAGTTAACTATATCTTGAGGGTGTCTACAAAACCCCACAATATCTAGCCCTGCCCAGGCAACACCTCGGCGCAGAACTATTGTTTAACCGACAATACCATGCCGCCGGGCGATTGAATTCCGCCGATGCTGGCTTGAATCGGCCAATCGCCGTCAGCGATCGACGAGGGGATCTGAATCGCAATCTGGTACAAGCCTCCAAAACCCGGTGCCAGCGCGGCTCCGTATACCGTTACCGGGGTGTTGTTGATCTTCACCTCCGGCAGGGTGGTGGTTGAATATTGCGTGTCACTCGGGATAAGAACCCCAAATGGCGCGATGGGGTTAGTGGGTCCAAACCCAGTGCCCCAGAGAATGATCACTTCGCCGGGCTTCGCGGAGACTGTTGCAGCCCCGGGGAAGGTTCCATTTTTCACCGCCCAGCTAAAATCCTGCCGCGTGGCGACGGGCTGGCCGTTGGGCCACGCAAAGAACGCCGGACCGAACTGGCTGGAGGTGACGGTAAAGGTGGCGCTGGTGCCCCCGGCGGTGGTCACCGTCAACGGGAGCGGACCGAATCCCAGGTCCGGCGTGAGGAGATTGATCTGACCGGGCGAGATGTAACTGATATAAGCCGGCTTTCCGCCGATGGTCACGCTGACACCGTCCACCGAGATGGGAAATTGCCCATTGACGATGGAATTCGTCCAGTCGTCAGTCTTTGAGGCAAGACCCGTTCCCAGGATGGTCACCCAGGAATTGGGAACCACGCCCGGTTGATAACTTGCGCCGTTGACTACACCGTTCTCCGAAATGATTGGCGCCGGCGGGGTGACCGCTGCCGCAGCCGGCAACGCTAGTCCAACGATATGGGGGGTTGTGTTGTTTTGGTCCGGCAAAGAAACGCTGGTCCAGTTTACGCCGCCGTTAGTGGAACGGTATACCTGATAGGTCGATGGATAGCCGACGAATCCGAAGAGACTGGCGCCAGCCGTTGGATCGGCAGCGAGAATCAGAGCGGGGATCGTGTTGTTAATCGGATTCCAGGTGCTGCCGCCGTCCGAGCTTTTCAGCACTCCACTGCCGATGCCGGTAATGTTGGCCGCGGCGTACACATCGCTGGTCTTTGAATCGAACACGACATTCCGATAAACGCCGGGCGGGCCTACATTGGCCCAAGTATGTCCTCCATCGGCACTCCGAAACAATCCGCAATCCTGCTCGGTTGTGGCGGACGTTCCGCAGTCGCCAGATACATATGGGTAGCCATTCGCGATGTACAGAACATTGCTGTTTTTCGGATCGACGATGACGGATGCCAGACTGGGGCTAACGAACGACTGCGTCACACGCGTGAGTGACTGCCACGTGGCTCCGAAGTCAGTGCTCTTGTCGATGAAGAGCGGCCCAGCGGTGAGATACACCGTTCCCGACATATTCGGATCGACACTCAGACCCAGGACCGACGCCGCTTGGTTGCCTGTGGAGGCGGGAAGATTCGGCAGGTTGGCTACCAGTGTCCAAGTGGCTCCCGAATTGGTGCTCTTATGAAGTTTGGCGCCCGAGCCCAAATACATGACATTGGTCTGGACCGGATCAATGACAAGCCAGGTGTTCCCGGTGCCCGCCACCACACCGATCAGCGTGACCGCCGACCATGTGTCGCCGTTGTCCGTGGATGTGAAGAAAGCTAGCGCGCCGGCGTTGCCCACCAGGTAAACCGTGGACGGTTGCTTCGGATCAAGCGCGATGGCCAAAACGTTGGGATTACCCTGAATGAGCGGGTTGCTGGTTGCGACAGGCACGAACTGCCAGGTTGCTCCGCCGTCGACACTCTTGTACGGGCCTACGCTGGTGCCTGCCCATATCGTGGTGGCGGCCTGGGCCGCGATTCCGTACCCCAGCCACAGGAGTAACACTACGAGGTATTTTTTCATTGACTCTTTTCCTGGAAGTTTACTGCATCGCAATGGAAATATCCGGAGGACTGGTTGTGTTCCCCATCTGAATTGAGACCGGCACCTGATTGCTGGGGGTTATGCCATCCGGAATCGTCAGGTTGATCTGATACAGTCCCGCAAACTGCGGCGCGAGACCCGAATACTGAATCAGGCTGTCCGGCACCGTTACGCCGCCGATCTTCACCACCGGACGAACCGTGGTGTTGCGCAAAGTCAGGTTCGACAAATCTGGCGCGCAAATGGATTGAGCGCACGAGTTCCATCCGTCGTTGACGGCTGGGGAAACGGCGCCCAAACCGTTCACATAAATGGTGAGGGTGTCGCCGGTTTTGGCCGGGTGCCAGTCCGTTCCGCTTTTAATCGGGCCCGCGATGGTGGCGGTGTTGCCGAACACCACCACGCCTTGCCCCACGCCGCTCTGATTCGCCGTGAAGATGGCTGGCGATGCGGCCGCAAGATTGATGGTTTCGGCGTTGCTGATGCCGGCTGGCGTGGACACTTGCACGCTGGCCGTTGCGCCTGTCACTTCAAAGGGCACCTGTGCGTTGATCTGCCCCGGCGCGACAAAAAAGAGCGGCGCCTTTGTTCCGTTAAACGTGACGCTGACGCCTTGCAGAGAAGTGGGCAGTGGATCGCCGTTGGGCACGGTCAATTGCGAAATGAAGTTGGTTCCGAACAGAGAAACAATCGCCCCCGGCGCGGCGGGCGCAGCGCTTGAAAACGAAGCTCCATTTACGATCCCGTTGGCCGCCAGCGTGGGAGGAGGGGTGGTGGAAGCTACGGGTGTCGCCACCGCGATTCCAGACAGTCCGTTGCTCAGCCTGTAAGAGAACACAACCTGTCCTTTGTCGTTCAGAAACCGTCCGCTGGACGGAGGATAAAAAATATCGGAAACCACGGATCCAAAGAGCGGGTCGCCGGTGCCGATCACCTTGTCGGCCACTTGATCGGGGCCGGTAAAGACCCCTTGCACGAAAGGCGAGATGCCGAACTTAGCCACGTACGCCACCTCGCCCTTATTGTTCAAGCTGACGCTAGTACCGAGCGAAACCACCTGAGTTCCCAGGTCAACCACCGCCCCTACCTGTCCGCCGCTGGCCACAAAAACACCTTTTACGTTTTGGTAAGTTCCCGCAAACGCCACAGCGCCACTATCGTTGATTTGGGGCGCCTCGTTGCCTTCCTGAAAGGCCGCTACCACTGTGGCCGGCCCCGTGCCTTGAATAATGTAAGTTGCGCAATTGCAGGGCGCGCCAGTTGCTACGCTGAGCGCATAGAACGCCACCGTGCCCGAACTATTGATGGAGACCCCGCCCAGGTTTGGAGCGGCCAGTGCATCTGAGCGGGGCAAATCGGTATTGCTCACCAGCGTCTGCACATCGCCCGAAGCGGTTCGCGCCAGGATGCTGGTATCGAGCCCGCCGAACGCCACGGTGCCGGCGTTGTTGATGGCGGGGAAAAGAATGAGCGATCCGCTCCCGGCCAGAAACGGCGTGCCGCCCGGCGCGACCGTGTAGATGGACTCGCCTTTGGCGTAAACCACGGTGCCCGAATCGTTAAAACTGGACAGCCCGAAATGCGTGGTATCGTCTGCCACGACGGTGGTAATGGCATTGCCGGAGCCTGTATAGATCCCGTTGGCGTTGCCGGTGGCGCTGAACACAACCGTGCCGTTAGCGTTAATCAGAAAGGTGGAAAACCTAACCAGGCTGAACGCTCCGCCCGGCGAGTTGTCGGTGATTTTCGTATAGGTGTAAGTTGCCCCGAACAGCGAGGGAGCCAGCAAAAGTACCAGTGCTCCTAGTCCACGCAATCCATTAGTACGCATCTCTGTCTCCTTCGTTCATACAGCGGGACGATATAATGACCCTTCACTAACGCATTGCGCAGGAACCCCCAAGAAGCTGTCATGCGGGATCAAGAGCCTGGATCAAAAATCGAGAAGCAGACCCTCGACTATTTGTTTAGCGTCACCTACGAAGAGCTTCGCCGCCTGGCATCCAGCGTCAAGAGGAACGACGCCAATTCTACCCTGAGTCCCACCGCGCTGGTGAATGAGGCTTGGTTGAAGCTGGTGAAGTCGCCGCCTTTTGAAACCACTTCGCGCCTGCATTTCAAACGGATTGCCGCGCGCGCCATGCGGCAGGTGCTGGTGGAGGCGGCGCGGCGGCGCAGTGCCAGCAAAAGGGGCGGACAGGTGACCTTCGCCGGCGTGGATCTGGCCATCGCCGAAACCGCTTTGGACGGCGATCAGCTGTTGGCGCTGGAAGAAGCTCTGCAGGAACTGGAACGGCTGGCGCCCCGCCAGGCGCTGCTGGTGGAGAGCCGCTTCTTTGGTGGGCTGGACGTGTTGGAAACCGCAGAACTGCTGGAGGTGTCCGAAGCCACCGTCAATCGCGAATGGAGAGCCGCCAAGGCATGGTTGAAACTCAGGCTCAGAGACAAAGCACAGTGAGCAGGGCCTGAAGCCAAGACCAGGGATTGAATCCATATGGATACCGCGCGGCTGCAGCAAATCCAAGGCCTGTTTCTCGAAGCGGCGGATCTCCCCGATTCCGAGCGCGGCGGCTTCCTGGACACGGCCTGCGGCGACGACCACGCGCTACGGGCCGAAGTGCTCGCCATGCTTCAGGAGGATGCCGACGACGGCTCACTGCTGGATGGCGCCTTGCCGCAGTTGGCGCGGCACATACTGAGCGAGTCTCCGGCCTCCCACTTTCCCGAGCAGCTTGGCCCTTATCGTCTGCTCAGGATGCTGGGCGAGGGCGGCATGGGTGTCGTGTTCCTGGCCGAGCGCGCGGATCTTGGAAGCCTGGTAGCGATAAAAATCCTGCGTAATGCCTGGATGTCGCCCGCTCGCCGTGAACGTTTCGCCAGCGAGCAGCGCACGCTGGCGCAATTAAAGCATCCCTCCATCGCTCGCCTGTACGATGCCGATACGCTTCCAGATGGAACACCCTGGTTCGTCATGGAGTACGTGGAGGGCGTTCCCATCACGGATTACTGCAGCGTGCACAACAGTTCCATCGAAGAACGCTTGCGGCTGTTTCGATCGGTGTTGGAGGCCGTGCAATACGCGCATGGGCACGCCATCATCCATCGCGACTTGAAGCCGTCCAATATCCTGGTGCGAGCCGACGGCACCATCGGTCTGCTGGACTTCGGCATCTCCAAGCAGTTGGACGATCTGGGCCAGCCGGTGGACCAGACGCGCACCGAATTGCGCCTGATGACCCCGGCCTATGCGGCTCCCGAACAGCTACGCGGGGAGCGCGTGGGCATTTTTACCGACGTGTACGCGCTGGGCGTGATCCTGTATCAGCTGCTGGCCGGCTCGGCGCCCTTCGATCTCTCGAGCCGCACGCCGGGAGAGGCCGAGCGCATCATCGTGGATCAGGAACCGGTGAAACCCTCGGCGGCTGCATCCGCGCGCGGTTCGTTTTGGGCAGACCTGGATGTTCTCTGCCTCACCGCCATGCACCGGGACGCAGAGAGGCGCTATCGATCCACCGAAGCGTTGATGCGCGACGTGGATCATTATCTGGCGGGCGAACCACTGGAGGCGCGGCCCGACACCTGGCACTACCGGATAGGCAAGTTCGTGCGGCGAAATAGGCGCGCTGTGATCGCGACCGCGTTGACGGTTGCGGCCGCGACGGCACTGATCGTCTTCTTTACGGTGCGGCTGGCAACGGCCCGGAACACGGCCGTCGCGGCGGTGGCTCGCATGCAGCGCGTCCAGCAATTCATGCTAAATCTTTTTTCGGGCGGCGATAAATCGGCCGGACCCGCCGAAGGATTGAAGGCCGTGACGCTAGTGGATCGCGGCATCCAGGAGGCACAAACGCTGAAGGAAGAGCCCGAACTTCAAGCCGAGCTGTATCTCACATTGGGCAGCATTGAGCAGAAGCTTGGGGATTTGCCGAAAGCGGACATGTTGTTTAACGCGGCCCTCAGACCGCGCAATCCGGAAAATCTGGTCGCGCTGGGCCTGCTGCGCGTAGATCAAGCACGCTTGGACGATGCCGAGCGGCTGATTCGGGAAGGATTGTCGAAAGCTGGCGCGGAACGCCCGCGCGACGATCGTGCCATCGCGAAAGCCACGGCCGCGCTCGGAAAGGTGCTCGAGGCCAAGGGATCCTATGAGAAGGCCATACCAGTCCTCGAAGAGGCCGTGAGGCTGGATTCCGCGTCCGGCGCCGCTCCCCTGGATTCCGCTTCGGACCTCAAGGAACTGGCCGATACGCAGTTCTACGCGGGCCGCTATGACCTTTGCGAATCCTTGACCAAGCGCACGCTGTTGATCCACCGGCAAGTCTTGGGCGACCGGCATCCGCTGGTTGCCGACGACCTCATCAATCTTGGCGCGGTTCAGTTCGAGCGCGGGCGCTACGAGGAAGCGGAACGCTGGTATCGCCAGGCGCTGGAAATTAACGAGCGCTGGTATGGGCACGATCACCCTGAGACAGCCTCCACCTTATCCATGCTGGGCCGCACGCTGGTTTTTCAGAAACGCTACGACGAGGCCGTGAATCTGGTGGAGCAGGCGCTTGCGATCCAGGAACGGGTTTACGGCGCGACGCATCCCAAAGTGGCCAACGTGCTCAATGAACTGGGCACCGTGGCACTGCAGCGCGGCAGATTTGAAGACGCTGCTGCGCGATTCAGCCGCATGGTTGCCATCTATAAAATCTCTTACGGCGAACGCCATTATCTTTATGGGCTGGCTTTGTCTAATCTAGCGAGCGTGTATCTGGCGCAGAAGGATTATTCGCGCGCCGAGCAGATGTTTCGCCAGGCAATCCAGTGCTATGCGGTGACTCTATCGCCCACTCATCAGTTTCGAGCGATTGCCGAGATCAAGCTCGGCCGCGCTCTCACTGGCGAAAAGCGCTATGCGGAGGCGGAAAGCGAAACGCTGGCCGGCTATAACATGCTGCTGAAACAAACCAGCCCCACCGTCAGTTGGCTGCAATCCGCGCGCAAAGATCTGGTCACTATCTATGACGCTTTGAAACAACCAGGGAAGGCAGCCCAATTCCGGACGGAACTTGCGGACACCGTAGCCAAGAAGTAACCGGCGACGGCTCAGGCGGTTGTAAACTGCGTCATCTTTTCATCCGCCGAGGGCCCATACATGCCGGGAAACTCCACGTTGTTGAGGCGCAGGTAAACCCCAAGTTGGGCGCGATGGTGGATCAGATGGTTCAATATGGTGCTGCGCATAACAGCGGAACGCGGATTCGACATCACTGTCTTCCCGTCGAACTTAAAGGTCCACGTCTTCCGCCAGTCTTCGTCGCTGGCGGCTGCAATTCGCGCTCGCGCCTCGGCTACATTGGTATCGAATATACGCAGCAACTCGGCACGCGATTCCGCGATGTGGGGTTTGAAATCAGGCTGCAGGTCAAAGATTTCCTGCTCCAGCGTGAAGATGGCCCAGGCCGGCAATTCCGCCACGTGCGTGGCCAGCCGGCCAAGGGTCATCGATTTCGGATGTGGTTGATAATCGAACCTGCCATCGGGAACACACTCCAGCAATTTGCGAGTGTTCTTCGTTTCGGCGTCAAATTCCGGTAACAACGTTTGGCTGAACGACATTGTTTGTCCTCTCTTGAAAACTCCACTGGAGAACGATAACAGGCATTGCGGACAGCTTCGGTCCTCAATCAATGGCAGACTAAAAGCATGCTGGAGACCTCGGCACGATTGCTGCGCTTGCTGTCGCTGTTTCAGGCACACCGCTACTGGTCAGGCGCCGAGCTGGCCGAACGGCTAGAAGTTACCGCGCGCACTTTACGACGAGATGTGGACCGGCTCCGCAGCCTGGGTTACCCGGTGAACTCAACTTCAGGAGCCGGGGGCGGCTATCAACTGGGCTCAGGCGCAACTTTGCCGCCGCTGCTGCTGGACGACGAGGAGGCTGTCGCGGTGGCGGTGGGTTTGCGAACGTCTGCCAGCGGCAGCGTTACGGGAATCGAAGAAGCGTCTGTGCGCGCGCTCGCGAAACTGCAGCAGGTTTTGCCGTCGCGTTTGCGCCGCCGGGTCTCTGCGCTGCAAGCCTTCATCGTGCCGCTGGGCAATAGCGGCCCAACGGTGGATGCTGAAACGCTATCTGTGATTGCGGGCGCCTGCCGCGACTCGCAGAAGCTGGAGTTCGGATATAGCAGCCGCGACGGTGCGGCCAGCACGCGCGACGTGGAACCTCACAGACTGGTGTACACGGGAAGGCGCTGGTATCTGGTGGCGTGGGACGTGGGACGGAACGATTGGCGGACCTTCCGCGTAGACCGTATTGAATCGCGCATCGCAACCGGGCAGCGATTTACGCCGCGCCAGCCGCCGGAAGGCGATTTTGCCGCCTATGTGTCCAAGAGCGTGGCCTACGCCCCGTATCCACATCGGGCACGGATCATCCTGCATGTTTCCGTGCAGACGGCCGCTGAACGCGTGCCGCCCGGCGCAGGGACGCTGGAGGCCATCGATGGGCACACTTGTGAATTAAAGATGGGAGCCACTTCGCTGGATCATCTTTCGCTGTACCTGGCGCTCATCGGCTTCGACTTCGAGGTACGCGAGCCGCCCGAACTTATAGACCGCATCCAATGGCTGGCCAAACGCTTCACTCGCGCGACAAACGATGCCCGGCGGGTGTGAACGGCTATGCTTGTTCCAGAACATGGCGATTGACGATGAGGCTCCGCTTACCGACTACAGTCCTGATGGCGTGGATTTGACGCTAATCCGCTGGATGTTGTCGCTCACACCCGCCTAGCGCCTGGAATTCCTCGAACAGCGCGTGAACGATATCCTGTCGATTCGCGAATTGAATGCCGGAACGTAAGCTGATTGCAACCATGCGCGCCTTGCACGAGGGCGGTGTCGAATTCATCGTGGTAGGCGGGCTGGCGGCTGTCTTGAACGGCGCTCCCGTGGACACTTTCGATATCGATGTGGTCCATTCGCGCGACGCCGCGAACGTCGCTCGCCTGCTACCGGTTTGGGAAACCATGAACGCCGTCTTTCGCATGCAACCGGAGCGCCGGCTGAAACCAAACGGCAGCCATCTCTCATCCGCCGGTCATCTGAATCTGGTCACGGGGTATGGCCCCCTGGACCTGCTCGGAACAATCTGGAGACGCTGATTGCTATCAAAGAGGAACTGGCCGGGGAAAAGGACCTCGCCGTTTTACCCACCCTGCGCCGGACGCTGGATGAGAAGAAAAAGCGTGAATTGCAGTAGGGGCGCCGGACCGTTCTACAATATAGTTTAGTGTTCAAAGCAATCCTTCCGGCAGCTGCGATCATCGCCCTGGCGTGTTCTTCGCTGGCCGCCACGCCTGCCAAACCGCATAAACGCCACCACGCCGGGACCACTGCCGCATCTACCACCCCAGCGCACAAGGGCACCACAGCCACGCCGAAAACGGCTGCAGTGAAGGGCACGAAGACCAGCAGCGCTCGCAGCAAGGGAAAGATCGCGCGCCGCGCCCCGCGCTCTTACCAACAGTCCCCCACACCGGATCGTTACAAGGAAATCCAGCAGGCGCTTGCGAGCAAGGGTTACTACAAAGGCGAGCCCAATGGCGAGTGGGGCTCCGATTCCGCCGACGCGCTCAAACGCTTTCAGGCCGACCAAAGTCTGATGCCGGACGGCAAGATCAATTCGCTTTCACTCATCGCTCTGGGCCTGGGCCCCAAGCGCCTGACGGCCAAATCGGATTCCACGCCGCAGACGGGTACGCCTGCCCAGCCGCCTTCCAATCCTCCTCAATGATCGTCGGCGTCGCTAAGGAAATTAAGGATCACGAAACGCGCGTCGGGCTGGTCCCGAGCGGCGTGACGGCCTTGCGCGAAGCCGGCCATCGCGTACTGGTAGAGATGCAAGCCGGCGCCGGCAGCTCCATACCGGACAGTGAATACGTCGACGCAGGTGCGGAAATTCTCCCCTCGGCTGGCGATGTTTGGAGCAAGACCGACCTGGTCATCAAGGTGAAAGAGCCGCAGCCTTCCGAGTACCCGCACTTTCGCCCCGGTCTCATACTGTTCACGTATCTTCATCTCGCGCCTCTGCCGGAACTCACCAGCAAGCTGGTGGCAGCCAAGGTCAACTCGGTGGGATACGAAACCATCCGCGAAGCCGATGGCTCGCTGCCTTTACTCACCCCCATGAGCGAAGTGGCCGGACGAATGGCGGTGCAGGTGGGCGCGGTATATCTGGAACGGCCCAACGGCGGGCGGGGAATTTTGTTGGGGGGCGTGCCTGGCGTCGCTCCCGCGAATGTCGTGATCCTGGGCGGCGGCGTGGTGGGCCACAATTCAGCCAAGATGGCCGTTGGATTGGGCGCGGCGGTGACCATCATCGATCGCAGCCTGGACCGTCTGCGCGACCTGGACGACATTTATAGCAGCCAGGTGGTCACGCTGGCATCGAACGTTTTCACCATACGCGACGCGGTGCGCCACGCCGATCTGGTGGTGGGCGCGGTATTGATTCCCGGAGCTTCCGCGCCAAAGCTGGTGCGGCGCGATATGTTGAAAACCATGAAGCCGGGCGCGGTGATGGTGGATGTCGCCATCGATCAGGGTGGGTGCTTTGAAACATCGCACGCGACCACGCACACCGATCCCATTTACTTTGTCGATGGCGTGCTGCATTACTGCGTATCGAATATGCCGGCCGCGGTGCCGCACACTTCCACCTATGCCTTGACCAACGCGACGTTTCCTTATCTGGCCGAATTGTGCGCCAAGGGACTGGAACAGGCTTGCCGGGATAATGCGGCGATTCGCGTGGGCGTGAATACGTATGCGGGACACATTACGCATCCTGGCGTGGCCGAATCGCAGGGCCTGGCCTGGAGCGAGCTTAAGGCTTTGCTGTAGCCGGCGCGGCCGCGGCAAATACCTTTTCCGCCCGTTCTGTTTTTAACAAAAACCCGCGCTCCTGTTCTTTCACCGTCAGCGTGGTTCGCGCGGCATCGGCCGGAACTCTCCACAGCTTGGTGATCTCCCGCTGTTCCTTGCGATTCAGCACGAATGCGGCGGGATGCAGGATGGTGCCGGCCTTTTCCCAATGGCCATTGGTCTCGGTTTGGCCGGTGACTTCGATAGCGATGGGAACGGTGGCACGGTCCTCGGTGTTTACCACCTTCACCTTCACGAAAATGAGATCGGCGCTTTGCTTGTCAAGGCTCAAACTAACGTCCAGGTTGGGCGGCTTGGCACAACCCGTGATACCGGTCAAACCAGCGACCACAACCAGCAACAGCAAAAATGTTTTCATATCAGCCTCGACGTTTTTGGAACCGCTACCCGCTTTTCCAGGCGTGCCGCCCGGCGCTGCAGCGCTTCAGAAGGTTCCAGCTCCAGGGCGCTGCGGGTCATTTCCAATGCCAGCGCGTAGTTGCGCTCGCGCCGTTCGTAATATTTCGCCAGCTCCACGAAAGCCGACGTGCGCCAGGGATTGCGCGAAGCGGCCAGATCGGTGAGCACCGGAAGCGCCGCAAGTTCGCGGCCCAGCTTCTTTTCCAGCACCGCGATGTCCCACAGCGTTCGAAACAACAGATCATCGGACAGATTCTTCCCGATGGCCTGCCGAAACAGCGCCAGTGCGTTTTCGTGTTGCTCCGCTTGACGCCACCAGCGCGCCAACCCGATCATTTCGGCGCCGTGCGAAAACTCGGCCTGGTCCGGCGCGTTAAATGCTCGCGGAACAATGGCCGTCAGGCACGCCAGCGTGAGGATGTCGATGGCGTTGTGATGAAACACCGGCAGCAAGCGAAAGATTTCGTGCGTCCGCACATATTCGAAATACACGTACGGGATCAGTTCGCCCGGCAGATCGCCCTGGCGTTCCACGCCCAGGATCTGATTTTCAAGTTCCACCAACCGGCAGCTGTCGAAGCGCAGGTTCCACAACCGGCGCGCGCCGAACAGCAGGTCCAAATGTTCCAGCGAACTGAACGGCGTGCGCTGTCTGGCCATGCGGAAGCGCGTCTCCAGCAGCGGCTGATCAAAGGTGCGTCCGTTGTAGGTGATCATCACTTCGAACTGCTTCAGATGCTCGGTGAGGGCGCTTAACTGGCTGGCTTCTTCGCCGAAGTCGCGCATAAAGAACTGCCGCACGCGAAAACCTTGCGGCGTGATGCGCCCCACGCCGACCAGAAACGCATAGGTGCCCGAACCGCCGGCCAGACCGGTGGTTTCGGTATCGAGGAAGCACCATTTGTCCGGCGCAATGCCGCGGATCTGGCCGTTCGAGATGGCATCCAGCAGATTGTGCGACAGGCTTTCCAGATCCACGATGCCGACGCTGCCGTGGCGGCGCTGGCGTTCGTACAGTCTTTCTGTTTCGTAGTGCACGCCGTGCGCGGTGGTTACCTCTTCGCCGTGCAGCCAGTCCTCGGGAGCCGGTATAGGGGGACGGGGCTTGGGGGTTGGAGCCTTGGCCACTGGCCGTGAATACTTCTTATCGATCCTGGCGATGCGCTTGCGCAGATGCGCCAGTTGCTCCTGAAAGTCGCTCATACTTCTTGCGACGCCTGTTCCCATTCTTCGAGCAGGGTATTTAATACAGCCCGGCGCTTGTCCAGTTGCGATGCAACGCGCATGGTTTCCTCGGCGCTCACAAAATTAGCCAGGCTCTCTTCGTCGCCGGCTATTTCGGCTTCCAACGCTGCAATCTGGGCTTCGAGTTCCTTGGCCCGCGCCTGCCGCTTTTTTGCGTGCATTGGATTCACTCGCTTCGCCGACAGCTGGGGATTGGGGATGGGGGGTTGGGGATCGGCGGCGACATGACCGTTGGTGGGGAGATCGAGATCGACTTTCTTACCCTCCTTGCGCCAGATGTAGTCTTCATAGTTCCCGGGGAAGACATTCACCTCGCCGTTGCCGACTTCGAAGATTCGCGTGGCAAGTTTGTCTATGAAATAGCGATCGTGCGAAACGAAAACCACCGTTCCGCTGTATTTTTCAAGCGATTCCAGCAAAACGTCCTTGGCGCGCATGTCCAGGTGATTGGTGGGCTCGTCGAGCAGCAGAAAATTCGACGGCTGCAGCAGCATACGGGCCAGAGCGTAACGATTGCGCTCGCCGCCCGAAAGCACTCCGATGCGTTTGAAAACATCGTCTTCGGAAAACAGAAAACACCCCAGCAGACTGCGGAGTTCGGTATTGGTGGAGCGCGGCGCCTCACCCTGCAAATCATCCAGCATGCGCGAGTTGGGGTCCAGCTCCTTATATTGATCCTGAGCGAAATAATCCACCTCGGCGTTGTGGCCCAGGCGATATTCGCCGCTCGAAAGCGGTTCGCTGCCGGATAGCAGCTTGATCAGCGTCGATTTCCCCGCCCCGTTCACGCCCACCAGCGCGATACGGTCGCCCCGTTCGATGATAAAGTCCACGCCGCCAAAGACAAACTTGTCGCCGTAGCTTTTCGACACATTGTGAAATTCGGCGACGACGCGGCCGCTGGGCTTAGGCTGTGGAAACGAGAAGTGAATGGTCTTCTCGTCGTTAGGCAGCTCGATGCGTTCAATTTTTTCCAGTTCCTTGATGCGGCTCTGCACCTGTTTCGCTTTGGTGGCCGTGTAACGAAAGCGGTTGATGAAAGCCTCCAGATGCTCGATGCGCTCGCGCTGATTGCGATACGCGGCTTCCAGCTGCTCGATGCGCTCCTGCTTTTGCCGCAGAAACTTTTCGTAGTTGCCCGAATAGAAGTGCACTCCGCGATTCCAGATTTCGACGATTTTGTTGACCGTGACGTCGAGAAAATAGCGGTCGTGCGAAATCAGCACGAAGGCGAACGGGTAGTTGGCCAGGTATTGCTCCAACCAGTTGCGCGCCTCCAGATCCAGGTGATTGGTGGGTTCGTCCAACAGCAGCAGGTTGGGCTTTTCGAGCAGCAGCTTGGCCAGCGCGATGCGCATCTGCCAACCGCCGGAAAACTCCTCGGTGCGCTTGTTCCACTCCTCATGCGGAAAGCCGAGACC
>DATHNM010000451.1:0-19989 GCA_035486095.1 Bryobacteraceae bacterium
GCCCGAAGCCACCTGATAGCCGGCCGTGAATCCTTTCAGGCCCAGGCTCTGCGTATCCACCGTGGCCGTCCCCAGATCCACTGAAACCGTTCCGTTCGCGATCACTCCGGCAGCGGTAGTTCCTTGGCCGCCCCCGATGAACACCGAAAGGTTCTTGGCGAAAGTTCCGCCCTGATTCAGCCCGATGGATTGTGCCTGCCGGTCAATTTCACCCAGCACACTCTGGAATTCATCGTTCAGCACGGTTCGGCTGCCGGTGAATGTTCCCGATGCCGATTGCGTGGCCAGGGTACGCGCCCGGTCCAGGAGTTGCGAAATGTTGCTCATTCCGCCGTCCATGATCTGCAGCGTGCTCACGCCGTTGTTGGCGTTCTGAATACCCTGCGTCAACACCGCTTCATCAGACCGGTAGCCGTTGGCAATGGCTAACCCCGCCGCATCGTCTCCGCTGTTGACGATGCGCAGGCCAGATGTTACTTCGTTGATGGTTTTGTTTTGGAAAGTTTGGTTCGCAGCCAGATAGTTCTGAGCCTGCAAGGAAGCTACGTTGGTGAGAATGCTAAAAGACGAACCCATGGTATTTCTCCTTAGATTTGATCACTCGAGATCCTGGACCTTCAGGATCCGGAGCGCCTTTGGCGCCCTCGAAAGGCTTGATCCACTTCAAGCACGGACCTGCTTACCGTAAAGATCACCGCCGGTAGACG
Organism: Bryobacteraceae bacterium; assembly: GCA_035486095.1. Classification (GTDB taxonomy): domain Bacteria; phylum Acidobacteriota; class Terriglobia; order Bryobacterales; family Bryobacteraceae; genus Palsa-89. The sequence continues at coordinate 708 of DATHNM010000451.1, forward strand.
GCAATCTCCACCCTCAGGCTTCCTGCTCGAGTTGATCAGAGCCTCTCTCAGTGCTCAGCTTGCTTATCGGGGAGAACGATTGGTTCTTGAATTCACGGCCGCAGTTTTTTGATGGCCTGCTCCAAATCTTTCACTGCCGGGCCCAGCGCAGCCTGGGCGTTCTGATCCTGAGTGATCTTCAGCTCTTTGCGCAAAACGATGGTTTCCTTGGGCGCCCGGATTCCAATCTTGGCGCCCTGCGGCGTGACAGCCAGCAGCTCAATTTCGATTTCGTCGCCAATCAGCACGCACTCGCCCGCGCGGCGTCGTAGAACTAACATGCTTCCTCGCCGGCCGGCCGCACTGCCACGGGATGCTCGTGCGAATAGCGGGAATCGCGCCGAATGGCCTGCACCCCGCAGCCGGTCTTCACGTTCAGTGCAATCGGCGCCATTAAATTGGCGGTGGCCGGCAATTCGTCGCGCAGAGAGAGCAGCGCCAGCACCAATACCTGGCCGCCCAATACCGGTTGGCACCCGGCGTCCAGCCCCAGGTCTTCCAGATCCTCCGGAGCGATTGCCAATTGATAGTTTTGATCCACCAGCTGGATGGGAAACGCAACAAAACACAGGCTGGCGCGCGTCATGCTCTGCAGGAAAACCAGCCCCTCCCCGCGCGGCGCTTCAATCAGCACAAATGTCTTCTCGTCCTCAAAAGCGGGCAGGCCCCGAGGAAAATCGAAGACCGATTCCGCGGCGCACGGCAACGTCCCGAAATACTTGGTCTCAACCGATGGCATCCATGGCAGCGTAAAGCACGCCGAATGCCGCAATTTCCCGACGCTAGCCCAGGTTAGCAATCACGGCGTCGGTAAATTCATTGGTCGACGCGCTCCCGCCGACGTCGGGCGGCAGGTGCTTTTGCTCCGCATAGACCCGCTCGATGGAGGTGCGCAACCGGGTGGCCGCGGAATGTTCACCCAAGTGAATCAGCATCAGAGCGGACGACAACATGAGCGCGGTGGGATTGGCGATGCCTTTTCCGGCGATGTCGGGTGCGCTGCCGTGGACTGCTTCAAACACCGCGATGTGGTCTCCCATATTGGCTCCCGGGACCACCCCCAGCCCGCCAACCAGGCCCGCCGCCAGATCGGAAACAATGTCGCCGTACAAGTTCGGCAGCAGCAGAATGTCAAAAGTCTGCGGCCGCATCACCAGCTGCATGGATGCGTTATCCACAATCAGCTCCTGGTAGGCGATGTCGGGAAACTTCTGCGATACCTCGCGGCAGCAGCGCAGGAACAGGCCGTCGGCCAGCTTCATAATGTTGGCCTTGTGGATGGCGGTCACCTTTTTGCGCCCGGCCTTCTGGGCGAATTCGAAGGCATATTCGGCGATGCGAATGGACGCCACGCGCGTGATCACTTTGAGGCTGGTGACCACGTCCTTTACCACCTCGTGTTCCAGACCCGAGTACAAATCCTCGGTGTTTTCGCGGAAAATCACCATGTCGATCTGCACATCGTCGAAGCGCGTCTTCAGACCCGGCAGAGAATGCACCGGCCGCACATTGGCGTAAAGATCGAAATGCTTGCGCAAGGCTACGTTGACGCTCTGGAATCCTCCTCCAATGGGCGTCCCCACCGGACCTTTTAGCCCCACATGGGTGCGCTCCATAGATTCGGTCACATGTGGAGGGAGCACCTGGCCGGATTTCGAGATGATGCTGGCATTCAAATCGGCACGCTGCCAGCTAATAGAAACGCCAGTGGCGTTGACCGCGCGCATGGCTGCTTCGGCCACTTCGGGCCCGATGCCATCGCCGGGAATTAACGTTACGGGATGAGACACGATTACTATTGTAAAGGCATGCCCGCCATCCAACGCGCGCTCATCAGCGTAACCGACAAAACAGGCGTCGCGGAGTTCGCGCAGGGGTTGCGCAATCTGGGTGTCGAGATCATTTCCACCGGCGGCACGGCGCGCGTTCTGGAAGCGGCCGGAGTGCCGGTGCGCGAGGTGAGCGAACTCACCGGCTTTCCCGAAATGCTGGACGGCCGCCTCAAAACCATCCATCCGCGCGTGGCTGGAGGCGTGCTCGCCATTCGCGCCAATCCCGAGCACATGCAGTCACTGGCCACGCATGATATCCCCTTGATCGATATGGTGGTGGTGAATCTGTACCAGTTTGAGAAAGTGGCGGCCCGGCAGGGCGTGCCTTTGTCCGAACTGATCGCCAACATCGATATCGGCGGCCCCACGTTGATTCGAGCGGCCGCCAAAAACTATCAGGACGTGGCTGTGGTGGTATCGCCCGACGATTATCCGCTGATTCTGGAAGAGCTGCACGAGCGTGAAGGCAGCCTCTGTGAACCTACCTTGTGGGGCCTTGCCAAGAAAGCCTTCGCTTTGACAGCGGCCTACGACCGGGCCATCAGCGCGCGTCTGGCACGCGTGGGCGCCGAAGACGAATCCGGCTTGCCCGCTTTTCTGGACATTCGCGCCCCCCGCGCGCTCGATTTGCGCTACGGTGAAAACCCGCATCAAAAGGCCGCGCTCTATTCCAATCGCCAGGGTGGCATCGGAAGCGCCGAGCAGTTGCAGGGCAAGGAACTCTCCTACAACAACCTGGTGGATCTGGACGCTGCCTGGCAATTGATTCGCGAATTCGACCGTCCGGCGGCGGCCATCATCAAACACACCAACCCCTGCGGATGCGCCGAAGGAGCCACGCTGGCCGAAAGCTACCGGCGGGCCTTCGAGGCCGATCCGGTGTCCGCGTTTGGCGGCGTTCTGGCCTTCAATCGCGCGGTGGATCGCGAAACCGCCGAGGAGATTTCGAAGACCTTTATCGAAGCAATCGCGGCGCCGGGCTATGACGCCGCCGCGCGCGAGCTGCTGGCTGCCAGGAAAAACCTGCGGCTGCTGGCGGTGTCACGGGCGCCTGAAGAGTCCCTGCTGAAATCCATCAGCGGCGGCTACCTGGTGCAGACCCCGGACACGCACAGGCTGGAACGCGCCGACTGCCAGGTGAAGACGGAGCGGGCGCCTACCGAAGACGAATGGCGCGCCCTGGAATTCGCGTGGAAAGTTTCCAAGCACGTAAAATCCAACGCCATCGTCTACGCGCGCGACGGGCAGACGGTTAGCGTGGGTGCCGGGCAGATGAGCCGGGTGGATGCAGTAAAAGTGGGCGCCATGAAAGCCCTGCTGCCGCTAGCCGGTACGGTGCTTGCCTCGGATGCATTTTTTCCCTTCCCGGATGGCGTGGAAGAAGCCGCCAAACACGGCATCACGGCGGTGATCCAACCGGGCGGCTCAGTGGGGGATGAAAAGGTGATCGCAGCCGCGAACCGGTTGGGTCTCGCCATGCTGTTCACCGGGGTGCGGCACTTCCGGCATTAGCCGGACTAATTCCGCAGCAATATCGCCAACCCGGCACCGCTCTTCATACCCTTGTCCCCCAGGATCTTCAGCGCCCGTTCCGGAAAAGAAGGGCTGTGTTCAAATGCCTTGCTAAAAGATTGGATCACGTGAATGGCGTGCGCGGTCGAGAATTCGTCTTTGTGCCAGGCGGCCATGCCGATGAGCAGGGTTTGCACGATAGCGTAGTGGACCATCATCGCCAGGCATTGATCGCTGATGGATTGGCCGATGTTCTGCACGCTCAATCCCCGGCTGCTTTCTTGCGGGCCTAGCGGAAAAAGCGTGCGATGAACGTAGCTCACCAGGTAATGCTCCAAAATATGTCCATGCCGGCTGAGAAACGGCTCGAAGTATTGCGCATAAGCCGCGGTGTAACGCCGGCCGATGTCGTCCATGCTCGATTCCACCGTCCACTCCATCGCCTGCATGAATTTCTGGTAACACGCCAGCAGCGGCGGGGCCGTGAAATCGGAACTGATCCGCCCGACAATCAACTCCAGCACCAGCTCCAGTTGCGCGGCCGGCCGGGGATTATAAGCGTTGAGCGCCTGGCCAAACAGATCGCGTCCAATACTGTCGCGGTACACATCCAGAACTTCCGGAACTCCTGCGTTACTTCCCGCCTCCGCCATCTGCTGCAGCTGGTCGCATAGTGAGCCGAGAATTATCAGGCGCTTCCACAGAGGATAGGCGCGGTATTGCAGCAGCCAGATGATGAGGCCGCGAATTGCCCGGAAATGCTGGTAGGGTTTGTTAGAGCGGCCATTTGACGTACGCAGGATGGACAAATGCCCCAGCCGCGAATCATGCCGCGGGCCTTCCTCTTCGTCGAACTCCATCGGCTGGGGATCCAGTAACACGATGCGGGCCGCTTCTGGACACGACAAATCGAGCGAGCGCTGCAGCACATCGTCCACCACATTCTGCACGCGCGGATACGCCGAGCACATCATCGACAGGTATTCTTCGCCCAGCGTCTTCTGAATAGCGCACAGGCCTTCTGTCAGGAAGGGACAGGCCGGCCCGTTCAGATTGATCCGGGCGTAGTTATCATCACTGGAACTGGCTGGGTTGATGGTCACCAGTTCGTGCAGCCGCGGACCCAGCTCCGCATCGTCACAGCGCTGGTAGGCTTCGTAAGTGGGTTTATCGACGTTGACGATCCAACCGACGCAGCAGGTGTCCTCGCAATCGGCGCCGATGCAGCGAAAGGCGTGGTAGGACCGCGGTTGGAGCCGTTTTACTGCACTAATTCAACACCTTCAGTTCGCCCGCTCCAGCGATATTATAGTAATCGCGCAACCGGCGCGCGGCGGCGCGGCCGATCACCTTAGCCAGTTCCTCGGCGGGCGCTTCCCGAACGCGCTCCAGGCTGCCGAATTCCCGCAACAGCTTGGCGATGGTCTTGGCGCCAATCCCGTCCACCTGCTCCAGCTCCGATGTCAGGCGCGCGGCGCCGCGGCGCGTTCGATGGAACGTCACCGCAAAACGATGCGCTTCGTCACGCACCGTCTGAATCACGTGCAACACCGGCGAATACTGATCCAGCTTGATGGGCTCGTCTTCCTGGCCGTAGACGTAAATGATCTCTTCCCGCTTGGCGATGGACGCCACCGGCTGGTTGATCACTCCCAGCGCTTCCAGCGCCTCCACCGCGGCATGCAGCTGGCCCAACCCGCCGTCAATCAGAATCAGGCTTGGAAAAGGTTTGTTCTCCTGTTGCAGCCGCGCATAGCGCCGCGTCACCACTTCGCGCATGGAGGCGAAATCGTCGTTGCCTACCACCGTTCGAATGATGAACTTGCGATAGTCGGACTTCTTCATGCGGCCGTCTTCCCAAACCACCATGCTGGCCACTTTGTCGGTGCCCTGAATGTGCGAAATATCGAAGCATTCAATGCGCTTGGGCGGATCGGGAAGCCCCAGTGCATCCTGCAGCGCCTCCTGCATCGCTTTCGATGTCGGGTGCATGATGCGGAAACGCTGTTGGAAGGCGTGCTTGGCGTTGGTCTCCACCAGATCCAGCAGCGCCTTCTTCTGCCCGCGCTGCGGCATCAGGATCTCCACCTTGTGGCCGCGCTTTTCGCTGAGCAGTTCCTCCAGCGCCTCGCGATCCTCGAAATCCACCGGCACGTGGATGCGGCTGGGAATATATTGCTCGTCCAGATAAATCTGCTTGAGCAGCGATGAGAAGAATTCATCCGGCTGGAAATCGAGCAGATCTTCCCAATAATATTCGCGCCGGTCCACAATGCGCCCGTTGCGCAGGTGGAAAAGATTTGCGGCCACCAGCGGCGGCTCGGCATGATAAGCCAGAATGTCGACGTTCTCGCCCTCGGCGGCGGCTATCTTCTGTTTCTCTTCCATCTCCTCCACGGTGGCCACCAGATCTCGCAAACCGGCCGCTTCTTCAAAGCGCGTTTCCTCGGACGCGGCCTTCATGCGAGTGCGCAAATCGCGAGCCAGGTCTTTATGGCGCCCTTCCAGGAACAGCTTCACGTCGCGAACGGCGGCGGCGTAAGCATCGTCGGTGGTTAAGCCCGCCACGCAAGGCCCCAGGCAGCGATGAATGTGAAACTCCAGGCACGGATGGGTGTGCGTTCGCGTGAAATCCACTTTGCAGGAGGGAATCTTGAAGTGGCGATGAATAAAGTTCACCAACCGGTGCGCCAGGTTTCCGGGGAAATAGGGGCCGTAATAAGTGGAGCCGTCCTTGATCAGGCGGCGCGTCACGTACACCCGCGGATACTTCTCCTTGGTGAGTTTGATGTACGGAAAGGTCTTGTCATCCCGCAGCAGGATGTTGAAACGTGGCTTCCATTGCTTGATGAGCTGGTTTTCAAGCGCCAGCGCTTCTTTGTTGTTATCTACCAGGATGTATTCAACGTCGCGGGCGTCGGCGATCAGGCTGCCGGTCTTGCGCTCCGCCAGGCGGTCGTCATTGAAATAGCTGCGCACGCGAGCACGCAGGTTCTTGGCCTTGCCCACGTAGATCACTTCGCCGTACTGGTCTTTGTACAGATACACGCCGGGCAGCAGAGGCAGTTGGGCGGCTTTTTCCCGGAGTTCCATTTCGAGGGGGCTGCTTCTATTGTCGCAGGAGAACGCTCTGGCAGACGGCCGGTAAGATGGCGGGGCGCCGGTGACCCCTAGCGTGACGTATCATGCAGCAAATGGTGATCACGACGCAAAATATCGACATCCCGGCAGGCGGCTCGCCCATGCGTATGTTCGTGGCCGCACCGCAAGCAGCGGGAAAGTATCCAGGCATCATTTGCTATTCGGACATCTTCCAGCTCACCGGAACCATGCTGCGCTCGGTGTCCCGCCTGGCGGGCTATGGGTTCGTGGCCGCTGCGCCCGAGATCTATCATCGAGTTGAGCCGCCTGGACTGGCCATTCCGTTCGACGACCCGGGAAAAACGCGCGGCCAAGATGACGCAGCCAAAACGCCCGTCGCCCATTTCGATGAAGATCGCCGAGCGGCCTTGAACTATTTGGCAAAGCATCCGCAGGTAGCCCCAGGCCAGTTGGGCGCGATGGGTTTTTGTATCGGCGGCCATCTGGCGTTTCGGGCCGCGCTTGAGGCCGATGTGCGCGCCACGGTGTGCTTTTACGGAACCGGCATTCACGATGGCAGGCTGGGCCAGGATGCAGACGCCGGATCGCTAGCCCGCGCGGGTGAGATCCGCGGCCAGCTTCTTATGGTGTTTGGAAGCGCCGATCCGCACGTTCCCGAAGCCGGGCGCGCCGCCATCGATCGCAAGCTGCGCGACTCAAACGTCCGCTATGCCACCACGCTCTACCCCGCCGAACACGCCTTCATGCGCGACGAAGGCTCGCGCTACGATCCGGAAGTGACTGACCAGGCCTTTGCCGGTATGATTGGCTTGTTCCGCAGCGTGTTTGGTCCTCGCTATACTTGAAATTGTGGTACGTAGAGTAGCAATCGGGTTCCTGTTGGCCGGGATCCTTGCGGGTCAAGATAAGCCGCTTCAGACCAGGCCCCCGGATCAACCCAAATCCCCGCAGCAGCAGGATCAGGAGCCGCCGGAAGAAGACGAGAGCCTGGCTCCCAAAACATACTCCTTCAATCCCCTGGAAGCGGAGAAGGATCTCAAGGTGGGCCTTTACTATTTCAAGAAGGGTAACTACAAAGCGTCCACCAGCCGTTTTCGCGAAGCTACCCTCTGGAACCCGACCTTTGCCGAGGCCTTTCTGCGACTCGGTGAAAGTGCGGAGAAGCTGAAGGATAAAAAGGCGGCTGAAGAAGCCTACACGAAATACCTGGCGCTCTCTCCGGACGCCAAAGACGCGGAATCCATCAAAAAGAAATTAGCCCACCAGCGCTAGCCGCTTGCGCTTGCGGCCCTGATCCTGCGCCTTGATCACGGCCATTAACCGGCTTACGCCCGCCTCCCAATCGGGGAACAGATCCAGGTATTGAATCTGTTTCGAGATGCGGTTCGGCACCATGCACTCGTCCAGGCGCAAGGGAATCAGAAAAATCTCATCCAGCGGAACTTTCGCCGCGCAGAACAACGCGTAGCGCAGCTCGCTGTGGAAGCTGCCGCGCTTCGATATGGCCCGGCGCGAGAAACACGCCACGAAGAAATCGGAAGTCTGAATGGCCGTTTCAATGGCCCGCGGCCAGTTCTGTCCCGGCATCAATCTTTTCTTATCCAGCCAGGGTCGAAACCCGTTCTCCTCGAAAGCGCGATAGAGCTTCCTGGCGAATGAAAGATCTTCCTGCACATACGCGATAAACACCCGCGGCTGGTTCTGCGGAACGAAGCGAAAGCCATGCTTGCCTCCCGGCGACAAGGTGCCCAGGCCGTCTATTTCCACCGATCCACCGCGCAGCAGAGCTTCGCGAAGAACGCGTGCGATGCGCCGCGTGAGAGCCGCGTTTGCTCCCGGATTACTCACGCCGACGCCTTCCGTATCTTGGGAGGTTTTACGCGCCGGGCCCCCAACGGCAGGCCCTGTTCGAAGTAAAACTCCGGCTTCGGTCCGGGTAGGAAGGTTCCCAGGCCTGGAAGTGAAGCACTATAACCGCGCCGTACTCGCCGCAGGATCGCGGTCAGGATGCTATCCAACTGGTCCGCCGCCGCAACCGTGGAAATACCAGACTCCCGGGCCAGACGTTTAGCCAACTGCGCTTTCTGCATTCCCTAACAATCCTATGTGAGAGGTAAGCACCGGAATGAGGTGACTAACGCAGCAACAAGACATATAACTATAGATGTATCAATAGTTTGCGATCATTCTTAGCTCTCCGGCAAGAGTTGTGACCGGCATCGGAAATGAAGCACTTTTAATAGCCCCTTAAGGTTGGGTTCATCTACGGCTGAAATGATGGTGGCTGAAGTTATCGACATAGCTTCTGACACCTAAGGAGATCTCAAAATGAAGAAAATCATGACTTTGATGCTCGGCCTGTCGTTCCTCATGGGAACCGTCAGCCTGTTCGCCCAGGATAAGCCGGCGGATGCGCCCAAGACCGAAAAGAAGGCCAAGAAGAAAAAGGCGAAGAAAGCCCCCGCCGATACCGACAAGAAGAGCTAACTAGCCGTTTTTATTCGTTAGCCAAAGTTTGCGTCGCGCATGCGTCCCGGTTTCCGGGTTCGACATGCGCGACAGCTTTTTTGGGGCTTGGTTTGCTGGCCTTGGATATTGTGGCTCATCCACCTAGCCAGTACTTCGGTGGTTTGCCGTACTGGTGATTCTGCGTTAACTTGGAAGCAGGCCCAGAAATCCAAGGTTTGGTGATTATGGTGGAATGTCCATCCTGCCACACGAGCAATCCACCCGAGTCACGTCTATGCTCCAAGTGCAGCGCCCCGTTTGGGATCGATAGCGCCACCCTGCTGGCCGACGCCTCCCCTTCCTCGCCTCTGGATCCCGATGTCACCCAGGTTTTCAGCGATGTTTCCCTCGCCGCGACGGCCGTAGGCGGCACCGGGTGGTCTGTTCCAATTCAGCGAATCGGGGCTTCTGATCCCAGCGCCCCAGTGGAAGAGGGTCTCGTTCTTGGCGGCCGCTACCAAATCCTGAAGCGATTAGGCGAAGGCGGCATGGGCGCGGTTTACAAAGCTCGCGATCACGAGCTGGATCGCCTGGTGGCGCTCAAAGTGATTCGTCCGGAACTTGCCGGGCATCCCGATATCCTCCGCCGTTTCAAGCAGGAACTGATTCTCGCACGCCAGGTAACGCATAAGAATGTCGTAAGGATTTTCGATCTCGGGAGCGCGGATGGACGCAAGTTCATCACCATGGATTACATCCCGGGCCGCGATCTGAAGAGCATCCTGGTGGAACGCGGAAAACTGCCGGCCACTGAAGTGATCCCCATCTTCCAGCAGATTTGCCTGGGGCTGGAAGCGGCGCACGTAGAGGGCGTGGTCCATCGCGATTTGAAGCCCCAGAACGTCATGGTGGACGATGCCGGCCGCGTCTGGCTGATGGATTTCGGACTGGCGCGTTCCATGGAACTGGCGGGCTTAACCCGCACCGGCGTGCTCATGGGCACTCCGGATTACATGTCCCCCGAGCAAGCCCGCGCCGAGAAAGTAGACGCCCGCTCAGATTTGTTCAGCCTGGGCATCATCGTTTACGAAATGCTCATCGGCCGTTTGCCGTTCGAAGCCGATACGTTGATGGCCAAGCTGCTGCAGCGCGTCCAGAAGCAGGCCACACCGGTAACCGAGATCGATCCAGGCATCCCGGCCTCGTTGGGCGCGGTGGTGAGCAAGTGCCTGGAACGCGACGTCACCAAGCGGTATCAATCCATTCGCGAGATTCTGGACGATCTGGCGGGGAAACCGCAGACCACCCAGCACGCGGACGCCGGCCAGACCATCGGCGCGGTTTCGTCCGACGCGTCTGCCATTTCCCTATCAATCCTGGGGCCTGGCTCGCAGTTCGGACCGCGCTATCGCATCGAATCTGAGATCGGCGAAGGTGGCATGGGCAAGGTGTACAAAGCGCTGGATACGGATTTGGATCGTACCGTCGCCCTCAAGCTGATCCGGCCCGAACTGGCCCGTGATGCCAGCTCTTTGCAGCGCTTCAAACAGGAGTTACTGCTGGCCAGCCGCATCTCACACCGTAATATTCTCCGCATTCACGATCTGGGCGATGTGGGCGGCGTAAAGTTCATTTCCATGGCCTATATCCAGGGCATGGATCTGCACGAGGCCATTGCCAAGATGGGCAAGCTGCAGACCGAACGCGTGGTGAACATCGCCAAACAGCTGGCCGGAGCTCTGGAAGCGGCGCACGCTGAAGGTGTGGTGCATCGCGATCTGAAGCCGCGCAACGTGCTCATCGAAGTGGACGATCACGTTTACATTTCCGATTTTGGTCTGGCGAAATCGCTGGACACCGACAACACCGCCATGACGCGCGCGGGAGAAGTGCTGGGCACGCCGCGCTATATGTCGCCCGAACAGGCCGAATCGAAAGCGGCCGATCATCGCAGCGATATCTACTCGCTGGGCGTGATCCTGTATGAAATGGCCACCGGTGAAGTGCCCTTCACCGGCGAATCGTCGTTGCAGGTGATGTTCCAGCACGTTCAGCAGACGCCCAAAGATCCACGGCTATTGAATCCTGAGACGCCGGAATATCTGGCCCTCATCATTCTGAAATGTCTGGAGAAAAATCCCGTGCTGCGTTATCAAAACGCCACGGAATTATTGCAGGATTTGGAATCCGGCACTCCAGCCACGCGCATCGTTCGCTTGCGCATCGCAGAGACCGGCTACTCCAAATGGATGTTCGCCGCCATGGGGATCGTTTTGCTGCTGGGCATCGGATTGGCCGTGCGCCCGGTGCGCGAGTTTGTGCTGGGCCGCTCCCCCATCGTCATCACGAAACGCGCCGCCACTGCAGCCAACGACAAGTTCGTTGCGGTAATGCCGCTGCGCGTGCTGGGCAACGATCCCACGCTGCACTATGAAGCCGAGGGCGTGATAGAGACGCTCTCTGGAAAGTTGTCTTCGATGAAGAACGTCCACTTGCGTTCGCCCTCCGCTGCGGACAAAATCGATAGCGCGGATCCGGTGACCAAGATTGCGCGCCAGTTGGGCGCCAAGCTGGTTGTTCAGGGAACCCTGCAAAGCTCTGGTGACAAGATTGATGCCGTGCTCAGCTTGAGCGACGCCAAGGGCAAGCAACTCTGGACCAAGGATTTTTCCGGCGTGCGGCAGGATCTGCTGACCATTGAAGATCAGATTTATAACGAATTGGTCACCGCGCTCGACTTGAAAGCCAGCGACGAAGAGCTGGCGCGAAACGCCCTGCGCCCTACCGACAACGTCGCGGCTTATGAGCTGTATCTCAAAGGGCGCGATATTCTGCGCGGGAAGCGCGACGTGAAACGCGTGCAGTCGGCTGTGGATCTGTATGAGCAAGCCATCCAGAAGGATTCCGCATTCGCCTTGGCCTACGCTGGTTTGGCGGATGCCAGCCTGGTGATGTACAACCTGAATCCAGACCCGGCCTGGTCTCAAAAGGCGCTGAGCGCCGCGCAGCACGCGCAAACGCTCAACGACGAGATTCCGGAAGTCCACTTTGCCCTGGGCAATGTGTACCGGGCCACCGGCAAGACCACCGAGGCCATCATAGAGCTGAAGCGCGCGCTGGAACTGGCGCCCAATTCAGATGAAGGCCATCGCCGCCTGGGGGATGTTTACCTGGCCGCTGGAAAAGCCGACGACGCTATTCAGTCTTACCAGCAGGCAATTGATGCCAACCCCTACTATTGGCTCAACCACAACAAGCTGGGCACGGTTTACTTCCAGCTCGGCCAAAATCAAAAAGCTTTGGGCGCTTTCCAGCGGGTGGTGGATCTGGCGCCGGATTTAGAGTTGGGGTATGAAAACCTGGGGAACGTTAATTTACAGGCCGGCAAATGGAACAATGCCATCGTCGCTTTTGAAAAAGCCCTGAAAATTGAACCGTCGGAAAACCTCTATCTGAATCTTGGAATGGCCTATCTTTATCTGGGGCATCGCGCCGACACGATCACCATGTTCCAGAAGGCAGTAGCTTTGAACCCCAACGATCATGAGGTAGTGGGCGATCTTGGAGATGCTTACCGCCTGTCTGGGCAAAATGACCAGGCCAAGGCCTCTTACCAACAGGCCATCGCGCTGGCGCTCAAGGCTCTACGGGTGAATCCGCAGGATGCCGGCACGTTGGGCGACCTGGCGTTTTACTATGCCAAGAGCGGAGATTCCAAAAAGGGCCTCGATTTTATCCATCGCGCCCGCGGCATCGATTCCAAGGACAATCAGCTCATGTACAAGGAAGCGGTGATCGAAGCCACGGCGGCGCAATCGAGCGATGCCCTGGCCAGTTTGCGGCTGGCGTTGCAGAGCGGCTATTCGGTGGAACTAGCTAAGAACGATCCGGAGCTGAAGGTGCTGGCTACGAATCCCGAGTTGAACAAACTGATCGCTGAGTTTGAGCGAAAAACGAATTAGCAATCGCCTTGCGCGACCGCACAACGATTATCGCCAGAAACGCCAGCATCAGAATAATCCATTGCGAAGGCTCTGGCGTAGCGCTGGGAATGCCGCCGCCTTGAGTGAATGGATTATAGAAAAACGTGTCCAGCGTCTCGATTCCCTGATTGTTGTTCAGAAGAAATCCGCACTGTTGGAAAATGTTCCCGCCGAAGCAGCTAAATGGATCGTTCACTTCATCGGCATTCAAGGTAACCGTAATCTCGACCGTGGAGAACAAAACTCCGCTGTCGTTTTGGAAGAAGATATCTCCATTCGCATCCACCTGGTCCGAGTTGAAGGTGAACTCTCCTGGAATGGGAGGGCTTCCGCCGCCGCTGTTGATGCGGATGGAAGCATCGCCGCAGATGTCGCCCGCGGGAAGGCAAGGGCTAAGATCGTCTGGGATGGGCTGGTTGGGAATGAAGGTGAATTCCTGCGGGCTATCCCAGCCTTCCAGATTAATCAGGAAGTGCGCGCTGTCCGCTTGCGCCCAGGTGCAACTCAGCATGCCTAGCGCCGCTACCGTCATCCAACGCGTGATATTCATCCGTTTCGCCTCCGTCCAAACACCGAACTGACGCACACCGGATACACGCCGGAAAAGAGCAACGCCCAATTCGATTTATCAATGATACCTCCGGCGACTTTTAGTTAGAAGGCCCAGAAATGCCCATTTAGTACTGGCAGTACTCAATTGGTTGGACGCACCGCGTACTGGAGAAGACGGTACCAACAGCGATTGTCAGTCCTGCCAATTTCCCCTATAATCTCGGCATGCTGTATTCTTTCTGCCGTCAGGTTGCAACCAATTCCGCGCGTTGGCTGGGGTTGGGCGCTTTGTTGGCAGCTCTGCCTTTTTGCTTAACAGCCTCCCCCATTACCGTGAATTACGGCATTGCTATTGGCGCCGAAACTGGAAATGGCCAATTCACTTATGATCCGGCGCTGGAGTCCACGGCGGGAGGATCGGGCCCCTATGCCGATGCAGCCGATGGTTTGGAGTCGTTCAGCCTGACGTTCAATGGAACGCCGCTTACATCCTCGGATCTGCTGGACGCACCGACGCTGCCCACAGTTTTTTTGCCGGGTAACATAACAATTCAGCACGGATTGCAGTACGAATTTTTCGGCCTTTGGGTGGTCAGCGGAAGCTGCACCAGCACCGGCAGCGCCGGGTCTTATAACTGCACTGGCCCGGGTGGCGTGGGCGACGCGACTATTCTGGGTCTGGGCCGCAGTGTCGAATCGTTTTTAGCGAGCGGTGTTTCAACGGTTTTAATCTCGGGAAGCGGCAGTAATCTCACATACAACCTCGGTCTGGCGCCTGATATCACCGAAACAACCGGAAGCATTACGTCAGAGACCGCCGTCACTCCGGAACCGCTAACGCTTCCCGTGACGGTCCTGGGCATCGCCGGCTTGTGGTTCGCGCGCCGCCGCAAGGCTGTCCTCTAGAGCAACTGGATTTCGCTACAACATCCGGAAGCATTCATCGGCCGGGATGGTTTGCGAAATGTCGCCTAAATCCTTGAATTGGGCGATCAGAGTTTCCCAACGTTCGCGAGACATGGTTCCTAACCCGTTGCGCCGCGTGGCATCGGTCTCGATAAACGGCTTCTGCGCGTCGGCTACCTCGGCAAATGTCTCCAAATCCATGGTGGGGTTCAACTGGTTCATCTGCTGGTTCGCCGCCTTGGGATCGTCCAGATACGCGCGCCACCCATCCCGCACCGCCGCCACCATGGCCTTCGCCCGATCCGGATTTTTGCGTAACGAATCCCCGCTTATCGCCAAGACCGTCGTATAGGGGTCATAGCCGATTTCTGAAACCGCGAATACCTTGACCGATGCGCCCTGCTTGCGTGCGGCGATTGGCTCAGAGGTAAGGAAGCATTGCTGCGCGAACTTTTCGTCATGCAGAAAAGATGTAATATCTCCGCCGGGCGATGGCACCACTTTAACGTGACTGAATCCATATTTCCGTTCCAGCAAGCGCGCAAAAGGCAGGCCGCTTTCGAGCGCAATGGTGCCATCCTTCAGGACATCGCCAATGCTGGTCAGGTTGCGCGAGGCATGCGCCATTATCCCGGTGGGGCTGTCCTGAAAAACCGCGAACAGCGCCACCACATCGTTGCCGTGACTTCTCGCGAGAATTACTTCATCGGCGGAAACAATTCCAAAATCCACTGAGCCGGCGCCTACCATCTGCACCGTAGGAGTGCCCGTGCCGCCCGGCAGAATCTCCACGTCCAGCCCATGCTTGGAATAGGGCGCCGCGTAGAACCCGCCGAATTCCGGCTCCGGCTTCCAGTTCAGGGCCAGCTTCGTTTTGGCGGACTTGCCGCATGCCGCTAAGAGCGCAAACGCGGGCACGGTTTTCAAAAATGTTCTTCGATACATCTGGCGTCAGAATACCAAGCGCATGGGGCTCAATGAGCTTGTTCGGACGCGTGCCAGCGCCGCAGCATCAGATGGCTGAACAGATTAATCAATCCGAACAGTCCCAGCCCTAACAAGCTCGCCAGCAGCACGGCGGCGAAAACTTTATCGATGCGCTGCTGCGTGCGAGCCACTTCCACCACGGAACCTAGTCCTCCACCGGCGATAAATTCGCCCACAATGGCGCCCACCACCGCCAGTCCCGCCGATACTCGAAGTCCGGTAAACACCTGCGGCAGTGCCGCGGGAAGGCGCAGTTTGAACAGCGTCACCAGCGGCGATGCTCCGTACAGCTTGAACAAATCGCGCAACGGCAGGTCGGTGGAAAGAATTCCGCTCAGAGTATTGGCGATCACCGGAAACACCGATGCCACAAAGGCCGACGCGATCACGGTCTCGATGCCGAATCCAAACCAGATCACCAGCAGGGGCGCAACCGCGATCAGCGGCACGGTCTGGAAGAAAATCGCGTAGGGATAAAACGCTCTTTGCACGCCGCGTGAGCTGGACAATAATATTGCGATCGCGATGCCGGTCACGGCGCTCAGGGCAAATCCAGCCAGCGAACCGGCGGAGGTGGACAATAGCGCGTGCAGCAACTCCACCCGGCCAGAGACCATGGCGCGCAGAACTGCTGAGGGAGCGGGCACCAGGTACCCTCGCACGAAGCCTTCACGCACCAGGAATTCAGCCAGGAGCGTAAAGACAACCAGGGGAATCAGCGGCGGCAACAGCGTCTTCCTCATTCTTCGATCGCTCCCAGCAGCAGCCGCATCTCTTGCCCCAGCCGTGGATCGCCGCGCAATTCATTGTTGCGAACCGCCGGCAATTCCAATCTGCGATCCAACTTGATCGCTCCCCCGCTCCTTCCCAATACCACTGCCCGGTTGGCCAGGAAGGCGGCCTCGGACACGGAGTGCGTCACGAAGATCACCGTCATGCCGCGGCGCTGCCACAGCTCACGCAGCTGCACGTCCAAGTGGAAGCGCGTGATTTCGTCCAGCGCGGCAAACGGCTCGTCCAGCAACAGCAGCCGGGGTTCGGTAACCAGCGCGCGCGCCAGCGATACCCGCATCCGCATTCCGCCCGATAACTGTGCCGGATAGCGATCCAGTGCATCGTCCAGGCCCACTTGTTCCAAGGCGGCGCGGGCCCGTTCCATCCGGACGGCTTTCGCCTCGCCCATCAATTCCAGCGGCAATGCGGCGTTATCCAACACGTTGCGCCACGGCAAAAGGTTCGCGTCCTGGAATACAAATGCTGTCTGGAAGCGCTTTTCGCTCGGCGTTTCCATGTGGATCTGACCGGAGTCCGGCTCGTCCAACCGCGCCAGCATCCGCAACAACGTCGATTTCCCGCAGCCCGAAGGCCCCAGCACAGCCAGGAATTCGCCTGCATCGATCCGCAGATCCATGCCGGCGATTACCACGAGCCTGTCGTTAAACACTCGCCGCACCTGCTCCAGTTGCACTGCCACGCCCGTGCTCACTGCGCTTGTCACCTCTCTAGCATGCACGACTTTCCAGCGGTTGATGAAAAAGTCCCTCTCATATTCGCAAGCACCAGCGTGTGCGCCTGCGCTACACAACTGCTAGAGGTCAAGTAGGATAGAATTCAGGCTCGGTAGCGGGTCTAGACGAAAAGGTGAAGCCATGAAGTCAGCAATCTCCCTTCCTCAATCCTTGCGAATTGCAGTGCTCATCACCGGTCTTGGCGCCATTCTTTGCGCGCAAGCCGTTATGGTCCCTAAATCAAGTGGTCCAATTCCCGTGACGGCGGATTCTGTCCCTTTCATGGCCGCAGCCAATAACGTGGAGCCCACCGACCTCTCCAAGTTCGGCTACGTGGAGGAGGAATTCATCCTCAGTGGTAAAGCCAACGTCTATGATTGGGCCGCGGACGGCACGGTGACCGTGAAGACGTCGAACGTCCCCTACGCCAACCGCATCCTGGTTCGCCGACCCTCCAATCCGGCGCGTTTTAGCGGAACGGTCATCGTGGAGGTTACCAACGCGGCCCGCCGTTACGACTGGCCAATGATGTGGGGCTATGGGCGCGACTACTTTCTGGAGCATGGCGACGCTTGGGTAGGTCTGACAACTCCCAACGCTCTCAATTCCCTCAAGAAGTTTAATCCCACCCGTTACGCAGTGCTCAGCATGGACAATCCAACACCGGCCGGCACCTGCCCCGGCGCCGATAAGAACGGCCCATCCGCGATTGAAGAGGGATTGCGCTGGGACTATTACAGCCAGGTCGCCGCGGCACTCAAGAGCGGCCAATCCGGCGAACCCATGGCTGGATTAAACGTCGGGCGCGTCTTCATGACTACGCAAGCCGGTGACATTACTACCTTCATCAATGCATTCCACGATCAATCCCGGCTGGCGAATGGAAAGCCCGTTTACGACGGCTATCTGGTTCGCAATCCGCCGGCGCCCGCGCGGATCAATCAGTGCGCGCCGGCAATTGCCGCCACCGATGCTCGACGCCAGATCAAGGACATTGATGTGCCGGTGATTTCGGTAACGGCGCAAGGCGAAGTGCCCGACTCCATGAAGGTTCGCAAACCAGATAGCGACGATCCAAAAGGCCGCTATCGCCTGTATGAAATTGCGGGAGCCGCTCACATTGACGCTTTCGCCTATTCAGGGCTGCCATCGTTCGCCGAGCAGAACCTTCTCGGGCTGGCTCAGGGCACCCCGGATTGGCCGTTCAACGTAAAATGCGATCCGGAGATCCCTCTGAGCCGCCAGCCGTTGCTGATGTACGCTTTTCACGGAGCTTACCGGAACTTGGATGAGTGGGTGGCCAAAGGCGTCCTTCCTCCCAAGGCAGCGCGGATCGAGATAAGAGACGGAGCACTGGTGATGGATGAATTCGGCCAGGCTTTAGGAGGAGTGCGAAACCCTTGGGTGGACGCGCCCCTGGAAACTGTGGTGACCACCAGTCCCGGACCAGGCACATGCCGCGAGTTGGGCCACGTTGTCCCATTTGACGCGGCTCGTATTTCGCATCTCTACCCATCGGCGAAAGACCGCGCGAGCAAGGTGAATGAGTCCGTGGACAAAGCCGTCAGCGCGAGATATTTCACCGAGACGGACGGCAAGAAAATGAAAGCCAGTCTGGCAAAAGACAATGGCAAGTGACAGGCTAATCCTCAAGCCAGGTTGTCTCGAGAGCCGGGTTCGGATGAATATCGATCTGCCGTAGAGGGCCATCGCCGGCGTTCATGAAAAACACCCCGCTGGAAGACGTTACAGTTCTGGATTTGACCACCGCGCTGGCCGGCCCTTTCGCCACACTGCTGCTGGCCGGGCTGGGCGCCCAGGTCATTAAGATAGAAAACCCCATCGGCGGAGGCGATACCTGCCGTTCCAATGCGCCCTACCTGGGCTCGGAAGGCGGAACGCTTGCGCGCCGCCATGCAGACGATATTTCGGTTTCTGCTCTCAATCGCCTGCGCAATAAGCTCGGCGTCACGCTGAATCTAAAACATCCCGAAGCCCGTGGCGTTTATGCTGACCTGGTGAAAACCTCCGACGTGATCGTTGAGAATTTCAGCCGCGGCACGCTGGATCGGCTGGGCGTGGGCTACCCGTTCGCCCAGGAAATAAATCCGCGCATCGTATATTGTTCCATCACCGGCTTTGGCAGCGAGGGCGATCCCGGCACCGGCAAAGCCATGGACGCGATCATCCAGGCGCTCAGCGGAGTGATGATGACATCCGGCGGCCCAGGCGATCCGCCGGTGCGCATCGGCGTACCCTTCGCGGATCTTACCGCGCCGCTTTTTGGAGTAATCGGCGTGCTGGCGGCCATCCACCAGGCGCAGCGCACCGGAATCGGCCAGCACGTTGACGTCTCTATGCTGGGCGTGATGACGATGATGGTGTCGGGTGAACCCTTCGATCTTTTGGAACG
>DATHNM010000452.1:0-3145 GCA_035486095.1 Bryobacteraceae bacterium
AGGATGCGCCGAACCGCAAAGTTGGAGTGCTGATGGATCTGGCGCGCGAAGCTCGTCATCCACTGCTGATCGTGAGCGACAGCGATATTACCGTTCCTCCAGATTATCTTCACGATGTCACAGCGCCGCTGGTGAATCCATCCATTGGATTGGTGACCTGCCTCTACCGGGCCGAGGCGGACAACCTGCCGAGCCGCTTCGAAGCGTTGGCCATCGCCACCGATTTCGCACCCAGCACCTTAGTCGCGCCTTTCGTTGGTGTCTCGGAATTCGGACTGGGATCGACGCTGGCGTTTCGACGACTGGATCTGGAGCGCATCGGCGGATTCGCAGCCATCGCGGATTATCTGGCCGACGATTATCAGCTGGGACGCCGGCTCCACGCACTCGGGCTGCGCAACCTGATTTCGAAGGTGGTGGTGAGCACCCGGTTATCCGCGGAATCGTGGAGCGCGGCTTGGCGGCACCAGTTGCGCTGGGCTCGCACCATCCGGCTGTCCCGCGGCGCAGGCTATACGGGGCTCCCAGTGACTTTCGCAACTTTATGGGCAGTGGCTGCGGCCGCTGCCGGGGTGTGGTGGTTGGCGGCAGCGCTGCTGGCCGTCCGATACGCGATGGCGATCACGTGCGGCTGGTGCATTCTTCGGAGTCCAGATGTATGGAAATATTTCTATCTAGTTCCGTTGCGTGACCTGTGGGGCGTCGCGATCTGGGCCGCCGGCCTGGTTGGAGACACGGTGGAATGGCGCGGGCGGCGATTGCGATTGGATGCCAAGGGAAGGATTATAGCCGCGGATGAACGCGAATAAACGCGACCGGTCGTTTTTTTTTGCAGCCTCTGGGGAGCCGGTGCCTTCGCGCACCATCATCAGGACAACCCAGTGACCGGCATTGCGTCGGTGGTCTGCTCAAGCAGCCGGTACAACTCCTCGGCATGAATTGGTTTCGCGATGTAGCCGTCCATTCCGGCCGATAAGCAGCGTTCCTCGTCGCCTTTCATGGCGCGCGCGGTCATGGCCAAAATCCGGGTACGGCGCCCGCTGTGTTCTTCCTTTTGGCGGATCGCGGCGGTGGCTTCGAAGCCATCCATCTCCGGCATCTGGACGTCCATCAATACCAGGTCAAACTGGTCTTTATCCAGAAGCTCCACGGCTTCTCGCCCGTTCTGCGCCACCGTTACCCGATGGCCGCGCCGTTCCAGCAGCCGAACAGCCAGGATCTGATTTACATGATTGTCCTCGGCTAGCAGAATGCGCCGGCTGGCCGCGGCCCGGGCTTCCCGAAGTACATGTTTGGTTACCACTGCAGGACCAGCCAGTCCCGCCATGCGGCGCGAGAAGGCCGCACAAGTGGCCTCCCGCAATTCGGACTGCCGCACGGGCTTGGTCAGGTACCCCGAGATGTCCATTTCGCGGCAGCGCTGGACATCGCCACGTTGGCCGCTGGAGGTCAGCATAATGATCACCAGGGACGCGAAGTTGGGGTTTTGTTTCACTTTCTCGGCCAACTGGAAACCGTCTGTTTCCGGCATCTGCCCGTCGGTAATCATCAACTCAAAGGGACTGCCCAATTTCCGGTATTCATCCAGCGCCACCAGCGCCCCTCGCGCTCCATCCACGGTGACTACTTCCAAGCCCCAACTGTGCAGGATGTCGTCCAGGATGCGTCTGTTAGTTGCGTTATCGTCCACAACCAGGGCGCGCTTTCCGGCCAGTTGTACTGCATCGGTGTTTTCGGGAACCGCGGCTGCCGAAGCCAGTCCGACTAAAGCTGTGAAGTAGAAATCGCTGCCTTTGCCGGGTTCGCTATGCACCGATATTTCGCCACCCATCATGTGAACCAGGCGGCCCGATACGGTGAGCCCCAAGCCCGTCCCGCCGTACTTTCTAGTGGTGGACGAATCGGCCTGGCAGAAAGGATCGAAAATCAGCTTCTGTTTGTCCGACGGAATGCCGATGCCGGTATCCCGGACGACAAAATGCAGCAGCACCTTGCCGTCCGAGGCAGGCATGGGCGCATCTACCTCCAACACCACTTCGCCTCGCTCTGTAAACTTAAGCGCATTTCCCACCAGGTTGTTTAATACCTGGCGCAGCCGCGTAGGATCGCCTTCGCAAATACTGGGCACGCTGGATCTCACGTCACAGGCCAGCTCCAGATTCTTCTGGTGCGCGGGGAGCGCGAACGACCGCATCACTTCATCGATGAAGTCGCGCAAGTTGAACGCGGTTTCATCCAGTTCCAGCCGCCCGGCCTCGATCTTTGAGAAATCCAGAACATCGTTTATCACCGTCAGCAGAGCTTCCGCGGATGTGCGCACGATATGGATATTCTCGCGTTGCTCGGGCGTGAGATCGGTGTCGAGAACGAGTTCGGTCATCCCCAGGATGCCATTCATGGGGGTGCGCACTTCGTGGCTCATGTTTGCCAGGAATTCGCTCTTGGCCCGATTGGCCGCTTCGGCGGCATCTTTGGCCAAGCTCAATTTGGCTTCCGCGCGCTGCCGCTGGGCCGCCGAAGCCAGCACATTCGCCATGGCTTGCAGGAAGTTCATGTCCTCATTAGTGAATTTGCGCTGGGCCACCGATCCCACGCTCATCACTCCCCAAGGCTGGAGGTCGCCTGCGATCACGACGCTAACCGAACTGGTCAAACCCGGCTCCAGGAAACTCCAGCCATGGAACCGTTCTTCTTTGCTGAAATCTTCCACAATCACGGGTGCTTCGGCGTGCAGCGTGAAGCCTTCCTGCGAATCTTGCGCCGGGGTCCGGCGATCCAGTTGACCGGAGCCACTCCCGGCGCCGGCCCTTGTGAGGAACCATTCCCCATCCTCGCTGAGTTCCAAAATGTTGCAGCGATCTACTCCCAACGTTCGCATCACCAGAACGCTGGCGGTCTCGAGCACCGAATCCAGCCTGGTCTCGGTGAGTGCCGACTGGCCCAGGACAGCCACGGCCGCCTGTTGCTCGGAACGCACGCGTAGCGCATTTTCGGCGCGCATCCGATCCGTCACATCTCGAAAACCCCATACTCGTCCCTCCGTCCGCCCGCCCACGCGGCGCGGTTCGGAATGACGTTCGAACACCCGGCCATCCTTGAATTCGATGACATCGTCGGTTTGATCGCCCGGGTTCTGAGACACCAG
>DATHNM010000453.1:0-3892 GCA_035486095.1 Bryobacteraceae bacterium
CCGGCCAAATTGGCGTAGAGCGGCGAGGCCAACGCGCTGCGCGGCGACGCCCCGTTCAGATACGCGCCCGCCATGGCGATTAATCCCTCATGGTTCAACGACGGATCGTCCGCGGCCTTGCTGGACATCGAGGCGCCGGTACACTCCAGGTCGGCCCAGGGAGAAATCGCTACCGCCGCCGCCGGCATCGGCAAGCCGGCATCGCGCGCTGCCACCAGCATGGCCACGGTTAATCCGCCACCGCGGAATCGCCCGCGATAGCAATGGCGCCTGGCGCGATTCCCTGGCCCAGCAGCGCGCGATAGCCCGACACTGCGTCTTCTACCGCCGCTGGAAACGGGTGCTCGGGAGCCAGCCGATAATCCAGCGCCAATCCGCGCGCGCCCGCCGCCCGGGCCAGTTCGCTGAACAGAGGCCGATAGCCCTGTGAGCTGCCCAGCAGGTAGCCGCCGCCATGCAGGTACAGCACAACCCGCTCTTGGGACGCGCCGGGCGTCGCGGACCAGCGGGCCGGAACGCCTCCCAAAGTTGCCGTCTCGAAAACCACATCGCCGGCCACCGGCATAGCCCCCAGCATTGCGTCGAAATTCTCGCGTGCTTGCGGAGGCGGCGCCGCCAGGTCTGGGCCCGCGGTTCGCAGCATGCCGATGATCGTTTCCAATTCCTGCGCGCTCATAGTGGAAGCTCCTTCCTAAAGACCGAGGTTATCACTTTGCTAGCAGATGAAGCAGCGCCATTCCTGCAGGCTCAGTATCGCTTTCGGCGAAAAACCCAAGGGAACATCCGCTTCCGGAAAACCGGAAAGAATCAGCTTGGAATCCCTTTTACGGACACGCTGCAATTCCGGCCCAATGCGTTCCAGCGTCGCGGCGTCGATATTGGCCACAATCACATCGGCCCATTGCGCGCGAACGGCCTCGGCCGACCCAACGAACATCGGTACATCCACGCGTTGGCGGGCGATCGCAACCGCGTCCGCATCCACGTCGCAGCCGATCACCCGCCCCGCGCCCAGCAGCGCCGCGGCATCCGAAAGTATGCCCGATCCCGAGCCCACGTCCAACACCCAGGCGCCCGGCATCACGTACTGTTCCAGGGCCTGCAAGCATAACTGCGTCGCCGGATGCCGGCCGGTTCCACACGCCATGCCGGGATAAATCTCCAGACGCAATCGGCCGGCCGGCGCCGGCGCGGCGGCATCCCAGGGTGCCACCAGATAGAACCGCTCGCCAACGCAGACCGGGGGCCACGCATCGCGCGTAACGCGCTCCCAATCGGTGGCTTGTTCCTGGCGAAACTCGGGAGAAAACTCGGCGAACCGTTGCAACAGGGACACACCCTGGGAATCGTTCTCAAAGAATGCCCGCAGTCCGCCGGCTTCTTCGCTCACGCCCGCCGTCCCACAGTCGAAAAGCTCAGCGATAAGAATATCTTCGCGGTCTGGTGAGACGTAAAGCAGAAGTGAAAACAAACCTCAGTTTACGCGATTGTGATAATCTGTATTACACCCTTCCCTGTCGAAGCTTGGACCAAGTAAGATCACCAGCTAGACACTCATGGCTACCCCTGGATTCGACGAACCGCGCATCGCTTCCGGTCCGTTCTCAAGCTACCATCTCGACAGCGCTTTCGACGAAATGTTCGATGCCGAGCGCCAGCCGCGCCAGCACTATCGCGCGCTGCATGAACTGCTGCTGGGCTTGCCTGCCGAAGAGATGCGGCGCAAGAAACAGGCCGCCGATGTGTCGTTTCTGCATCAGGGCATCACGTTCACGGTTTACGGCCGTGATGAGGGCACCGAGCGCATCTTTCCGCACGACCTGTTGCCGCGCATTATCACCAGCGCCGAGTGGCAGACCATCGAACGCGGGCTCACCCAGCGCATCACCGCTCTCAATATGTTCTTGCGCGACATATATAACGAAGGCCGTTGTCTGGCCGACGGCATCGTCCCGCGCGAAATGGTTTATAGCTGCCGCCATTTCCGCCGCCAGATGCGCGGCGTAACAGCGCCGAAGAACATCTATGTCGCGGTAATGGGTACGGATCTGATCCGCCTGCCGGACGGGCGCTTTGTGGTTCTGGAAGACAACCTGCGCGTGCCCAGCGGCGTCTCGTACATGCTAACGTCGCGCCAGGTGATGAAGCGCATCTTCCCGGAATTGTTCCGGCACACCGATATTCGCCCCATCGATCATTACCCGGAGGCGCTGCTCACCACCCTGCGCTCGCTGGCGCCGGAAGGCCGCGGCGAGCCCAACATCGTGCTGCTCACCCCGGGCGTCTACAACTCGGCGTACTTCGAACACACCTATCTGGCCCGCCAGATGGGCATCGAACTGGTGGAAGGCCGCGACCTGGTAGTGCACGACAATGTCGTTTACATGCGGACCACCGGCGGGCTGCGGCGCGTGGATGTAATTTACCGGCGCGTGGATGACGATTTCATCGATCCGCTGGCCTTTCGATCCGATTCCATCCTGGGCGTGGCCGGACTTTTCAACGCCTATCGCGCGGGCAACGTGACGCTGGCCAATGCGCTCGGCACCGGCGTGGCCGACGACAAAGCGCTGTACGCCTACGTGCCCAAGCTGATCAAATACTTCCTGGGCGAAGATCCCATTCTGGATAATGTCGAGACCTACCTGCTTACCGAGCCCGCCGAGCGCCAGCATGTGCTGGCCAACCTGCACAAATACGTGGTTAAGGCGGTCGGCGAATCGGGCGGTTATGGGATGCTGATCGGCCCGCACTCGACAGCCGAACAGCGCGAAGAGTTTCGCGAGCGCATCGAGGCCGATCCGCGCAATTACATCGCGCAGCCCACGCTGATGCTTTCGCGCGCGCCCTGCTTCTTCGACGGCCGCGTGGAGCCCCGGCATGTCGATCTGCGCCCCTACATCTTGTGCGGAGACAAGGTGACGATCGTGCCGGGCGGATTGACCCGCGTAGCGTTGCGCTCCGGATCGCTGGTGGTAAATTCATCGCAGGGCGGAGGCAGTAAGGACACCTGGGTGCTGCAGTGAAAGTGATTAAAGAAGTCAGAATTCAGAAGCCAGAAGTCGGAATTCAGGAGTCAGGATGGAATTCAGAATGCGTGACAGGACTTTGAGCAAAAAGGTTCAGCATCCTCAATTCTGGATTCTGACTTCTGAATTCTGAATTCTAATCTTTTTATGCTCTCTCGAGTCGCTGAAAGCATGTATTGGATGAGCCGCTACCTGGAGCGCGCCGAGCATATCGCGCGCGTGCTGGGCGTCCAGTTGAACCTGATGCTGGAGCAGGACCCCAAGTCTTCTGACCGGCGCTGGCTGCGCGTGCTAGCCAGCCTGGGCCATCCCGGCTCGGTAACCGAAAACAGCGATCCGTTCACCCGCGCGCAGACTTACGCGCTGCGCAACATCACCGGTGGCATCGCTTCGGCGCGCGAGAACGCACGCCAGGTTCGCGAGCAGATCAGTTCGGAAATGTGGGAGCAGCTCAACCGCCTTTTTCACGAGGTCAGGCGCATGGAATCGGCTGGTCTGTGGCAGTCGCAGCCGCTGGATTTTCTGGCCGTTATTCTCGAAAGCTCGCATCTGGTGCAGGGCGTGACAGATTCCACCATGAATCACGGCGAGGGCTGGCAATTCATCCAGGTGGGCCGCTTCATTGAACGCGCGGCCGCCATCGCGCGCCTGCTCGACATCTATTTCCACGAGTTTCCCGCCGGGCAGCCGCTGGACTCCGGCGAACACATGGAATGGATTGGCCTGCTGCGCAGTTGTACCGCGTTTGAAGCCTATTGCAAGGTTTACACCGCAGATCTGCGCCCGGAGCGCGTGGCCGAGTTCCTGTTGCTGAACAACGAATGTCCGCATTCGGTCCGTTTCGCGGCCGACCATTTGCAGCG
>DATHNM010000454.1:0-4775 GCA_035486095.1 Bryobacteraceae bacterium
CACCTGCAGCCCCAGCGGCGACGTCAGGAAAGAGACCCGTTTGGCTTGCACAAAAATAGGGCTGATGCTCAGCGCCTTGTCCACCGTCACGGTCGTCAAAAACGAAGTGGGCGTAGCGCCGTTGATGGCCCAGCCGACAAATGCAAACCCGGGATACGGATATGCATTTAAGTTTTCAACGCTCCCCGCAGGCACATACGCCGCAGCCGAAGACCAATAGCAAGTAAGGCCGATATAGACCACACCCGGTCGGGATTGCCCAGGGGGAATGGCTCCGGGGGCGGCGCAAGTGGGCGGACCAATCCCGTTGGGAGTAGCGGCGTTGTAGAAATTGAGACTGACCAGATACGCGATGGAGACGTTGGCCGTGAAAGTTGTGACCGCAGGATTGGCGGTGATCACCTGCAGCGGCGCGCTCGTGGGCTGCACAAGGCCGTTGTTGTCCATCCATCCGGCGAAAGCGTACTGGGTCGAGCCGTCGGTCTGAACCGGATTGACCGCCTGACCCGTTAGCGGAGGATCGGTGACAAACACCACGACATGTTCGCTTCCCGTCGGCCAGCTGAACGTAACCGCTTGGGTGTAGGTTGTGCCGTCCACCTGAAACCTGGCGCCGGGCACGCTGGTAGAGATGGTAATCGAGCTCGAGGTCTGGCCCCACAGGCACAATCCGCCGAGGGAAAGCAGGAACAGTATGGATAACCGATTCATAGACGACACCGTTAATTACATCGGCACTAGTACGGGAGGTCTTTAGGTTGCAGCCCGAGAGACTTAAGTAAGGTTTGGGGCACGGCCCAGGACGGCCAACGTGATAAAATCCTTCCCGACATGCAATTTCTGCTGCGCTGCGCTGCGAGTTCCCTGCTCTTGCTCTTGACCGCTCACCTGGTTTCCGCGCAGGACGGCGGGGCCATTTACCAGCGCAGCTGCGCTCCCTGCCACGAGAAGGGCGTGGATCGCGCTCCCAGCCACGAAGCGCTGCATGCCATGTCGCCGGAGCGGGTGCTGGCGGCCATGGAGTCCGGGCCCATGATCTCGATGGCCAACCGGCAGTCGGCTGCGGCGCGCCGCGCCATTGCCGAGTTCATTACCGGCAAGTCTTTCGCCCATCCCATGGATATCGCGCCGCCGCCCGCAGCCATGTGCACCGCAGCCGCGCCGGAATTCGGCGATCCGGCAGCCTCCGGTCCACAGTGGAACGGCTGGGGACAAAACCTGCTCAACACACGTTTTCAAACTGCCGCGCAGGCAGGCCTGACGCCCGCCGATGTCGGCAAACTAAAGGTCAAGTGGGCGTTCGGATTTCCGGCCACCCTGGACTCGAACGCGCAAGCGTCCTTTGCCAACGGGCGGCTGTTCATCGGCAGCACCAGCGGCATGGTTTATTCGCTGGACGCAGCTTCGGGATGCATCCGATGGTATTTCAACGCCGACAGTGGCGTGCGCACAGGCATTAGTATTGGCAGCATCAAAACGGATTCCGGATCGCGCTACGCCGCATTTTTCGGCGGCGGCGCATTTGCGTTCGCGGTGGACGCCGGCACCGGCAAGCTGTTTTGGAAAACCAAAGTGGACTCCTTCCCGGCGGCCCACATTACCGGCTCGCCGATTTTATACAAAAGCCGTCTCTATGTTCCCGTGGCATCGGGCGAAGAAGGCGCGGGCTCGTCGCCCGATTATGAGTGCTGCCGTTTTCGCGGGAGCATGGTTGCCCTGGATGCGGCCACCGGCAAGCAAATCTGGAAAACCTATACCATCCCCGAGGAGCCGCACAAAACCAAAAAGAACAAGGTTGGCACGCAGCTTTGGGGACCTTCCGGGGCGCCCATCTGGAGCAGCCCTTCCATCGATGAAAAGCGCAACGTGCTTTATGCCACCTCAGGCGACAACTATAGCGACCCCACCAGCCGCATGAGCGATGCGTTCATGGCCTTCGATCTGGACACCGGCAAGATTCTGTGGTCGCGGCAGATGACCGCGTCCGATGCCTACACGGCGGGCTGCCGGATCCCCGACAAGACCAATTGCCCGGATTCCAACGGTCCCGATTTCGATTTCAGCTCCGGACCCATTCTGGTGACGCTCCCCAACGGCAAGCGCGCGTTGGTGGCCGGGCAGAAGTCGGGGCTGGTGCATGCGGTCGATCCCGACAACCAAGGCGAGCTGATCTGGAGCGTGCGTGTGGGCGAAGGGGGCACCAATGGCGGCGTGCAATGGGGCTCGGCTACCGACGGCACCAACGTATATGTGGCGCTGGCGGACTTGGGCCGCGTGGTGGTTCCCTACAGCCTGAGCACGGATGTGGATCCGAAGCGGGGCGGAGGCATGTTCGCGTTGAACCTGGCCACGGGCAAGCAGGTCTGGTACACGCCGCCCGTGCCCTGCGGCGAGGGCCGCAAACGCTGCAGTCCGGCGCAATCGGCCGCCGTGACCGCTATCCCCGGTGTGGCATTTTCAGGCTCTGTGGATGGACATCTGCGCGCTTATTCCACCAGCGACGGGTCCGTCATTTGGGACGCCGATACAACTGGACCGCACAAGACGGTCAACGGCGTGGAAGGGCGCGGCGGATCCATGGATGGCCCCGGCCCGGTAATCGCGGGCGGGATGTTGTTTGTGAATTCGGGATACGCGGCAGGCGGTGGAATGCCGGGGAATCTGTTGCTGGCGTATTCGGTGGATGGGAAATAGTTGCGGTTATCGGATCGCTGCTTCGCCGTTACCGGCCTGGGTTATCTGCCGCCCTGGACAGTGAACGCGGGCTTCATCACCGGCGATGAGACCACGCTCATTGTCGACACCGGCGCCAACGCGGCCGCGGCGTCTACCATTCATGGCTATGCATCCATCGCGCGCCCCTCGAATCGGATAATCGTCCTCGACACCGAACGGCATTTCGATCATATTGGCGGCAACGGCTACTTTCGCGAGCGCGGCCTGGATGTTTATGGCCACGCAAGCATCCAGCGCACCGAGGGCGAGTTTCGCGCGGAGAGGGCGGAATTCAACGGCGAGATTGCAAGCCCGGCGAGGCGCTGGCGGAACGAATCGGAAGTTTTCTATCACGGAACGCGTTTGGCGAATCCGAATTGCCCCATCACGGAAGATTTGCGCATGAATTTGGGCGGGTGCGAAATCGAGATTCTGCTTACGCCGGGCCATACGCCGAGCAACATCTCGGTCTATGTTCCGTCGGACGGAGTTTTGTTTTCGGGCGACTGCCTGGTGAACGGCTATCTGCCCAATCTGGACGCCGGTTCAGCCGCGGACTGGCAGATCTGGCTGGAATCTCTGGATCGGGTGGCGGGGCTGGGAGCGAAGTTTCTGGTGCCAGGGCATGGGCCGGTAGCGGCGGGCGACGAGGTGGCACGCCTGGTTGTGGGCATGCGCGCAGTTGTGCGCCAATCCATAGACGCGGGAAGGTCCCCAACCAGCTAATACTGCCGCCAGTTTCACCGATAAGCCATTTTGGTGAAATGGAAACAACAAACATCGCAAACGGTACTTTTGTTCTCGAAATGCTGCGGGCGCATGCGCGCTGGCTGCGTGCCGAGTCGGACCAGGGCCGCTGCATCTTAGCGGGCGCGACACTGAACGGGATGAACCTGACGGGCGCGGATTTGCAGAGCGCTATCGTGCGCGGGACCACGCTGCTGGACGCCGAGCTTTCGGGAGCGAAACTAAGCCGGGCCATTATCGACGCGGTGGATTTTCAGCGAGCGCTGCTGGGCGGAGCCGATTTCGCGGAGGCGCGTATTTCAGACAGCGATTTCGGGTCCAGCTGGATGGCGGAGGCAGCGGTGTCGGACGCGGAAATCCGCAACACGGGATTTCGCAAGTCGAATCTTCGAGGAGCGCGATTCCAGGGCACGCTGCTCGAAAGCTGCCGCTTTCCGGGAGCGACATTGAGTGCGGCGTGCTTCAATCACTCCCGCCTCAACCTGTGCGATTTTTCTGAGAGCGATTTCAGCGATGCGCAATTCATTCGAGCGCAGATGGAAGGCAGCCGTTTTCTGTCGGCCAACGGGATGGATGCCAATTTTACCAGCAGCCGCCTCAAAGGCTGCGATTTCGCCAGAACGGATCTGGCGCGGGCGCGGTTCCATCGGGCCGACCTGACCGGATCGCAGCTGGATCGGGCGCGATTGCGGGGTGCCGATCTGCGCGAGGCGCAATTGGGTGGTGTGATCCTCAGCCGGGCCGATTTGACCGGGGCGCGCCTGGGCGGAGCGATGCTGCTGGCGGCCGACCTGCGCGGCGCCGATCTAAAAGGCGCTCGTGAATTGACTGCGCAACAATTGGCGCAGGCGCGCACCGACGAATATACGGTGCTGCCGAATGGATCGCACGGGCCGTATCGGCGGAACTCGGGAGCCGAGCGTGCCGCGCGAGAATAGTTTCTGATATTTGTGGCAAAGCTAGCGCGCAGTGGTTCCGAACGCCTGGCCTTTTCGTTCCTTGCCCGACGCGGCCACGATTGCGGCCAGCGCGAAGACAGTGACGGCGGTAAGAGCCATGGCAGTTGCATAGCTCATCGTCCTGGCAAATACGGCTTCGATATAAACCACCGAGCTCGCCACCAGCACACCACATTGATACGAGAATCCGGGCATGAATCCGCGGACCGAATCGGGAGACAGTTCGGACAAATGGGCGGGGATGATGCCCCAGGCGCCCTGCACCATGAACTGAACCAGAAAAGCTCCCAAGGCCAGCAGTGCCGTGGATGGCGCGTAAACCCATAGCGGCACCATAAGGATTCCGCCAAGCAA
>DATHNM010000455.1:0-8059 GCA_035486095.1 Bryobacteraceae bacterium
GCGCTGAAAGCCCAGTGGCAGGCCGAAAAAGAGGGCGTGCAGCGGTTGCGAACCCTGCGCGAGCAGATTGAACAGGTCCGGATCGATATTGACAAGGCGGAGCGGCAATATGACCTCAACAAAGCCGCCGAGCTCAAGTACGGCAAACTAACTGAACTGGAGGGCAAGCTCCGGGTGGAGGAAACCCGGCTGGCCGAAAAGCAGTCCGGCAAGCGCCTGCTCAAAGAGGAAGTCGACGAAGAGGACATCGCCCAGGTGGTCAGCCGCTGGACCGGTGTGCCGGTTTCCAAGCTCCTTGAGGGCGAAATGCAGAAGCTGCTGCATCTGGAAGACGAGTTGCATGAAAGAGTGATAGGGCAGGATGAAGCGGTGCAGGCGGTGGCCGAAGCCGTGATGCGCGCCCGGTCCGGATTGAAGGATCCGAACCGTCCCATAGGCAGTTTCATATTCTTAGGGCCTACCGGCGTGGGCAAAACCGAGCTGGCCAGGGCCTTGGCGGAATTCCTGTTCGACGACGACAAGGCCATGATTCGGATCGACATGTCCGAGTATCAGGAAAAACATACCGTAGCCCGGCTGCTGGGGGCGCCCCCTGGTTACATCGGTTACGAAGAGGGCGGACAGCTAACCGAATCCGTCCGGCGTCGTCCATACTGTGTGGTCCTTTTCGACGAAATTGAAAAGGCGCATTCCGACGTGTTCAACGTGTTGCTGCAGATTCTGGACGACGGCCGCCTCACCGATGGCCAAGGCCGGACGGTTGACTTCAAGAACACTATCGTAATAATGACATCCAATATCGGCAGCCCGCGCATCCTTGAATATAGGGGGACGTTTGCCGGTGCAGGATTCGAACGCATGAAAGAAACGGTGCTGGAGGAGTTGCGCGGTCACTTCCGTCCCGAATTCCTGAACCGGGTGGACGAGATTATCGTGTTCCATGCCCTGAGCGAAGAGCACCTGAAGCAGATCGTGGAAATCCAGTTGGGCAGCCTGCGCAAGCGGCTGGCTGACCGGCACATTGAATTGGAATTGACGGATCGGGCTCGCGGACACTTGGTACAGTCCGGCTACGATCCAAGCTACGGCGCCCGGCCGTTGAAACGGGCCATCCAGCGCGAAATTGAAACGCCATTAGCGCGCCGGATTCTCGGAGGCGAGGTCAGGGATGGCCATCACGTAAAGGTGGATCTGGACCCTGCCGATCATTTGGTTTTTGAATCTAACGTCGCGAACCGCGAGCGTGAAGCGGCTCTCGAAGAAGTGAACTGACAAAAGAAAGTCAATCAACAAGAGGATGCCTAACACTATGAAGGGTCATATCAGCAAATCCACGGCGGCTTTGTTCGCCGTTATTGCCCTGCTGGCCGGTGCGCTCGTCGTTACCATCAGCAGCCCCAATCGAATTCGAGCTTTTGCGGACACCTCTCGGGCTGCCGAGACCGGTCCCATCGCCACCTTCGCTCCCATCGTGAAGCGCGCCATGCCGGCGGTGGTGAACATTTCATCTTCCAAGGTCGTGAAGGATCAGGGCCAGGAAGGCGGCCAGGGTCTTTTCAACGATCCGTTTTTCCGGCAGTTCTTCGGCGGCCGCGCGCCGCAGCAGCAGGAACAGCCCCGTTCGCAGCGCGCCACCAGCCTGGGTTCCGGCGTGGTGGTGAGCGCGGATGGCTACATTCTGACCAATAACCATGTGGTCGACGGCGCCACCGACGTAAAAGTCTCTTTCGCCGACAAGGAAGAGTATCCCGCCAAAGTAATCGGGACCGAC
Organism: Bryobacteraceae bacterium; assembly: GCA_035486095.1. Taxonomy (GTDB): domain Bacteria; phylum Acidobacteriota; class Terriglobia; order Bryobacterales; family Bryobacteraceae; genus Palsa-89. The sequence continues at coordinate 1,772 of DATHNM010000455.1, forward strand.
AAGTACACCGATGTGGCCGTTCTGAAGATCAACAAAACCGGCCTCACCACCCTGCCCTTCGCAAACTCGGCGCACGCCGAAGTGGGCGACGTGGTGCTTGCCATCGGCGAGCCGTTCGGCCTTGGCCAGACGGTCACCATGGGTATTATCAGCGCCAAGGGCCGCGCCGGCCTGGGCATCGAACGGTTTGAAGATTTCATCCAGACCGACGCCGCCATCAACCGCGGCAACTCCGGCGGCGCGCTCATCGATACCCGCGGCGATCTGGTGGGCATCAACACCGCCATCCTGTCTGGTGAGACCGGCGGAAACCAGGGCATCGGCTTCGCCATCCCCGCCAACCTGGTCCACAACATCATGGATCAGATCATGAGCAAGGGTAAAGTCACGCGCGGCTACATGGGGATACTCCCGCAAGAGCTGACGCCGGAAATGGCCAAGGCCTTCGGAGTTCCCAATACCCACGGCGTGGCGATCGCCAATGTGGTTGGCGACAGTCCCGCTGCCAAAGGCGGTCTCAAGGTGGGCGATGTGATCACGGCCGTGAACGGCAATCCCGTGGACGACGTGAACACCTTCCGCCTGCAAGTGGCCGGTTTCGCTCCTGGCACCACGGTCCACCTGAAAGTGGAACGCAGCGGCCAGACCATGGATCTTCCAGTTACTCTCAGCGAGTTCAATCTGGAAGCCGAGAACAAAGGCGAGAAAGACGGAGACCTCCCGAGTGGCGGCGAGAAGGGTGCCCTGAAGGGCCTTTCTGTTCAGGCCTTAACGCCTGAGCTGCGCCAGCAGTTGCAGACTCCCGAAGGTACGCAGGGCGTGGTCATCACCGATGTTGACCCGGATTCGGCCGCCTCGGCTGCCGGACTCCAGCAGGGCGATATTGTCGCCCAGGTGAACCGCAAACCAGTCACTTCAATCTCGGATTTCAACGCTGCAGTGAAAGCGGGCGCCTCCCGCGAATCCACCCTTTTGCTCATCAAACGGGGACAAGGTACGCAGTTTGTTGTAGTTCCGAATAAGTAAGCGCAGTCCACCTTTAGCGTAAGAGAAGCAGGTTTCTTGAGTGAAACCTGCTTCTTTTTGTCTGGGAGTGCATCTAACCTAGTGAGCCGCAACCCACGAGGAAGCGGTAGTGAAACTATGAGCACCCGAAGCAAAACCTGGCCAACGTTCCTGGTCGAGCGACCGCTGCCTTGGCAGCCATCGGCCGATGTGTACCGTACTAAAGACGGCTGGCTGGTGAAGTTCGATCTGGCCGGCGTCCAAATCGCAGATGTCGGTATCACGATTCGTGGCCGGCGCCTGGTTATTAGCGGCGTACGCCGCGACTCGTTCCTCGAGGAGGGTTCCAGCTACTACTCAATGGAGATCTCCTATAACCGCTTCGAGCGCTCGTTGATTATGCCGGCGAATTTGGAAAACGCCCGCGTGACCATCGTGACGCGTGAAGGCTTGCTGTTGGTGAGAATGATCACCGAAGGAAACGAAAATGTCTGAACAACCTGTTGTCTACACACTGCCAGTGCTGCCGTTGAAAAGCGCGGTACTGTTCCCGTACCTGCTGATGCCGCTATCGGCCGGCCGCCCGGCGTCCATCGCCGCGGTGGAGGCCGCTCTGGCCAGCGAATCGAAAGAGATCTTAGTATTTACACAGCGCGATCCCGATATCGATTCGCCCACTCAGGAAGATCTTTATGCCATCGGGACCAAGGCTGTCATCCGCAAAATGAACCGCTCCGGCGAGGGCCATCTGGAACTGATGGTCATGGGTATGGAGCGCGTGGCGCTGTTGAAGCTGGATAGCTCCGAGCCGTTCCTGAAGGGGCGCGCCAACGCCATGCCTTTGCCCGAAGACTCGGGTTCGGAGATCGAAGCGCTGCAGGGCGCTCTCATAGAACTCGCGGGCGAGGCGCTGACGCTGGCCCAGCCCAACACTCCGCAGGAATTGCGGGGCTTGCTTTCCTCCAATGACGATCCGTTGCGGCTAACCTTCGTCCTGGCCGCTATGTTCAGCCTGGACGCCGAGAAATGCCAGTCGCTGCTTGAGGCGCCCACCCGCGCCGAAGCCCTGCGCATGCTGCATCGCTACCTGATGCACGAAGTGCAGGTGCTGGAACTGCGCAACAAGATCACCACCGAAGCCCGCACTGAAATGAGCAAGGAGCAGAAGGACTACTTGCTGCGCCAGCAGATGCGAGCCATCCAGCAGGAGCTGGGCGAAAAAGGCGGCGAACAGGCCGAAGCGCAACAGTTGCGCGAACGCTTGGAAAAGGCCGACCTGCCTGAGGATATCCTCAAGGAAGCCAAGCGCGAACTGGACCGCTTGGAAAAACTTCCGCCTAGCGCGCCGGACTACAACGTTATCCGGACGTATCTCGATTACGTGCTCGAGCTGCCCTGGAAGACCAGCACCGAAGATTCGCTCGACATCGCACGCGCCCGCAAGGTGCTGGATGAAGATCACTTCGGATTGAAAGATGTGAAGGAGCGCATTCTCGAACATCTAGGCGTGTTGAAGCTCAACCCCAACGCCAAGGCGCCGATCCTGTGCTTCGTCGGCCCTCCCGGAGTTGGCAAAACGTCGCTGGGCCAATCCATCGCGCGTTCCCTGAACCGCAAGTTCGAGCGCATGAGCCTGGGCGGCTTGCACGATGAAGCCGAACTGCGCGGACATCGCCGGACTTACATCGGCGCTCTGCCAGGCCGAGTGATTCAAGCCATGCGGCGCGCCGGGGCGAACAATCCGGTGCTGATGCTGGACGAAGTGGACAAGCTGGGTCACGATTTCCGCGGCGATCCGGCCCACGCTTTGCTCGAGATCCTGGATCCGGAACAGAACAAAACGTTCCGCGATAACTATCTCGATCTGCCTTTCGATTTGTCGAAGGTGCTTTTCGTGACCACGGCCAACGCGCTCGATACCATCCCGCGTCCGTTGCTCGATCGCATGGAGATCCTGCGCCTGGCGGGCTATAGCGAGGAAGAGAAACTCGAAATCGCAAAGCGCTATTTGATTCCGAAACAGCTCAAAGAGACTGGCCTGACGGCGGAGCAGTGCGTCCTTCCGGACGAAACCGTGCGCAAGGTTATCTCGGGCTATACTCGCGAAGCCGGCCTCAGAAGGCTGGAACGGGCCATCGGCGGCGTGACGCGCAAGGTGGCGTTGAAGTTTGCCGAAGGCGCCGCGGGACCGTTCTCCGTTACGCTGCCGGAGCTTGAAGAGATGCTGGGTCCTGAGCCGTTCAATCAGGAAGAAGCCCGGCGCGATCTTCCGGCGGGCGTCGCCACTGGCCTCGCTTGGACCGAAAGCGGCGGCGACGTGCTGTACATCGAAGGCACGCTGCTGCCGGATGGCAAGGGCTTGACCTTGACGGGACAGCTGGGTGAAGTGATGCAGGAGTCCGTCAAAGCGGCCCAGAGCTACATCTGGTCGCACGCCGGCGACTTCGATATCGACCCGGCGCTGTTCAAAAACTCGGGCGTGCACGTGCACGTTCCGGCGGGCGCCATTCCCAAAGACGGGCCATCGGCCGGCGTCACCATGGCGACGGCGTTGACTTCGCTCTATACCAAGCTGCCGGCTCGCAGCGATGTGGCGATGACCGGTGAAATAACCCTGACCGGTTTGGTGCTGCCCATCGGCGGTATCAAGGAGAAAGTGCTGGCCGCGCGGAGGGCTGGAATCCACACCGTGATCATGCCCAAGGCGAACCAGAAGGATCTGCGCGATCTTCCCGAGGAAGTTCGCAAAGAGATGGAGTTCATCTTCGCCAGCAAAGTGGAAGACGTCCTGCAGACGGCCATTCCACAGCTGGCCGAGCGGATGGACTCTTGTAAAACCCGGCCTATCATTCACGCGGCGTAAGCGGCGTGAGCCGGGCCAGTAGACAGCAGAGCGCGGAGACTTTCAGACAGTCTCCGCGCTTTTTTTGTGCCTCACTGGGGCGGCCCTGCCTGGTTCCAGAATCTTCCAAAAGGCCCAAGCGACCAACAGAATGCATGCCACCTAGCATTGTTGGTTTTTGCAACCCGCCGGTTGCACTTCACTCCAGGCCCTGCTACTATGCAACCTGGAGGTTGCATGAATACTGACCGCATAGAGAAGAAGATTATTCTGAAAGCGCCGCTGGCAAGGGTTTGGCGCGCCCTGTCCGATTCCAAAGAGTTCGGGTCCTGGTTCGGCATGAAATTCGATGGCCCTTTCTCGCCCGGAGCTCGCATGCGCGGCTTCATCGTGCCCACCACGGTGAATCCCGAAGTGGCGAGCGCGCAGAAGAAATACGAGGGCCTGCCCTTTGAAATCACCATCGCGCAGCTGGAGCCTGAGCGCTTGTTCTCCTTCCGCTGGCACCCCGGGGCCGTGGATCCGGCTATCGATTATTCGAAAGAACCTACCACGCTGGTGGCGTTTTCTCTGGAGCAAGTTGCCGGCGGAGTGTTGCTCACCCTCACCGAGTCCGGCTTCGATGCCATCCCGCTGGAACGCCGCGCCAAAGCCTTTGCCTCGAACGAACAGGGCTGGAGTATCCAAATGACATTGATCGAGGCCTACCTTGCGCAAACAAGTTAGGTCGGCAGCGCCCATTTTTGCCGCGCTCGGTGACGAAGCTCGTCTTCGGATTGTTTTTCGGCTGTGTGACGACGGGCCGTTGTCGATCGCCCGGCTCACTACGGGTTCCAAGGTCACTCGCCAAGCCATCACCAAGCACCTGCGCGTGATGGAAGAGGCTGGTCTCGTCGACAGCAAACGGCACGGACGCGAGAGCGTATGGCAGCTCAAACAGCGCGGCCTGGAAGACGCTCGCCACCATCTCGACCTGATTTCAAAGCAGTGGGACGAAGCTCTGGGACGCCTTCGCAAGTTCGTCGAAGGCTGACGGAACGCCTCAATTCTCTGACGGCTTTTCAGCGCGGTCGATCACAAAGATTTCGACCGGCCCTTTTTGAGATTCCAGTTTCAGGCCAAGCTGTTCCTGAAGAGCCGTGAAAATGGAAGGACCCGTGGCGTCGGAGGGCGGCGGTCGCGGCCCGTCCGGCGCGAACTGCATGGCCTGGCTCGGGTCCGGACTCCATTCCAGGCTGATGTCGAACTTCCCCGACAATCCCGTCTTGTCCAATACCGTGCGGCCGAGAATCCGCGCCAGCACCGGCATCAGCTCCGCGATTCCGACGCTTGCGGCATTCAGTCGATCCGGACCCATCATCATGCCGCCGCAACCGAGCGCAGGTGGTTTGCCAGGCTCCGGCGGAAGCGGAGGTTTGGAAGGATCGAACTGCGCGCAACCACCCGCCTTCGATTCGGTGAGCTTGGGTCCCAGCTTGCCGTCCTTCTTGGCAATGACCAGCGAATAGATACTAAGCTCCCTGGTTTCGTGATGCATCATCAGCTGGAAGCGATCTGCCAGCAAGCCCTGCAGCATTTGCGCCATTTCATCTGGTTTCGGGACACTCTCCGCTTTCGCCGAGACATCGAAGTGCTCCGACTCCAGCCACGCCGGTCCGCCGGAGATCTGGAATGGCTGAATGCGCCAGGCCAGAACGATCATCTCCTTCAGCGCCATGTTATTTATGTTGAGCCTTCCGCCGGGGGCGTTGCGGATGAACGTGCCGCGCTGGCCGGGCGCGGCGGGCTTGATGGAGGCCACTTCAAATCGCGGGCTGGGAGCGCTTTGCGCACACGCGACGCCGCCCAAAGCCAGCAACACGGCGAGCGCTCGTATGATGCGCATTTGACTATTATCTCTGAACATCATTGACCCGCGGACCGGCGCTATGCTTGGGGCATGCGGGTCGAAAACAAAGTTGTGGTGGTCACCGGCGGCGCCCATGGCATCGGCCGCGCCCTGTGCCGGCGGTTTGCGGCGGAGGGCGCGAAAGCAGTCGTGGTGGCCGATATCGAGCACGAAGCTGCCCGCAGAGTCGCCACGGAAATCGGCGGCTGGGACATCAATGCCAACGTCGGCAGCGAATCCGACATCCAGATGCTGGTGGATGAGGTCCTCAAACGCTACGGGCAGATCGACCTCTTCTGTTCTAACGCCGGCGTTGGCGTGGAAGGCGATTGCGACACACCGGATCGCGATTGGCTGCGCTCCTGGGAAGTAAATGTGATGGGTCATGTTTATGCCGCGCGCGCCGTGCTGCCGGCGATGTTGGCGCGGCACGAGGGATATCTGCTGCAAACCGTCTCCGCCGCCGGACTCCTTACCATGCTCGGCTCCGCGCCTTACTCCGTCACCAAGCACGCCGCGCTGGGACTCGCCGAATGGCTCAGCGTCACCTACG
>DATHNM010000456.1:0-8852 GCA_035486095.1 Bryobacteraceae bacterium
CTGGCAGACCGCACCCACATGGTTGACGCCGTCAGCCTGGCAGGATCGCAGAACGGCGATCTCATCCATGTGCTCGGCGATATTCGGCAGCCAGTCGGACACCCAAAGGCCGCTTTCGCCGTATTGCTTAAACGTATGGCGCGTGGGATAAAGACCGTTGTGCGTGGTGCCAAAAGCGCTTTGCAGCGTTTCCGGATGATAGGACGGCGGCACCGGCTGCCCGGCATATTTCGTCAACGCCGGCTTGGGATCGAACAGATCCACATGGCTGGGTGCGCCTTCCATGAAACACCAGATGACGGATTTTGCGCGCGGCGTGACGTGCGGCTTCTTAGGAGCCAAAGGATCGGCCGCCGTGGCGCCGTAGCCGTCCTGATCCAGCATGGCGGCTAGCGCGATGGCAGCCAGGCCGCTACCAGCCTGGGTAAAGAATTCCCTGCGGCTGGCAACATTCCAATGATGCTTGAGCTTGTCTAACATGGCGGCCTCAGTTGATGTACAGAAACTCGTTCGAATCCAGCAGCATGTGGCACAGGTCCACGAAAGCTGCGGCACGAGCCTGGTCGGTTCCCGGCGGAAGATTCCCCGGCAGCGGTGGCTTACCATCGTTGCTAGCCAGTCGTGCAACCATCACGGGGGTCTGTTTGGCGAGAAAATCCTCGGCGATTTTTTGTTCGTCCGCGCTCGCCGCGCGGCCATAAGCAAAGCGGAACGCACGATCCACTTGAGACTCGGGCGTCAGTCCGCTGTCATTGAAGACGCGGCCGGCCAGCTTGGTTGCCCAATCCAGCACCAGCTGGTTATTCAAAAGATCCAGGGACTGCGGAGGCGTAACCGTGTTCTTGCGATAATCGCAGCTCTCAAACGTGTTCGCGGCGTCGAATTCCTGCAGCAAAGGGTACGGCAGGTTGCGGCGCACGAAAATGTAGACGCTGCGCCGATCGCTTTGCGCCGGATCTTTCTCCGTGCGCCAGCCACCGGCCACAGCGGTTGCGGAGAGCTCCGATATCAGACCCGGAGGAACCGGCGGATAGACGCCGGGACCGCCCATTTGAGTGTTCAGCAAACCGCTGGTGGCCAGCATGGAATCGCGGATGGCTTCGGCTTCCATGCGATGACGCGGATAGTGCCAGAACAGCTTGTTGTCGGGATCGGCTTCGGCAATCTTGGCGTCGAAATCGGAGGCTTCCTGGTAAGCGTTCGACAGCAGGATCAGCCGATGCACTTTCTTCATGCTCCAACCGTTGTCGATGAAATAGCCGGCCAGATAATCCAAAAGCTCGGGGTGCGTGGGATGCGCGCCCATCCGGCCGAAATCGCCCGGCGTGGCGACAATGCCGCGCCCGAAATGATAATGCCAGATGCGATTCACCATCACGCGGGCAGGCAGCGGATTGGAAGGGTCGGTAAGCCATGCGGCCAGCGCGCTGCGGCGTCCGGTGGAATTTACGCCGGCAGGCGGGGTGATCCTCGCATCGCTGGGATCGAGAATGGAAAGGAAACCGGGCTGCACTTCATCGCCTGGGGCGAAGCGGCTGCCCCCGTGCAAGATGTAGGTGGGCGGCGCGGTAGCGTTCAGGTCCGTCATGAACTGGCCCTCGGGAAGTGGCGGGGGCTTAATGGATTCAAAGGTCGCTAACTGGGCCTTCAGCTCGGCATAGCGCTTGGCATTGTCGCCCTTGAGCGCCTTCACCGGATCGCCCAGGCCGCCGAAGCGCGTTTCGGCAATGTGATAAATCTGCTGCTCCAGCGGAGTGCGCAGAGCGGCATCCTTGGCCACCACCGCTTGCACTTCGTCCGTCATGACGGTTGCGGAATGCTTCTTGCGTTCTTCCAGGATCGGCGACATGATCTTGGCCATTTCGTCGCGAATGTCCTTGGTCTTGGCGTCCCACGCCGCATATTGCTCGTCGTATTTGCGCCTGGCTTCCGGATCGGCCAGCGGCAGCGGGCCATCGCCGAACGCCGTGTTGGCGAAGAACGCCTGCAGACGATAGTAGTCCTTGGTCAGGATGGGGTCGAACTTGTGATCGTGGCATTTGGCGCAACCGAACGTCATGCCCAGAAACGCGACGCCGGTAACCGTGGTCATGTCGTCCAGCGTCTGATGACGGCGCTCGAACAGATCGGGTGCGTTGGTTTCGTCGATCCAGTGCCGGTTGAAACCCATCGCCGTGAGCGCTTCGGTATTGCCGGGGTAGAGCTCGTCGCCGGCGATCTGTTCCTTCACGAACCGATCGTAAGGCTTGTCGTCATTAAACGCCTTGATGACGTAATCGCGATAGCGCCACACATTGGGACGCGTTTCATCCGCCTTGAAACCATTGCTGTCGGCATAACGCGCCACATCCAGCCAGTGCCGGCCCCAGCGCTCGCCGTAGGCCGGCGAAGCGAGCAGCCGGTCCACCACTTTTTCCCAGGCTTCGGGCGATTTATCGCTCATGAATTGCTGGATCTGGTCCTGGGTAGGAGGCAAACCGGTCATATCGATGGTGACGCGTCTTAGCAGCGTCAACTTATCGGCGCGGGGATTCGGCTGGAGGTTTTTCTCTTCCAGTTTGGCCAGGATAAAGGCGTCGATAGGGGTCTTCACCCAGGCTTTGTTCTTAACGGCGGGAAGGACGGACTTTTTCACCGGCTGGAAGGCCCAGTAGCTCTTCTGAGCGGGCGTGAATACGTGCGGCGCCTCGGCGGCGAACAAAAGGGGAGCAGCCAGGGCCCAACATCCCACTAAACCCTGGACAACAGACACGTATCGCATCCAGACCTCCGCCTAGTATGTATATCATTTGTAACGGCGAAATGGAAGGCGCGGGAGGTTACAGAGCGTGGGAATTGGCGGTTTCCCGCCAAGTATTCGGCGCTGCACGCGATGCAGATGGAAATCGACGAGGAGGTCGACATCCGCGAGGAATCCGGCCGAATCGTAATAGAGCCGGTGCGCGAGAAGAAATACAAACTGGATGATCTCTTGAAAGGCATCACGAAGGAAAATATTCATGAGGAAATTGATTTCGGTTGAGGTAAGGCTGGCGGGAAATCTCGCGAGCGTTGTGCCGGCTGATCAAGTCAAGAGCGTCGATTGGCGCGCGCGTACAGCGGTTCGGAAGGGCAAGGCCGGGCCAGCGGAGTTTTCCTAGGTTCGAGCGAAGATTCGAGCGTTGATCGGATAATACTTTGAGACTCAGAACTGCCATACTTTGGACGTGACACGAGTTGCTCTGCTGCGCGGCATCAATGTCGGCGGCAAGAATATCCTGCCGATGAAGGACCTGGCGGGGATGTTCGCCGACGCTGGATGCACGGACGTGCGCACTTACATTCAAAGCGGAAACGTCATTTTCAATGGGCCCGCGGACGCGAACAAGGTGGCGGATGCAATCACGGCAAGCATCCAGAAACGATTCGGTTTTCGAATTCCAGTGATTCTCCGGACCTCCAAACAGTTGTTGCAGACCATTCGCGACAATCCATTTCTGGTCGCGGGAGCCGATCAAAAAACGCTCTACGTTTACTTTCTGGCGGATTCTCCCAAGGCCCACGCGATTGCCGCCTTGGAGCCCGGACGTTCAGCGCCGGACGCGTTTCAGCTCCTGAGACAGGAGATCTATTTGCATCTTCCCAACGGCATGGGGCGCAGCAAGCTAACGAATGGATACTTTGATTCGAAGCTCTCTACCGTTTGCACGGCGCGAAACTGGGCAACCGTACTGAAGCTGGCCGCGATGATGCAAGGTTCCTGAGGCATGCTGAAAAATCCGTTTCCGGCGCCGATGTTAGCTTAGTGGTGCGTGATCTCTTTTTCCACAATCAATAAGCAGTACGGCAAGCAGTTGATTTTCGTCGACGCTTCGTTTCAGTTGAATCCCGGCGAGAAGGTCGGTCTGGTTGGCCCCAACGGGTCCGGCAAGACGACGCTATTCCGCATGATCGTGGGCGAAGAAGAGCCGGACGAGGGATCAGTCACCGTTCCCAAACGACTGCACATCGGCTACTTTCGCCAGGATGTGGAAGAGATGAAAGGCCGCTCGGTCCTGGATGAGGCCATCGCCGGCAGCGGCCGTGCGGGCGATCTGCATCATGAACTGGAAGAGTTGCAGCGCGCCATGGAAGATCCCGCGCGCGCCGGCGAAATGGATCGGGTGCTGGAGCGCTTCGGCGAGGTGCAGGAAGAATACGAGCATCTGGACGGGTACGCACTGGAGGCGCAGGCGCGCGAGGTGCTGCACGGCCTGGGCTTTGAAGACGACCAGATCGATGGCGACGTGGGCGCGCTTTCGGGCGGATGGAAGATGCGCGTGGCGCTGGCGCGGGTGCTGCTGGGGCGGCCGGACGTGCTGCTGATGGACGAACCAACCAACCACCTGGATCTGGAATCGATCATTTGGCTGGAGCAGTTTTTGAAGTCGTTTCCAGGCGCGCTGCTGATGACTTCGCATGACCGCGAATTCATGAACCGCATTGTGACCAAGATCGCCGATATCGATGCGGGCGAGATTGTTACGTATTCGGGCGACTACGATTTCTACGAGCGCGAGCGCGCCATCCGCGAAACCAATCAACAGGCTGCGTTCGCCCGCCAGCAAGCCATGCTGGCAAAAGAGCAGCGGTTCATCGATCGTTTCCGGACGCACGCCGCGAAGGCCGCGCAGGTGCAGAGCCGCATTAAAGCGCTCGACAAAATCGAAAAAGTGGAGCTGCCGAAGAAGCGCCACGTGGTGAAGTTCGAGTTTCGCGTGCCGCCGCGCTCGGGCGATCAGGTGGCGGTGATCGAGGATCTTCACAAACGTTTTGGCTCGCGCGTTATTTACAACGGATTCAGTCTCACGGTGCGGCGCGGGGAACGCTGGGCCGTGATGGGCAAGAACGGGGCGGGCAAAACCACCTTGCTCAAAATGATTGCCGGTGCCATTGAGCCGGACGCCGGGACGGTAAGTTTAGGCGCCAGCCTGAGCATGGGATATTTCGCGCAGCAATCGTTGGACGTGCTGGACCCCGAGCTAACCGTGATCGACCAGCTTCAAAAGGATTTTCCGCAGGATGGATTGGGCTCGTTACGCTCACTGGCCGGAGCGTTTCAATTCTCAGGCGACGACGTGGACAAAAGCATCCGGGCGCTTTCGGGCGGCGAAAAATCGCGCTTGGCCATGGCGCGCATGCTCTACAATCCGCCGAATTTCCTGGTGCTGGATGAGCCCACCAATCATCTGGACCTGGCGACCAAGGAGATGCTGGTGGAAGCGCTGAAGCAATTTGAGGGCACCATGATCTTCGTGTCGCACGACCGCACCTTCCTGCGCGGTCTGAGCTCGCGTGTGCTGGAGCTGGGCGGCGATTCGGGGCGCGATCGCAGCCCGCACGTTTATCTGGGCTCCTACATCGAATACGTGCAAAAGACCGGGCACGAAGCGCCGGGCATTTACTCGTGAAAATGTGAACTAGAGCTGCCCGGTTTTTTTGAGCTCCGTCGTAAGGGAATCGAGTATCAGGGTTCGAATCCTGGACGTGCCTCCCAGATCGAAAAAGGTTTTCACCAACAACGACCAGCCCTTGTGCTCGTCTCCAGGCTGATTCACAAAGGCATTCACCACACTCTTCAGCCGGATGGCGGCCGCGGCGGCAACCTTTTCCAGCCGGTCCGGCGTGGTCTTGAAATTCGCGCGCGGCGGGACCGGAACTTCCACCTGCAGCGCGGGCATCAGAGGGATCACTGAATACCACCACTTTCCATCGATGTTTTGGCCGAATGCCTTGCGGAACGCATCCATAATCTCCGGCTTCTTGGTCAGGCCGGCAGTGATAGTCGTATTGTCTTCCGGCAGCGCGAAGTGGACGCGCAGAAATTGCTGGCAATTGCGGCGGCCCAGCTGATAATCGTGATCCCGATACTTTTCATCGATGAATCCGCCGAACGCTCCCAGAGCTCCGCACAACAATGACGGCAGGTTCGGCTCGGTCTCGTCGCTGGGAGCGATAGCAAACCGGCTGTTCACGTCTTCATCCTTGGTCAGCTTCAAATCCTGCCCTTGAAAGCGCGACTGGCTCACCAGGGCTCCCAGCAAGGCGCTGGCAACGCTTTTCAATTCGGAATTCTTTTGCGCGTCATAACCGGGTTGAAAAGGCTCATCGCCCGGAAAGGGCGCCACGGAAATCACCGCTGCGTTCGCGTTTATGGCGTCGCGCGGATTGTGTCCATCCGGATTGTTGGCCACATCCACCAGATATTGCCGGGCGCATTCGAATGGATTGTTGTTGGTCATCCCTCCATCGGCATAAACATTCTCGAAGGCCGGCGTCACCGTGTCTGCCCAATCCGGTTGAATCTTTTCTTCTGACTGGCATTCTCCCGTCTTGCCGGGCTCACTGTTGCTGATCTCCCACAACCTGTTTTCATAATCTTCGCGAGTTCTCCGGATCACGCGGGAGGCCAGCATAATGGGAAAGGCGCCGGTAGCCATGGCGGCGGTCTGCAGCGTTGCCCAGTTTGGATCACCCGGATTGTCGTAACTGAGCCCGATGGTGCTGGGTGTGGACCGCGCTTCGCTTCCGCCGATGCTGAAACGGATCTGATCGGCATGATAAGCGATGCGTTCCTCGAAGGAACCATTGTCGGCCTGGTCCACGCTGTAAGGGACGCCGCGAAGATTGGATAGAGTGAGGATAATTCCCAACGGGTCCGCCACCCACGGTCTGGCCTTCAGGCGCGCCGGATTGGTTACCAGCGCGGTAGCCGCGATGTTTTCAATCGGCGTGCTATCCAGGATCGATTTCACGGGCCCTTCCCCAGCGGGCAAATCGGCAGTGCCGAGCAGAGGCACAATATCGATACTGCGAACCCAGCTTTGGTACAGCCGATTCACGGGCGCGAGAGACGGATTCGTTTGACGCACGTGATCGAAGTCTTCCTTCAGCGCAACGGCACTGATGGCGGCACACATTCCTCCCGCCGACGCGCCGGTGAGCGCTTCCAATAAAACGTCGTGCGCCGGGATAGTCCAGCTCTGGATGTCGGCCCCATGCACGCGCAGTTGTTCGGCGCGCGCGTCATACCAGGCGTCCAGAGCGTCAATTAGAAAATCGAGAACTCCCGCGGTATACGCACCAGCCGAAACCGCGCCGGCCATGTTCAGAGCGATGCGAAAGGGCATGCTGCAACTCCTTATCCGTCAATCCCAGCCGGAGCCCATGCTGGCGGGCATGATTTTCATGAACGCCTCCACAGCGTGGATCTGGCCGCCGAACACTTTGAACTGTTCCCATACGATGAGCGCGTTGCCCGCGCCGTACGAGTTGGTCTGGCCGAAATTCATGCGCAGCAGTACGATGCCCAGCTCCTCGTCGACGGCTACCACGCGCGTGGTGATGAAAGGGTGTTCCATGATTTTTTGCGTCTGGATATTTTCGCAGCCGGCGCGCGAGCAGCCCGGACCAGCCGTGATCACGCCGTTCTCGATTCGATACGCGTCGGAAGCGAACGGAGCATCGACGGCCGCGAAGCTGCCTACCTTCAGGCCCGCGGGATAGAACTGAGCGATCCGAATGGCATCTTCACGCGATGGAAGCTGCGGCTTCTCAGGCAGCGACGCCATGTTCTTATCGGCCGCCTGCAGAGCGTCCACTTTGAAGAGTCCGCCTTCCTTCTGGGTTCGGGTGACCATGGTCTCGATCTCGCGAATCTTCTTGTTGGCCACTTTCAAACGCAGCACCAGCAGCGCGGGCGAACCGGCCTCTTCCACCACCACCTGCGCGGCTGCCACGCCTTGCTGCACATCCAGAACATCTTGCCGATAAGGCCGGATGCGCGAGACGTCTTTCCACAGACCATCGCCCAGGTGCATTTCCACGCTGTCTTCGGTGAAACGCGCCGTGCTGTCGAGAGGCAGAGTGCCCGGTTGATGCGCGGCCAGAGCATTTAAATACTGCGTGATGAATCCTCGCAGGCATTCACGATCGCAATCCACCGTGGCGGCCTGGGCGGCGCTCCCAGCCAGGCACAATGGAACCGCAACTAAGACCAGCCGAAGATATTTCATGGCGTTTGATTTTACACCCTGGCGGTGGCTGAAACAGGCGATCGATGACCCGCCTCTTTCCGTGCGAAGCCTTTTCAGGCAACTCGCTAGCTAAGCCGGACGGCGCTCAAATAACGCTCCAGATCCTGGATGCTGGTTTGGATACAGGCGCTATCGTTGGCCAACGCGGATTCTTCTATGCGGTTGCCAATTTCTGTGATCGTGTCAAAACCATAGCCGCCGCCGGTGCCGGCCATCTGATGGCCCAGCGTGCGGATGATCGCCATGTCGCCGCGTTCCAGTGCCTCGCGAAGCTTTGCCACATCCGCCCGTCGTTTTTCAAGATAGCCGCCCACCACTGGCTGAAGCCATGCTTCCACCGGAATATGGATCTGGTCTCCGGCGGCAGGGACCGGCACGAATTTGTTCATGCACTCAAGCAGCGTGACCTTCTTGATGGGCTTGGTCAGATGGTCTGTACAACCTGCGTCCAGGCTGCGCTCCCGGGCCTCCCGGAATGCATGCGCGGTAAGCGCGAAGATGGGCACCGGAGGCGAGGCCCGCTGGTGTTCGATGGCACGCATCGCGCGCGTGGCCGAATAGCCGTCCAGGATCGGCATCTCGGCGTCCATCAGCACCAGGTCGTAGGCGCGCGCCTTGAATCGATCCACTGCCTGGGCGCCATTTTCCACCTCATCGATAGTGCAGCCCGAATCCTTTAAGTAGCCGCGGATAAGAAAGCGATTTTCCTCCGAATCGTCGGCGAGAAGAATTCGTAAATCACGATGATTGAGTGTGGCACGGGTATTTCCAGCGGGGATTTTCGCACCCACCGCGCCG
>DATHNM010000457.1:0-9751 GCA_035486095.1 Bryobacteraceae bacterium
GGCGAGTGTCCGCGCTTGCGCGATTGCCGGATCTCACTGCTGGCAAACGTGGCCACGCCGAGCACCAGAAAGAGCAGCAGGAAAACGAAGAAGTTGAAGCTGGCCGAGACAATGCAGGCTGCCAGCAATTCGAGAAAAGCGATCACCTTCAGCAGCAGATAATCGCGATCCGTGTGGCCGGTAAGGATTTTTACAACCGCCACGAAAAATACCAGATGGATAGCGGCCGGAATAAAAGATTTGGAAATCAGAAAATAGTCGACTGCGTAAAAACCGATGTACGCCAGGGTCAGCAGGGTGACCACGATGGGCGGCAGTTCGAAACGGACCAGTCCAGCGACAATCAACGCGCGGGTCAGCAAAGCGGCGGCCGTGATGACGATGGTGGGCGTGTCCAGGTAGCCCGAGCCGGCCACCGCCAGAAAACCACTGGCGAGCAAGCCCAGCAGCGACAGCTCAAAGAAGCGATCCACTTGGTTTACCGCGGGCTGGCTTGCGGCGGGCAATCCGGCCGGCAGTGCTTCCCCAACCACCCCGCCAGCGGACCCTTGAGGCATAATCTTATTCTACTTCCGGCCGATTGTTATCATGAAAGCCTGGAGGCATATTTGACGCCCGCCACAACCGCGCCTGAAGTGCACGTGCCCGATCCCGCGAAGCGGAAACTGGCCATTATCATTGTGCTGGCCTGCACGGTGCTGGTGGCTATCGGGCAGTATTTGATCAAGCTGGGCGCCAATCGCCTGTCCCATGCGGGACTGGTGGCCACCATGATCGGAATTTTCACCATACCGCAGCTGTTCGCCGGTTATTGCCTTTATGGCGTCTTCACCGTGCTTTTTGTGTTTGCGCTGCGGCATGGCGAGCTTTCCGTCTTATATCCACTGATTGCTCTGGGCTATGTCTGGGTCACCATCACGGCCGTGGTGGCGTTCCATGAGAGCATGAATCCGTTCAAGATCGTCGGATTACTGGTGATCATTTTAGGGGTCGCGGTACTTGGTTTCGGAGGAGGCGCGGGCGCGGAATGACAACTCCAGTCTCCTCGATGGTTCTGGTTCTGGTTGGATCGGTGATCGGCTCGGTGGGCGCGATATTCCTGAAGTCCGGCGCCCACGCGGTGAACCGCAATTGGACCAGCATCGCGTTCAACTGGCGGCTGGCCGTTGGCATTGCCACTTACCTGGCGTCCTCGGTGCTGTTCGTGAAAGGCATGTCCAACGGCGAACTGTCGGTGCTGTTTCCCTTGGTTTCGCTGGGATATGTCTGCACGCTGGTATGGTCGCGGCTGTTCTTCAAGGAAGTGATCACCAAGGTGAAACTCGCAGGAGTGGGCCTGATTCTGGTGGGAATTGCTTTTCTGAGTCTTGGCAGCCGATAGCTTAAGCTACGCGTGGCCGGCGACAAAACTCTCCGCGTTCACCAGATAACGATGCATCCCCTCGGCCGCTTTGCGCCCTTCCGCAATGGCCCAAACTACCAGTGATTGGCCGCGGCGCAGATCGCCCGCCGCGAAAATCCCCGGTACATTGGTCGCGTAATTGGCATCGGTGGCCACATTGCCGCGCCCGTCCAGAGTTACTCCTAGCTGCTGCAGCAAACCTTGCTTTACCGGTCCAGTGAATCCCATGGCCAACAACACCAGGTCGGCGTCCATGGTAAATTCAGATCCCGGAATAGGCTCGAATTTCGGCGCTGGGCCTACCCGAATGCCGTGCAGTTTGTTCACACGGCCGTTCTCATCGCCGCTGAAGGAGGCGGTGGCCATGCTCCATTCGCGAACACCGCCTTCTTCGTGCGAGCTTTCGATGCGCAGTTGCAGCGGCCACAACGGCCACGGCGTATGCGGCGCGCGGTCGTTCGGGGGCATCGGCATGATCTCGAACTGGTGCACGGAAGCGGCCTTCTGGCGATGCGATGTGCCCAGGCAATCGGCACCCGTATCGCCGCCCCCGATAATCACCACGTGCTTGCCGGTGGCCAGAATCTGACCGGCCACTTCATCTCCGGCGCAGACCTTGTTTTGCTGCGGTAGAAACTCCATGGCGAAGTGGATGCCCTGCAATTCCCGGCCCGGCACCGGCAGATCGCGCGGTTGCTCTGCGCCGCCCGCCAGCAGCACCGCATCGAATTCCCTTTGAAGCTGATCGCCCGTGATGTTTTGCCCGACGTTGACGTTGGTGCGAAATTCAACTCCCTCCGCGATCATCTGATCCAGCCGCCGGTCCACCACCCACTTCTCCATCTTGAATTCCGGGATGCCGTAGCGCAGCAAGCCGCCGATGCGGTCGGACTTTTCGAAAACCGTTACCTTGTGTCCGGCACGGTTCAACTGCTGTGCGGCGGCCAGTCCAGCGGGACCCGATCCCACTACCGCCACGTGCTTGCCGGTGCGCTGCGACGGCGGCTCGGGCTGTATCCAACCTTCGCGGAAAGCATGCTCGATGATCGTTTTCTCGATTACCTTAATTGCCACCGGCGGCTCATTGATGCCCAGCACGCAGGCGGCTTCACACGGCGCCGGACAGATGCGGCCGGTAAACTCGGGGAAATTATTAGTCGAATGCAGAACGCGGATGGCCGAACGCCAGCGGTCATGATAGACCAGATCGTTCCAATCCGGAATAATGTTGTTCACCGGGCAGCCGGTGTGGCAAAACGGCAGGCCGCAATCCATGCAGCGCGCGCCTTGCGTGCGAACTTTGTCTTCGGGAAAATCCTGATAGACTTCAAACCAGTCGTTGATGCGTTCGGTAGGCGCCCGCCGTTGCGGCGTTTCCCGTGTGTATTCGAAGAAGCCCGTCACTTTACCCATGTGCGGCCTCCTGCTTCAGAGACGCGCCCTGGGCCACCTGCGGATGGGCCGTTTCGGCCTTGGCGGCTTGATATTTGGGAATACCGAGAACCCGCTTATATTCGTGCGGGAACACCTTGACGAACTTGGGCAGCATCTCACCCCAGTTTTCGAGAATCCATTTACCGCGCGGACTGCCGGTAGCTTCCACGTGCCGGGTGATCAGGTTTAGCAGCGCCTGCATGTCGGCCGGATCCACCACCGGTTCCAGATCCACGCTGGCTTGATTGCACAGGACACCGGAGAACTCGCCGGTTTCATCCAGGACGAATGCGATTCCGCCGGTCATACCCGCGGCGAAGTTACGGCCCGCGCGGCCCAGCACCACGATCAGGCCCTTGGTCATGTACTCGCAGCCATGATCGCCCACCGATTCCACCACCGCCGTAGCGCCCGAGTTTCGCACCGCGAAGCGCTCGCCCGCCATTCCGTTGAAAAACGCCTCGCCAGTAGTGGCGCCATACAGCACCACATTGCCCACCACCATGTTTTCTTCCGGCAGAAACGTGGAGGTGCGCGGCGGATAAACAATCACCCGTCCCCCCGACAGCCCCTTGCCCACGTAATCGTTCGCATCGCCTTCCAGCGTCAGCGTGACGCCTTTCGCCAGGAATGCGCCGAAACTTTGGCCGGCCGATCCGGAGAAATGAAAGCGGATGGTGTCATCCGGCAGACCCGCGGAGCCGTAGCGCCGCGCGATCTCGCCGCTCAACATCGCGCCCACGGTACGATGCACGTTGCGGATGGGCACGCTGAACTCCACCGGCGTCTTATGCTCCAGCGCCGGTTGGGCCTGCTCGATCAACTGATGATCCAGCGCCTCGTTCAAGCCGTGATCCTGGCCGATCAGGCAGCGCCTGCCCACACGCCGGGGAACCTGCGGATTATACAGAATCGATGAAAAATCCAGACCGCGCGCCTTCCAATGCTTCACCGCTCGCCGCATTTCGAGGCGGTCCACATGCCCGATCATTTCGTCCATGGTGCGGAAGCCCAGCTTCGACATGCACTGGCGCACTTCTTCGGCGATGAAGAAGAAAAAGTTGATGACGTTCTCCGGCGTGCCCTGGAATTTCGCGCGCAGCGCCGGATCCTGTGTCGCGATGCCCACCGGGCAGGTGTTCAGATGGCACTTGCGCATCATGATGCAGCCCATGGATACCAGCGGCGAGGTGGAAAATCCAAACTCTTCGGCGCCCAGCAGAGCGGCGATGGTGACGTCGCGGCCGGTTTGTAATTTGCCATCGGTCTGCACGCGCACGCGGCTGCGCAGATCGTTCAGCACCAGCACCTGCTGTGTTTCCGATAGCCCGAGTTCCCACGGAATACCCGCATGTTTGAGCGAGGTGAGCGGCGACGCGCCCGTGCCGCCGTCATAGCCGCTGATCAGCACCACATCGGCATGCGCCTTGGCCACACCCGCGGCCACCGTTCCCACTCCCACCTCGGCCACCAGTTTCACCGAAATGCGCGCTTGCGGATTCACGTTTTTCAGGTCGTAGATCAGCTGCGCCAGATCCTCGATGGAGTAAATGTCATGATGCGGCGGCGGCGAAATTAAACCCACGCCGGCGATGGAGTGCCGCACGCGCGCGATCACTTCATCCACCTTGTGCCCTGGCAATTGCCCGCCCTCGCCAGGCTTGGCGCCTTGCGCGATCTTGATCTGCAGCTCATCTGCATTCACCAGGTAATGAGCCGTAACACCGAACCTCGCCGAAGCCACCTGCTTGATCGCGCTGCGCCGCCAATCGCCATTTGCATCGCGCTCGAACCGCGCTTCGTCTTCGCCACCCTCGCCGGTGTTGGATTTCCCGCCAATGCGGTTCATGGCAATCGCGAGCGTTTCGTGCGCTTCTTTACTGATAGACCCGAACGACATGGCGCCGGTGGCGAAGCGTTTCACGATTTCTTTCGCGGGTTCCACTTCCTCGATCGGAACCGGCTGCTCGGCCAGCTTGAACTCCATCAACCCGCGCAGCGTACACAATTCCTTGCTCTGGTTATCCACCAGCGATGTGTATTCCTGGAAGGTTGAAAAGCTTTCCTGCCTGACGGCATGCTGCAATTTGCTGACCGTCATCGGATTTAAAAGATGATACTCGCCGCGCACACGATACTGATAGCTCCCGCCCACTTCCAGTTCGGTGTCGGCCTCCGATATCGCCTCAAACGCGTAGTCGTGCTTCATCTTCGCTTCGCGCGCCAGGACGTCCAGCCCAACACCTTCGATGCGCGACGCGGTGCCGGTGAAATATCGATCGATCAACGATTTGTTCAGCCCGATGGCTTCGAAAACCTGAGCGCCGCGATAGCTCTGCAGCGTCGAAATGCCCATCTTCGAACAAACCTTCAGCAAGCCCTTGTTAATCGACTTCTTGTAATTCTTCAGCGCAGTTTCAAAGGTCACGCCCGCCGGCAGATGTCCCCGCGCGGCCTGATCTTCCAGCGTCTCGATGGCCAAATAGGGATTCACAGCGCTCGCGCCATAGCCGATCAGCAGGCAGAAGTGCATCACTTCGCGCGGTTCGCCGGATTCGATAATCAATGCCACCTGCGTGCGCGTTCCTTCGCGCACCAGATAATTGTGAACCGCCGAAAGCGCCAGCAGGCTGGGAATGGGCGCGTACTCTTCATCCATTCCGCGATCGGTCAGGATCAGCAGGCTATAGCCGGAACGCACGGCAAGCGACGCGCGGCGGCACAGGCCATCGAGGGCCCGTTCCAATTCCTTCTCTCCACCCGCCACTCGAAACAGCATCGGCAAGGTATTCGCCAGCAAGTCGCCGGCCGACACGCGACGCAGCTTCTCCAGATCGCGATTGGTCAACAGGGGATGCGGCAGCTTCAGCGTGTGGCAGTGCTGCGGCGTCTCTTCCAGAATGTTGCGCTCGGTGCCAATGTAGCTGGTGAGCGACATCACCAGCTCTTCGCGTATCGGATCAATGGCCGGGTTGGTTACTTGCGCGAATAACTGTTTGAAATAGTTGAATAGCGGCTGCGGCTTGTCGGAAAGACAGGCCAGCGGAGTGTCGGTGCCCATGGATCCGAGCGGCTCTTCGCCCTTTTCCGCCATCGGAAGCATCAGAACGCGCAGGTCTTCGTCGGTATAACCGAAGGCCCGCTGCCGCATTACGATACTGCCCAGATCGGATTCGTAGACGCGCGGCGGCTCCGGCAGACTATCCAGCGTAATTTGATTGGCCTTCAGCCACTCGCCATAGGGCTTCCGGCTCCACAGGCGTTCCTTGATCTCATCGTCGGGAACGATGCGGCCTTCCACGGTGTCCACCAGCAGCATGCGGCCCGGCTGCAGCCGCCCCTTGAATTTCACCTCTTCCGGCTGCACCGGAAGAACACCCGTTTCCGACCCCAGAATCACTAGCCCATCGTGCGTCACCAGATAACGAGCCGGACGCAAACCATTGCGATCCAGAGTCGCGCCAATGGAACGGCCATCGGTGAAAGCAATCGCGGCCGGGCCATCCCAAGGCTCCATCAACGACGCGTGATATTCGTAGAACGCCTTCTTTTCCGGACGCATGGTGGTGTCGGCGTCCCAGGCCTCGGGAATCAGCATCGCCATCACGTGCGGAAGGCTGCGGCCCGCCAGCGTGAGCAACTCTACCGCATTGTCCAGCGAACCGGAATCGCTGCCGCCCGGCGGAATCACTGGAAGTGTCTTCTTCAAATCCTCGCCGAATAATTCCGAGGAAAGCACTTTCTCGCGGGCGTGCATCCAGTTGATGTTGCCGCGGATGGTGTTGATTTCGCCGTTGTGGCACAAGTAGCGATAGGGATGCGCCAGTTGCCATGAAGGAAAAGTATTGGTGGAGAAGCGCTGGTGCACCAGACACAGTGCGCTTACCGCGTCCGGATCGCTCAGTTCCTTGTAGAACTCGGAAATCTGATTCGCGAGCAACAGGCCTTTGTAGATAATGGTGCGCGACGACAGCGACGGAATGTAGAAGAAATGCTTGTCCGGCAGATCGGTGGCCGCGATCTCCGCCTCCGCTCGCTTGCGGACAATGTACAACTTCCGCTCCAGTTCATCGGACGATATACCGGCCGTGCCCCCAATGAAAATCTGCTCGATGTAGGGTTGGGAAGCCCGCGCAATCCGGCCAATGGCGTCCGCTTCCACCGGTGTGTCGCGCCATCCGAGCACCGTGAGGCCTTCTTCGCGCGCAATGCGCTCCAGAATTCCCTCGGCCAGCAAGCGGTGCGACGGCTCCACGGGCAGAAACACCATGCCCACTCCATATTCGCCCGCCGCCGGCAGCGTGAAACCTAATTCGGCGCATTCGCGCGCAAAGAACTTGTGCGGGATCTGAATCAGGATTCCGGCGCCGTCGCCCGTTTCCGGATCGCATCCGCAGGCGCCGCGATGGGCCGGGTTGATAAGGATTTGCAGTCCCTTGACGATGATGTCATGCGACTGCACGCCTTGAATATTGACCACGAAACCGATGCCACAGGCATCGTGTTCGTTTCTCGGATCGTAGAGACCCTGCTCAACCGGGAGTCCGACCATGCCTGAGTATATCAGTACTATAAGTGGCGAGCAATATTAGATCAGCAGAATTATCATTGACACATCATTAGAATATCTAATATTATCGTTGGTGAGATGGATCTTGATCGGCTTAAGCTTTTCAGGGATGTAGCGCACACCCGAAGCATCAGCAAGGGCGCTGGGCTAAATGGTATCAGTCAATCTGCAGTCAGCCAGTACTTGCAGGATCTGGAGCAGCAGATGGGGCTCAGTCTGCTAGACCGCGGCAGCCGCCCTCTGACGGTTACCGAGGCGGGAAAACTCTATCTCGACATGTGCCGCGATATCCTCAGCCGCCGCGACGAATTTCAAGTAGCGCTCGATCTTCTGAAAGGGGAGGTGGAAGGCACGGTTCGCGTGGCCTCCATCTATTCGGTGGGGCTCTCGGAACTCTCGCGGCTGGAAAAAGAGTTCCTGCGCCGCTATCCTCAGGCTCGCGTGGAAGTGCAGTATCTCCGTCCGGAAAAAGTATACGAAGCTGTGGCTACAGATCGGGCCGATCTGGGTCTGATGAGCTATCCGGAGCCCACCAAGGAGGTCACGGTGCTTCCCTGGCGGCGGGAAGAAATGGCCGTGGCGGCTTCCCCTTACCACCCTTTGGCCAAAAATTCGGAAGTGAAGCCCTCCGATCTGGACGGCCTGGATTTCATCGGCTTCGATGAGGATCTTCCCATTCGCAAGGATATCGATCGTTTCCTGCGGGAGCATCATGTGCACGTCAACGTCACGCTGCACTTCGACAATATCCAGATGATCAAGGAAGCGGTGGCGCACGGCTCAGGCGTGAGCATCATGCCGGCGCGCGTGATGGAAGAAGAGGTGGGGCAGGGAAGACTGGTGCCCATTCGGATCGCCGGATTTGAATTGTTTCGTCCGGTTGGCATCGTACATCGCAGAAAAAAGCGCTTTCATCGGGCCGGGCAGGCTCTGCTGGAACTGTTGCAGGCGCCCGCGAGCTTTACTCCGTCGCTGTATGCCTGAATTTCCGCAGCCTGAAATGATACACCGCCGCGCCAGCGGCAACCGTGAGCACGGCGACAGCTGAAATTCCCGGGCGCAGCATCACGCCCAGAACCGTCATATAGACGCCCACCGCCACGAAGAAGGCGGGCAATAATGGATAGCCGAAACTGACCACGCTCAGCTTTTGCCAGCCCGGCCGCCGGCGGAAAATGAAGAGCGAACCTACGGAGAGCACGGCAAAAAAGTTAAGCAGTAATCCGATATAGAGCAGCAGATTGAGAAACGGGCTCACTGTCATGAGGATCGCGCAGACACCCTGGCATACAATCGCGATAACCGGGGTATGCCAGCGCGGGTCCACCTTCGCGGCCATGCTGAAGAACGCGCCGTTCTTGGCCATCGCATAGTAGACGCGCGGACCAATGGTGACCTCCGCGTTCACCGTCGCCAGCAGAGAGAGAGCCATTGCCGCGGCGAAAATTCCGGCTACCGCGCTTCCGAAAAGATGCTGGGCGGCCAGCGCGCCCACGGCCACCACGCCCTTCATCGATTCCAGCGGCACGGCATAGATAAACAAAACATTCAGACCAACGAACAGCGTGGCAACCAAGGCCGTTCCATACGCCAGCGACAGTGGCAGAGTGCGCGCCGGATGCTTCAACTCCTCGGCAACATAGGTGGCCGCATTCCACCCGCTGTAGGAAACATAAATGTAAAACAGGCTCACGAAAAATTGCGCGAACAAAGGCGTGACCGATGTGCGCACCGCCGGATGGGTGAAATTTGCCCAACTCCCGTTGCCGAACGCGAATCCCAGCACCAGGAAGCTCAAAATGATCAGAATCTTCAGGGATGTCAGCACATTTTGGACGCGGGCGGTGCGCCGAATGCCGAGGCAATTGATGCAGGTGAAAAGCGCGATGATTGCGCTGGCCAGAATCTGCGCCGCACCCAGCCTTAGTTCCCAGGAGCCCGATCCAATAACATGCCTGGCGCTGTCCAGCCTCAGGCTGCTGGAGAAGTGTCCAAGATAATCGGAAAACGCCAGCGCGGCTGCGGCGATGGGCGCGGAGAACCCGGCGAAAAACGAAATCCAGCCGGTCATGAATCCCCAGGTTGGTCCGAAGGCCTCGGTTAGATAAACGTATTCGCCGCCGGAACTGGGGAAGTTCACCCCCAGTTCGGAATAGGTCAGTGCGCCACAAAGCGCGAAGGCTGCGCCCACCAGCCAGACCAGCAAGACGATGCGGGCGTCCCCCAGATCCCCCACCATAAATCCCGTAGTGGTGAAGATGCCCGTGCCGATCATGTTGGAAACAACCAGCGCCGTGGCGCTCACCAGGCCTAACTGGCGAAGCAGCGCGCCGGGACGGGCTTTA
>DATHNM010000458.1:0-3655 GCA_035486095.1 Bryobacteraceae bacterium
CCACCGCTTCCCGGCACTCGTCAAACTGCTGCCGGGCATCGTCTAGTCTGCCCAAACCCAGCAGCGTCTTGCCATACCAATAAAGCCCCTCGGGATCGTAAGACCTCCGTTCCACGAACTTACTCAAAGCCAGCCGAGCCTCTTCCAAGCGCCCAGACCGAAAATAAGCGACCCCCAGATCCCGCCACACTTCGTGCGAGCAACACTTGTCGTCCAGCGCCGCGGCTTTCCGCAGCAGTTCGATCGCATCCGTGAAACGCTCCTCTTCCAGCGCGATTCGTCCCAGCTGAAACACTGGATCCGCCTCACTTCCATCGATCTCCATGGCGCGCGTAAACCGCCGCTTGGCTTCGTCGTATTGGTGGCGCTGTTGATAGATCAATCCGATCTGGTAATGCGCATCGCCATCCCGAGGATTGGTCGCGGCAATATCCAACTGGCGCCGCAGATGCTGTCGCGCGCGCAAGCCGTCACCCAAAGACCGAATGTCCGAACCCAGCAGAATATAGGCATAAAACAAAACCAGCGGCGACGACAGAAAGTACATCAACGAGCCCAACAGCAGGAACGCCACCAGCCCGCCGAACGTCGCCCCCAGGCCAACCGCAGCCGCCAAACCGGCCATCGCCAGCCCGCTCCCCCACAGTGTTCGTACGCAGAACATCACCAGGATCAGGAAGTAGATTTCCGCCGCGCCCAGAAACACCAGCGCCAATTGATACTCGCCGAACGGAACGAATCTGCTCAGCACCACCAGGGGCGCGAACGCGGCCGTCATCGACAGCAGCACGCAATTCAGAAACGAGAGATAGTCTCGCCGCAGCGTCACCGCAAAGCTTTCGTGCCAGCGGTAAACGGTCATCACCAGGATCACCGCCGGCACAAAAACCAGCGCAATGGCACCCAGCATTTTGATCGCCGACGAAGGATCGATGGCCACGTTTAGCAGATTCGGCCGGTGATCCACCGGTAGAAAAACTCCGCCCGGCAGCGCCACCAGCACCAGCAAAGCGGCACACACGGCGAACCAAAGCCGCCCGTGATCGATGATCCGGCTGGCCGCCCGCACGGGCCTGACGTACAGCGTTAGCAAGAGTTGAAGTTGCTCGAAAATCACAGCGCTTCCCTCACAGATTTAGCACACAATTCCGCCCGCCCTCCGGCCCGGGACGGCCGTTTCAACCAACCTGCTAAACTTAAAAATCCCATGGGACTCGGCAGGCTCGGCCAAACTCTAACCGCGCGGGAGATCTTCGAACTCGTCAAGAAGGATCTGGAGCGTGTGGAGCGCGAGATCAGCCTGGAATCGGTGGCCAGTGTCGACGCGGTCACAACCATTTCCCGCTATCTGCAGGATGGCGGCGGCAAACGCTTGCGGCCCATTCTGGTTCTGCTGGCCGCGCAGTTGGTGGGCGGCGTCAGCGACGGCGCCATTCGCATGGCCGCGGTGGTGGAAATGATCCACGCCGCAACGCTGGTGCATGACGACGTTATTGATATCGCCAAAACGCGCCGCGGCCGTCCGTCATCGAATGCTATCTGGGGTAACCACACCTGCGTCCTGGCCGGCGATTGGCTGTACATGCAAGCCTTCCAGGTGGCGCTGCGCGAACGCAATTTCCATGTGTTGGATCTGCTGATCGCCCTGACCCAGATGATGGTGGAGGGCGAACTGCTCCAGTTGGAGCGCATCGGCAAGATCGACATCTCCGAAGCCGACTACATGGAACTGGTGGATCGCAAAACCGCCAGCCTGTTTTCGGCCTGCACGCGGCTGGGCGCCCTGATGGGAACAGCGGTGGGCGGGCCCAGCGAAGTCACCGAAACGCGGCTGGGCGAGTTCGCCTGGAATCTTGGCATCGCCTTCCAACTGGTGGATGACATGCTGGATTTCACGTCGCACGAAAAGGTGCTGGGCAAACCCGTGGGCAGCGATCTGCGCGAGGGCAAGGTCACGCTGCCGCTCATCTACGCGCTCGAAGAGGCCACGCCGGAAGAGCGGCAACTAGTGGCCACGGTCCTTAAGGACGGCAATTACGATCAGGTTCCCTTCCAGAAAATTCTTCGCATGATTCAAGCGCGCCACGGATTCGATCGGGTGCGCGAGCGCGCCCAGTCATTCACCGAACGGGCGCGAACCATCATGAGCGAATTTCCCGATTCACCCAACCAACGCGCCATGTACGCGTTGACGGAGTTGGTCACCGATCGCGATCACTAAGAGCCAGCCTATGCCCCGTCTTGTTCCCAGCGCCACGCGCATCCCAGTCCCCGGCCATAAACAAATCGATGAGTATATCGGCCGCGTGAATACGAAGGATACGGCCGTCAGCGTGGCCCATATGCATAGCCCTTCCGGCTGGAGCGAACCCGGCCAGAGCCCCGAGTTCGACGAATATACCGTGGTGCTCAAGGGCGCGCTGCATGTGGAATCGAAAAGTGGAGTACTGGAAGTGAAGGCTGGACAAGCCGTGATCGCTTCGCGCGGCGAATGGGTGCGCTACAGTACGCCCGGAGCGGAAGGCGCCGAGTACATCGCTGTTTGCCTGGCCGCATTCGACCCTGCTACCGTACACCGCGACGACTGATTCTGACGCACGCCCCGCGCGGCGTGTGCGATCATTGCTCCTTACCCGCCCATGCTCGCTTACGCCTGCACCATTTTCCTGAGCGCATTTCTGCTGTTCGCCGTGCAGCCCATGATCGGCAAAATCATCCTGCCCTGGTTCGGCGGATCGGCCGCGGTGTGGAGCACATGCCTGCTGTTCTTCCAGGCGGCGTTACTTGCCGGTTACTTCTATGCCGATCGTTCCACGCGCTTGCTGAAACCCAAAAGGCAGGCCACGCTGCACATCGCCTTGATGGCCATCAGCCTGGCACTGCTGCCCATCCTGCCGTCTCCGTCCTGGAAACCATCTCAAGCCGGCGACCCGTCGCTGCGCATTCTGCTGCTGCTTACCGCCACCATCGGGCTCCCGTATTTACTGCTTTCGACAACCAGTCCCTTACTGCAAGCCTGGTACGTCGCGGCCAAACCCGGCTCTGTACCTTATCGATTATTCGCCTTGTCGAATTTCGGCTCACTGCTCGCCCTGCTCAGCTATCCGGTATTCGTGGAACCCACGTTCACCACCCCAGGCCAGGCTTATGGATGGTCAGGCATCTACGTTTTGTTCGTCTTGATCTGCGCAGCCGTGGCATGGCGAACCATGCGCGCCGCTCCCCAGCAGCCTCTCACGGCAGCGGACACTTCCGACGTCCCACCCCCCAGTTGGACCATTCGCATCGTGTGGACCGCGCTTGCGGCCTGCGCCTCCACTTTGCTGCTGGCCATCAGCAATCATCTCAGCTCCAACGTCGCGCCCATTCCGTTCCTCTGGGTGTTGCCTCTGGGCGTCTATCTGCTTAGCTTCATCCTGTGCTTCGAACGCGACAAGGTCTATAATCGCGGCGTCTTCCTTCCGTTACTGGTGATCGGGCTCGACGGCGCGGCCTATGCGATCTACGCCAACGAAGGCAATCCAAACATCGCCTGGGCTATCCCCACGTTTGTCGCCACGCTGTTCATCTGCTGCATGGTTTGCCATGGCGAACTCGCGCGTCTGAAGCCCGATCCGCGGCATCTCACGGGCTTCTATTTGATGATCTCGCTCGG
>DATHNM010000459.1:0-5956 GCA_035486095.1 Bryobacteraceae bacterium
CTCAGGCGCAACCAACAATACGGTACCCGCCAGGCCCACCAGCATCGCAACGATGGTGGGTCCGTGCAACCGCACGCCGCCTGGAATCAGCGCCTCTACTCCCACCATCCAGAAGGGCGACACAGTAATAAAAACCGACGCCAGTCCGCTCGGTACCCACTGCTCGGCGTACACCAAACATCCCGTCCCCGTGCCGATGATAATGACGCCATACAACGCCGTGTACCAAAGCTCGCGCCCGCGCGGAATATGCGCTTTCGAAAAATAAGCCACCACCAGCAAAATGATTCCAGAGATGGTGTAGCGCAAAGCCATCAACACCGCCGGCGTCATCGACTCCAGCGCGATGCGAATGCCCAGGTACGTTGTGCCCCAGAAGACACAAACCGCGGCCAGCGCCAGATACGCCTGAAAGTGGGGATGGCGCGGCAAAATTCAGGTTAACATTGAGTGTTGATACTCACCGTCACGATCAACCCTTCGGTGGATCGCAATATAGAAGTAGACAGGCTGGTTTTCGAAGACCGCGCGTATATTCTTTCGCGCAGTGATTCGGCCGGCGGACGCGGCATGAACGCGTCGCGCGTGCTGCATTCCTTCGGCGCCAAGACGCTGGCGATCGTCACCTCGGGCGGCGTAAACGGCCCACGTCTGGAAAAGCTGGCGGCGAAATCCGGTTTCGACGTCAAAGCGGTTCCCATTCACAACGAAATCCGTGTGAATCTCACCATCACCGATAAGCAGGGGCTGGCCATCCGGCTGAACGAGCGCGGCCCCAAAATCACGCCCGAGGAACTGGAGAAAGTGGAAAAAGCCGTGGCCAACCGGCTGGACAGCGCTTCCTGGCTGATGTTGTGCGGGAGTATTCCGCCGGGTGTCTCCGCCGATTTCTATACCAAACTGATTCGCATGGCGCGCGAGCGAAAAGTCAAAACGCTGCTCGATACCGACGGCGATGCCTTGCTGCATGGCATCGAAGCCGCGCCCACGATCGTAAGTCCGAATCAGCCTGAAGCGGAAAGGCTGCTGAACCGCGCATTGATCACGCGCGCCCAATTCCTGGAAGCGGCCACTCGCATCAAAGCCATGGGCGCGGATGCGGTGATGCTGTCGCTGGGCGGGCGCGGAGTGGTGGCGGTGAATGAGAATCAGTTGTTGGAAGTGATTCCTCCACGCACCGATGCGGTGTCGCCGTTGGGCGCGGGCGATGCTTTGGCTGCGGCTTACGTATGGGCCGCTACCAAGCGAAAAGATTTCGCCGAGTGCGTGCGCTGGGCGGTGGCGGCTGGAACGGCATCGGCCATGCAGCCGGGGCTGGTGTTCGGGAGTCTGGAGCAGACCAAGGAAGTATATAAATCCGTGGAAATCCGCCGGGCCTGAAGCCGCCGCTCATGCGCGCGGTTCAGTTTTTTGATCGGGCCGCTTCGCCGTATTTATCAACACTACAAACAGCAGCAGCAAGCACAGCAGCGTCGCGACACAGCCGATGACCAGGTAATCGGTAGATTTGTGCGGTCCCGGCATGACAGCCAATAGAACGGCGACCGTCACGCCGAAAATCATCAGCATCCCGAGCGTCAGCGCCAGTGTGCGATTCATTAGTCGTACTTTTCGAAAATGATCTGCTTGCGATCGAACCCCAACCCTTTGAGGATAGCGCGTACGTCGTCCACCATTGCTTTGAGCCCGCAGATGTAGATGTCCACATCGCGGCGTTCGCCGATGGCCTCCAGTAAATGCGCTTGCACGTGTCCGGTACGGCCGGTCCAGGCGGAAGAACCCTGGGAAGGTACCGGGCGGCTGAGCGTGGGCCAGAAACGAAAATTGGGATGCTTTCGAGCCAGCGCTTCGAAATCGCCGCGATAGTAAATGGTGTGCTCAAGGCGGACGCCAAACAGGAGCGTCAGCTGGTTGGCATGGGGATGCGACAGGTAATCGGGCGCCATGGCGCGGAACGGCGCGATGCCGGTTCCGGTGGCGATGAACACGGCTTCCTTGGCGGGATCGCGAATTACGAAGAAACCCAGCGGCGCGGAAGTCTCGATGGAATCGCCAGGCTGCAACTCGAAAAGGTGGGGAGTGAAAACGCCGCCTTGCACTAGATTCAGGCAGAGTTCGAAGCGGTTGCCCTGGGGCAGCGAGACGATGGAATAGGGGCGCGTGATCTTCTTGCCGTTGAGCGTTTCGTTGAAAGAGACGAATTGGCCGGGCTTGAAGTGCAACTGCGCCACCTCCGGAACTTCGAAGAGGAAGTGCCGCACTTCGGGGGCGATGTCGTGAAATTCCACGACGATGGCTTTCACGCCAGCGCCTCGCTCGCGCGGTCCAGCAGAGCCTGAACCAGTGCGGGATGGCCATCGAGCGGCGATGTGATCTGCATTTCGATGCCGCCGTGGGCGCGTGAGGCTTCGCCGGCCAGGCGCGGTAAGTCGCGTTGCATGTGGGTGCCAAGCGTCAGGAAGTAGGGGATGACAACGATGCGTTTTGCGCCGCGTGCGATCAGCAGTGCCGTGGCGCTGGTGAGATCCGGCTGGCCGAGCTCCAAGAAAGCAGCTTCCACCACGTGCGAACCGGAAGCAGCCATCTGCGCCGCCACATCGCGAACCGCTTGATTGGCGCTTTCGATGCGCGAGCCATGGGCGAAAACGATGAACCCCGTCATACTGAAACTCCTGAACTAAACCTGGATCAGGGGCGGCGCGTCTGCGGGGCCTTGCTCGATTTGCGGGAAATAAGTGCGCAAATAATCGATGAAGGCGCGGCCGCGCGGGCGTCCGTTATTTTCGTGCAATTCAACGCGCTCCAGGAACACCAGCGTTCCCAGGATTTCCACGTCGCGCAGCGGCGTCGCGTTCTTCTCGGCAAGCTCTTTCTTCAAGCCCTCTATCGCTTCCTGCATCCGCTGATGAATGCCGGCCGCGATCAGGTTGGTGGGACGGGTTTCGTAATAGAGTCCGCTTTGCAGCGTGCGATAGGTGCGAATCAGAGATTCGAGCGCCTCCCGGACGTCGGAATCCACCGCTCCCGGCTGAGCGAGCGATGCTTCCAGGATGCGCGAGCCCAGAAACACCAGCAGCGGTTCATGTTCGCGCAGGAATTCTTCCGTCACCTCGACGTCGCGGTTGGGCACTTCGTCGGGATTCAACTCGTGCGGTTTTTCATGCCGGCGTGCTTCCACCAGGTAGGGGCAGTCCAGCGGGCAGCTGATGGAGACTTCGCGCTCATTGCCGCAACAAATGGAGCAGATTTCGCCATTGACGCCGGGGCAATAGCGGCGCGATTTGCGCGTGTTGCAGAGGGAGCATTTCATGACGGGAAGGCTCGACAATTCCATCGTAGCATCGAGCTGAGATTATCCCAGCCAGCCCGTGTCAGGAACTGCCCATGGTTTGCTGATAGCACCGCAGAAAATAACCATCGGTCATGCCGGCGATATAATCGCACACCACCCGGTGGATTGGCGCGCTAGAAAGCGACTCAACGTAGTTCGCCGGCAGTTTCTCGGGATGCGCCACCCAGAACTCGAAGAGCTGGGCGATTTGCGTGGCGGAGCGGCGCCGCTCGCCCGCCATTGGCTCGGAATAATACAGCGTATGGTGCAGAAACTGTTTCAACGCCCGATTGGCGGTGTGAGCCGGCAGGGTGAACCAGGCCAGGCGCCGGGGATGGGATCGCACATCCTCCACGCTTGAAACCGAGGCTGCGCCCGTGGCTTCCAGGGTTCCTTCCACCAAGCCCGAAACCAGCCAATCGAGCAATCCGCGCAGCACTTCCTGGAACTGTTCGCGCTCGGACGCGCCTGGGAATTGGGATTCCACTTCCTCCCAGCGGCGGCCGAACTCGGGAACCGATTCATTCACCTCTTCAATCTTGAATAGCCCCGCGGAGAAGCCATCGTCCAGGTCGGCGGTATTGTAGGCGATCTCATCGGCCAGGTCGATCAATTGCGCTTCCAGCGGCGGACGGAGCCCGGGAAGATATTCGTCCAGTGCCGGATCTTCGCCCTTTTCGAAATCGTGCGAGTGCTTGACGATGCCCTCGCGCACTTCAAAGGTCAGGTTCAAGCCGGGAAAACGCGCGTAACGGCGTTCAAACGATTCAACGATGCGCAGGGCGTGAAGGTTATGGTCGAATCGATCGCCAAAGCGGCGCATCTGGCGATCCAGCTCGTCTTCACCAGCATGGGCGAACGGAGGATGGCCGATGTCGTGGCCTAGCGCCAGCGCCTCGGTAAGTTCTTCATTCAGCTCCAGCGCCGTAGCCACGGTGCGGGCGATCTGCGCGACTTCGATGGTGTGGGTGAGCCGGTTGCGGAAATGGTCCGAGATGCCGGGTGGAAAGACCTGCGTTTTGTTCTCCAGGCGGCGAAAGGCGCGCGAATGGATGATACGATCGCGATCGCGCTGGAATTCACCGCGGTAAAGATGGGCCAGTTCAGGATATCGCCGGCCACGGCTTTGCTCTACGGGAAAACGCAGGCGACCTAACCCGGTGACTGCCAGCCGGTTCACTGCTGGGACAGTGAGCTGTCCAACGTGATTGCGGCTTTGCTCACGGCACTGCGAGTGCTGGTACGGAGCGGCTCTACCATTTTCCGGGCACGCTGCGGATCGCTGGTCTTGATCAGGTCCGCCATAGCCAGGACGGCGGCGTCTTTAGAAACCATCACCGTGGGATGGTCGATTACGGACTGGATCAGCTGTATGCCGTCATTGATTTTTCCCTGAGCGGCATAGATTTGAGCCAGCGCCAGTTTGGCCTCAGAAGCATAAGGCCCGCTGCCGGAATCGATGGCTGCCTGGAAGTGCTTGGCGGCCTCAGGCAAATTGCCTGCGTCGGCGGCGTTGGTGCCCAGGAAGAACTCAGCGATGTCGCCCTCTTCGGTGCCGGGGTATTTGGTGGCCAAGTCGCGCCACGCCTTTACCACCGCTGTTTCGCGCGCTTGCGCTGTGGGAAATGACACCACGTATTCGGATTGCGAAGCACCCACCGTGCTGTTTTGGATCAGCATCGTGCTGTGCAGCGCCTCCTGCCGGGCGTTGTGCTGGTAGCTGCGATACCAGAAAATGCCGATAACGATGAGCACCAGCCCAACCACTGGCGCAGCCCATTGCACCATTTGCCGGCGATGTTCGGAAACGAATTCGACGCTATGTTGGACTTCCAGAGCGAATTTGTCGCTCTTCAGTTCCTTGCGGGTAAGCTTGTCCACGGAGACCTCGTAAATGCGGGAAACTTTAGTCTAACATGGCCTGGCCGAGCTAGGGAAACCGCCGGCTCAAGAGCCCGGTTCAGAAGGGAGGGTGGGGTGTTCGGGAAGCGGGGTCATATCGCCGATATTTTCGGTGGTCCGGGGCGCCCAGCCTTCGTGGGCTGTATCCCGGTCTTCGTCGCGCTGGATTTCGGCGGCCGATAGCGGCATGTTGGTGGCTTTGTAGTCGCTCAACTTGCGTGCCTCATCCCGGGCATGCGCTTCATCGGAAAGATCGTCGATGTTGTTTACAGTCACGTCTTCCATAAAGGTTGGATTCCGCCGGAAAAGTTAAGTTTCCCCCCGACGGAAAACCAGGACGGCATTGAGGCCGCCAAAGGCAAACGAATTGGAAAGCGCGAACTCGACGGCAGCCGGCCGGGCGGTGTTGGGGATCACGTCCAGATCGCAGGCTGGATCGGGCTCCGTGAAGTTGGCGGTGGGAGGCAGAATGCCGTGTCGCAAAGCGAGCAATGTGGCGCCGGCTTCCATGGCGCCGGCTGCGCCCAACGTATGGCCATGCATGGATTTGGTGGAACTTACCGCCAGACGCTCAGCATGCGCGCCGCAGACTTTGCGGATGGCTGTGGTTTCGGCGGCATCGTTAGCCAACGTGGCAGTGCCATGGGCGTTGATATATCCGATCTGTCCGGGTTCGATGCCCGCGTCCACCAATGCAGTGCGCATGGCGCGAGCGGCTCCATC
>DATHNM010000460.1:0-2913 GCA_035486095.1 Bryobacteraceae bacterium
CGCCGGTTCATCCCGGTATCGCGCGGCCAGCGTATTCCAAAGCAATATCGTGTCGGCGTTCGGAGTGGGCGGAACGTGGTTGTCCGCCTTCGTGTGATCGGGAGCTTCGGTGTGGCCGTAAACTGTTTCGGCATCCAGCCACTGAAGATCCAGAATGGTGTAAGCCCCCAGGGAAGCGCACCACGATATAACCAGATCCATGCATCCCAGATATTCCTCGGCGCCGTGGCCATGCCTGCCGTAGAGCGCCCAAGCCTGGTTGAACGGCAGGCGAACAACATTGGAGCGCCATTTCGAAACTATCTGCCGCACTTCTTCTTCGGTAAATTGTGCGGCTGCCAGGAATCCTTCGTCAGACGGCTCAGTGTATTCCAGACCCGAGCGATTGACGCCTCGCAGGAGCACTGGCTGCATAGAGTCGGCCCGCAATATGCGATTGCCGGACGTTACCAGTTCCGGCAAACCATGTGAAAGTTCTCCTCGCATTTACGTTTGAAGGCTCAGTTTCTAGCGCTCGCCAGGCGGGGGCGCAGCACACGATTCCACCACATGATGGCGCCGGTAACGAACATCGCCGCGGGCGCCAAGCCGAATAGCGCCCACACCGCCTTGGTTGTCTGGTCGCAGAATCCGGGACCGCTGCAAGGAATTCCTATGCCTTTGATGCGGCCGAAATGCAGGTAGGCGAGCCAATAAATAACCTGATCGCCGATGCGTATTCCGGCATTGGCGGGAGTGAGGGGCTCCAGCCGGTCTGCGAGGTCCTGCACCGATTCGGGAAAACTGAGATACAGACCGCTCAGGCCAAACACCAACATGAACGCCAGGCTCCAGAAGCCGATCATACTGTGTAGGTGCCAATTCAGGCGCTTCCAGCCCACGCCGCGTTTTAGCGTCAGGCTGCGACGCCAGGTCTTGCTCCCCGGCCACCAGATCACCATGCCCGTCACGGCAACTGCTAGCAGCGCCAGTGCGCCCAGGCCGTTCACTTTTCGGCCGGTTGGTCCGGCGAGCAGATTATCGTGCAGATCAAGCATCTTGGACACCAGCCAGAAACTAGCCGGGACCGGATCGCCCAGATCGCTGCCACTGCGAGGATCGAACAGCCGCCTCCTGATCTTGTCGTCGCGACGTAGCGAGACATCCACGGCCTGATCGAGATTTCGCGTCCGGCTGATTTTCACCACTCTATAGCCCGGATAGAGAAGGCGGGCGGCCGAAGCGAGCTGGTCGTCGGTCAATCGCGGCCCTGAACCATTCGAAATGATTGGTTCGGGCGTAACTGCGCGGTAGAGCTCGTTCCAATAGACCAGCACGCTGCCGGTCACGCTGATCATGCAGATGTAGAGTCCAAGAGCGATGCCGCTCCACAAATGGACTTGAAAGAAAGCCCTTCGCAACCAGATCCTTTGCGGCTTCCGCACCCAGCGCTGCCACACGGTCAGCTGATTGTTGCCACGCACTAGCGACAGGCTATAACACGCGGCCGATCGCGTCAACGCGCCGGGACGAGACTCCGCTGTCAGGGCTACATCTCGAGCTTGCCGTTTAGCACCATGTCCTTCAGTTTGAACTTGTACTTGAGAGTGGAAGCACCCAGCTTCGTGATCAATTCCACCTCTTTGTCTTCCAGCGTGAAAGGCATGGAGCGCGGGAACACGAACACCACATCCATCGTTTTTCCAGGTTTGCCTACTTCGATCTGCACAGGCTTGATCGGGCCCGTTCTGCGCGACGACAGAAGGCTTACTTCGCTGAGAGCCTTGGCCGCATCGCCCGGCTTGCCGCCCAGAAACATTCCCATCGGTCCGGAAAGGACGATTTCATAAGGCCTCTCCTGTTGTTCCAGAACCTTACTGGCTTCGGGCGATTTGTCGGCTTCGCCGCCGAACTTGAGACGCACGAACGCCTCACGGATCGGAAGTGCGGATTGCCATCGGGCCACAACATCGAATGTCGGCGGCGCCGAACCCTGGGCGCCAGGTCCGAATTCCGAGCCGCCTCCGCCCTGCGGGCCACCACCGCCAAATCCTCCCCCACCGCCCGGGGGCATCGCCGGGGGCGCGCCACCGCCCCCACCGGGACCACCCATGGAAACGCTGGCGGACTTCGCCCACGGCGAATCGGTCATCATCTTCCCGGCGTCCTTGTCGCTCCATTCCATGTAAGGCTTTTGCCAGAACTCGGCAGCCGCCAGACCGAAACCAAATAAGAGTAAAAGCCCAGCCGTTTTCTTCATGGAGGCAATCTCGGGTTGAGTATATAGCAATTCGTTTATCGCGAGTGCGCCCGCGGCGTTTGGGATGGCGAGGTTGACTTTGGCGGATGGATGGCGAATGCTGACGATTGGGGGCCGACGATCCACAATGAAGAAAGCACTGATCCTAGTCGGGAATTTTATAAGACGCCGCGAAGACGCGGCCACGTACGGATTAGCCACCTGCGTGCTCGCATTCTGTTTTGTTTCCGCCGCTATGGCGCAGATTCAACCTAGCCCGATACTCACCAACCAGCTCTTAGCCAAGGCATTACCTGATGAGTGCTTTGCAGGTATCGGACAACCTTATCCAGCCATGCTGAGTCCAGGGGTCTGCCCCAGCGGCTCAATTCCGAAAATAAATCAGGCATACGTCTGGGGCCTCGCTCAATCGGGGACGAAACTGTGGTTCGGCACCGCGCCCAACGTATTCTGTCTGGCCAAGGGTCAACGCGGCGACACGGCGCCCGCACAAACTGCCAACTGGGTCTGCGAATTTGGTGCGGGCCAATACGCGAAGGACCACAATTTACCCGCTGCATCGGGCGATTGGAGGCCGCCCAAGGCCTTCGTCTACGATCTTGGAACCGGCAGCTTAACCGACATTACGCCCGCAGACAGAAAATTTACGCGCCTGTTGGGTGTTCGTTCGGCCG
>DATHNM010000461.1:0-2874 GCA_035486095.1 Bryobacteraceae bacterium
GCGTGTGGCGCGAGCCGGATTTCACCTTGCCTGTGGCCGTGCGGCCGGACGGCAAAATCACCATGCCGTTGATTGGCGAGCTGCGGGCCGCCGGGCAGAGCCCTCTGCAATTGACGGCCACCTTAAAGCAGCTGCTGACGCAATATCTGAACAACCCGGATGTCAATGTGTTCGTCACGGAAGTTCGCAGCAAAAAGTTCTATATCGATGGCGAAATGAACCGGCCCGGCTCGTTTGCATTGGTAACGCCCATGTCGGTGCTGGAGGCGCTGAGCCGCGGCGGCGGCTTTCACGAATTCGCCAACACCAGGAAGATTCGCGTGTTGCGGGGGAGTGAGATCCGCCACTTCAACTACAAAGAAGTTACCCGGGGCAAGCACCTGGAACAGAACATCGCGGTGGAGAACGGCGACCACATCATTGTCCCTTGACTTGAACATGCTCATCGAAGAACAATCGCCCCCAACGCGCCGCCAACTCGACCTGGACGACTACGCCGATATTCTGCGACGGAGCAGAGGCTGGATACTGGGTCCGTTATTAGCGGCGCTGGTGGTTGCGGTGGTGGTCGCGTTTCTTTGGCCGGATACTTACGTCTCGGTAGCCACCATTCGCGTGGCGCCGCCGCAGGTGCCGGAGAGCTTCGTGCCGGCCAACACCAACCAGGATATTCAGGGCCGGGTGAACGCGCTGGTGCAATTAATCCTCAACCGCGCCACGCTCACCAATATCATCACCACACACGGCTTATACAAGCGGAAGCTGGCGCGGATGCCGCTCGACGATGTTATCGAAGACATGAAGCTGAACGATATCCAGGTGCTCGCGGTGCGCCAGAGTCTCAATGCAGGGCAGAGGGAAACCCAGCAATATCCGGCGTTTGAGATTCGCTTCGCCTATAGCGAGCGCTTCACCGCGCAAAAGGTGACGACGGATCTGGTAGCCAGGTTCCTCGAAGAAAACGTCCGCGAGGTTTCGCAGCAGACCGTCTCCACCACCGAGTTTCTTCAGGATCGCTGGGAGGAATCCAAGAAAAAACTGGATGAGCTGGAGCAGCGGCTAAGCGTGTTCCGGGCGCAGAATATCGGGCGTCTGCCGGAGGAGCAGCAGAACAATTATCAGCAGCTGGCGGCGTTGCAGACGGCCAAGCTGAATCTGAACATGTCGATCAATCGGGTGAATCAGGAGCGGTTGTTGTATGAGAACCAGCTCAGGATTTATCGGGATCAAGTGACATCGCTAAAGGACATGAACGCGCCCGAGCAGACGGCCAAGCTGAGCGACGATGAGTTGACCGGTAAAGACCACGAAATCGCGCAGTACGAAGATTCGCTGGCGACGGCGCGGGAGCGTTACAAGGAGAACCATCCCGACGTGCAGCGCCTGGTGAATTTATTGGCCAGCGCGCAGAGCCAGCGCAAAGCGATACTGCAACAGCAGCCGGGCAAGACGGATAATCCAGCGCCGCGGCCGGCCAGCGTGCAATTTCTGCGTGAGCAGCGCGAGCTGGATGCGGAATCGGAAAGGACCAAGGGGCTGATCCTGGCCAAGGGCGTGGAAATGGAAGACTACCGGAAGCAGAGCAGCCAGCTGGATGCGACCATTCGTAACTACGAGGCTCGGATTCAGAGCACGCCGGTGGGCATTCGGGAATATGACGAGCTGATTCGGGACCGGGATCTGGCGAAGCGAGATTACGAAGATCTGGACGGACGCGTGAATAGCTCGGCCCGCTCCACTGCGCTGCAGAATCGACAGCAAGGCGAGCGCCTGGAGCAGCTTGACCCGCCGTCGCTGCCGCAAACCCCGGCCCGTCCCAAGCGCCTGTTGATGGTTTCGGTGGGCTGCAGCCTGGGTTTGCTGCTGGGCTTGTGCCTGGCGGGCTTCGAGGAGATGCGCAACCGGGCGCTCAGGAATGTGAAGGATGTGAACGCGTACTCCGAGCTGCCGGTGCTGGGCAACATCCCCCTATTTGAAAAGCAAAGCGTGGTGCGCCGGCGCAAGCGCAGGGTCTGGCTGGCGTGGTCGGCCGGCAGTTTGGCGGGTGTGGCAATCATGTCTACTTCGATCGCGCATTACTACCTCACCAGAGTTTAGGAGACGAGCGATGAGCAGAAATGCCGCTGTGGGCGCCGCGCTGGCAGAAACGTCACGTGAGCTGGACCTGGCGCGGGTGCCGGTGGCGGGTTATCTTCCGGAAACGCCCGCCGAAGAGTTCCGCACTCTTCGCACGCGTCTGGAACAACTGCCGGCCGCGCGCGTCCTGCAAACGGTGCTGGTGGCCAGCGCGTCGGCGGGGGAAGGCAAATCGTTTACGGCCGCGAATCTTGCCCTGGCGGAGCCACAGCTGGCCGACAACCCGACGCTATTGTGCGATTTCGATCTCCGCAATCCCGTTCTGCATAGCCATTTTCGGGTGGATCGCAGTCCAGGCGTCAGCGATTATTTGCTCGGCAAGGCCGATTTGCATGAGGCGCTGCGAAGGATTGGAGACAGCAACCTGTTCGTGATGCCGGCGGGCGAAGCGGTGATCAATCCGCTGGAGCTGCTTCACTTGAAGGGGGTCCGGCGGCTCATGGATATCTTGCGGAACGCGTTCCGCTGGATTCTGTTGGACAGCCCTGCGCTGTTCGTTGCATCCGACGCCAACTTACTGGCGGCGCTGGCCGATGGAACGCTCCTGGTGACGCGGATTGGCGCCACAACGCCGGATTCGATGACTCGTGCCATCGCCGCTTTGGGTCAAGACACAATTCTCGGCATCGTAGCCAACGGAGCCGGGAACCGCTAGAATTCATGGCGCGGGGCGGCAGGCCCAACCAGGCCTGTGCGGGCCGCGCCCGGCTGTAGCGCCTTCGGCACACTGGTTCGCTT
>DATHNM010000462.1:0-4285 GCA_035486095.1 Bryobacteraceae bacterium
CCAGGGATTCGATTTGGTTCCCGCGCAAAACTGGCCGACGCTGAAGAAATATGGCCTCCGCCCCACCATGCGCCTTCCCAATACCGGCGTCACCATTCCGGACGGCATCAATCGCAAGGACGTTCAGGATGAGCTGGTGAAGTCGATGGGGCCGGCCATCGACGAATGCGCCGCCGGAGGCTGTCCCAACGTGATTACGGTTTCCGGCAGCCGCCGCGGCATGTCCGATGCCGAGGGCGCCGATAACTCAGTTGCTTTCCTGAATCGCGTGAAGGCGCAGGCCGAAGACAAGGGCGTGACCATTTGTCTGGAACTGCTCAACAGCAAAATCGATCACAAGGACCAGATGTGCGATCACACCGCCTGGGGCGTGGAGGTCTGCCGCCGGGTGAATTCACCGCGCGTGAAGTTGCTGTTCGACATTTATCACATGCAGATCATGGAAGGCGACATCTGCCGCACCATTCGCGACAATTTTCAGTGGATCGCGCATTTCCACACGGGTGGGGTTCCGGGCCGCCATGAGATCGACGGCACGCAGGAATTGAACTACCATTTTGTGGCGCAAACTATCGCCGAACTGGGTTTCACCGGCTACATCGCGCATGAATACAAGCTGAGCGCTGGCCTGGATGGAGTGCAGGCGTTGAACCAGGCAATGGAGATCATGGACGTCTGAGCCTAAGGGCTCTTACAGATGAATAATCCCGCGCTGGATGGCCGCCGTGGCCGCCTGTGTCCTGTCATCCACGCTTAGCTTGCTCAGGATACTCTTCACATGGTTCTTCACCGTGTGTTCGGCGATGCCAAGCGCATACGCAATCTGCTTATTGCCGAAGCCTTTCACGATGAGGGACAGCACTTCCGCCTCGCGGGCGCTCAAGCCGGCCGGCAGGGCGCTGGATTCGAGCGCCGCCGCAACGCCCGGCGGCAAGTAATTTCCACCTGAATGCACGGCATGGATGGCGCGGATCAGCTCATCGTGCAGCACGTCTTTGGTCAGATAGGCCCGGGCGCCGGCCTGCAGCGCGCGCCGCACGTCTTCGTCGCCGCCATAGGTGCTGAGCGCGATAATGTGCGCCTCGGGAAATTCAGCCCGGATGGCCTGGGTGGCCTCCACACCGTTCATCTCGGGCATACGCAGGTCCATCAGGATTACGTCGGGACGATGCTTGCGGAACAGTTCCACGGCCTGCAATCCATTGGCGGCCTCGGCCACCACCTTCATGTCGGGCTGGGCGTTGATGATGGTCTTCACGCCTACGCGCGCGATCAGGTGATCTTCGGCGATCAGGATGCGTATCGGGTGGTCCGGCGTCACGAGAGCGGCACCGTCACCGCTACCTCAGTGCCCAGGCCGGGTTCGCTGTGCAATTGCAGTTCGCCGCCCAAGCGCTCGGCGCGTTCGCGCATTCCCAGCAGGCCGAAATGGCCGCCCACTTCAGAGAATGCTTCATCCTGTTCGAAGCCGCGGCCGTCGTCGGCTACCCGTAAACTCAACCTGCCGACCGCCATCTCCAGATGGATGCGCACGTGGCTGGCGCGCGCATGCTTCACGGCGTTGGTGACGGCTTCTTGCGCAATGCGCAGCAGATGTTGTTCGGTTTCTTCCGGCAGCGGACGGCTCTCGCCTTCCACATCCACGCGGATCTGCACCGCGGAGCCGGCTGTCCACTGGTGGGCGGCTTCAGAAAGCGCGGCCGGCAGGTCGTGACCTTCCAGGGCCGAGGCGCGCAGGTCCATTACGCTCCGGCGGGCTTCCGTCAAACTATGCCGCACCATTTTGCGCGCCAGATCCAGGTGTTTGCGCGCCACGTCCACGTGCCCGTTCAGAGTCAGCGCCACCGCATCCAGTTGCGATGAAATTCCCACGAAGCCCTGTGCCAGGGTGTCGTGAATCTCGCGCGCCAGCCGCCCGCGTTCTTCCAGCACCAGCGAAAATCTCTGGCGGATTTGGCGCAGCCGCAAGTGATAGAGACCCCAAATGCCAGCCGCGGCCAGGGCTGCGCAGAAATAACGGAACCAGGCGGTCTCATAGAAATGCGGCAGAAGTTCAAACGCGAACGAGGTTTCGCTGGATGGTCCGTTGGGCACGGCGGCCCGCACGGTGAAGCGATATTGGCCGTGCGGCAGGCTGTTGTAGTTGGTCACGCGCCGCGCCACCGAGCTGATCCACTCGCCATCCAGGCCGATCAGCCGATACGAATAACGCACTCGCTCGGGAGCGCTGAGATAGATGCCGGTATACCTGAACTGCAAGCGTCCATTGCCGGGCGCCAGCCTGGCGCTTTCCGACACCGAGATGGGACGTCCATCCACGGTGGCTTCGAGCAGATGCACC
This sequence comes from Bryobacteraceae bacterium, assembly GCA_035486095.1. Taxonomy (GTDB): domain Bacteria; phylum Acidobacteriota; class Terriglobia; order Bryobacterales; family Bryobacteraceae; genus Palsa-89. The sequence goes on from DATHNM010000462.1 coordinate 2,342, forward strand.
ACGGGCGCGGCCGCCGCAGCCGGCCGGTCATTTGGGTCCAGCACGGCCAACCCGCGGCTGGTGGGAAACCAGAGACGTCCATCGCTGCTTCGGGTGCCGCCCCGGCTGGTGGGATATCCGGGGGCGCATTGCGCGCTTCGCAGCCCATCCGCAACACCGTAGTTTACCGGCACAATCTGTCGAATCTTGCCACTCACCAGATCCCAGATGTCTTGCTTGCGGACGCGGCAGATCCCGCGCGTGGTGCTCAGCCAGAGCGACCCACGGCCGTCGTCTTCGATATGCGAGACGTTATCGCTCAACAGGCCGTCGCGAACCGTGACGTGGATGAACTTTCCATCGCGCAGCGCGTCCAGGCCGCCCCCGAAGGTGCCGATCCACAGTGTACCGTCGGAGCCTTCCACCAACGAGCGAATCTGATTGCTCGAAAGGCCGTCAGCGACGGTGTAAAGCCGCAGTTGGCCTCTATTCAGCCGCCACAAGCCATCGCCGTAGGTGCCGGCCCATAGATTGCCATCACGCGTTTCGCACAGCACTACGGCATCGCTGTTCAGTTGCGATCCGCCCGGGATCACCGTGCGCGAGCGGCTGCCCTGCAGTTCGCTGACGCCCGCCGGAGAAGCCACCCATACCTTGCCAGAACGGTCCTGCAAATAATCAAAAGCCACGCGCCGGTTGAGTGGATCGGTCATGACGGGATTTACGAAATAGCCGTCGTGCAAACGGCTGGGGCCGCCGCGAGCCGCGATCAGCAGATCCCCGTCGCTGTTTTCGCGGACCGAGAAAATCTCGTTGCTCGGCAGGCCGTCTTTCTGGGTGTAGACGCGGGCCGGCTTACCATCCACCAGTTGCACCAGTCCCCGGTCATGAAAGCCGACCCAAATTCTGCCGCGATGGTCCTGATAAACCGTGGTGGGTTCATCGCTCGGCAGACCCTCCGATTCACCGTACATACTGAACAGGTCGTTCCGCAGCCGGTTCAGGCCGCTGTTCATTCCCACCCAAAGATTACCTTCGGTATCTTCGTAAATGCAGCGCACCCACTCGCGCTCGTGCGAAGCCGCCAGGGGACTGCTGACGAAGCGTCCATCCTCCAGCCGCGCCAATCCGCCATCGGTACCGGCCCAAAGATTTCCATCACGGTCTTCCCATACCGAGCGGGTATAGTTATCCGGCAGCCCATCCATTACCGTGTAGTGGCGCAGTTCGCCCGATGGACTGCGCACCATCAGGCCGAAGCTGCCACCCAGCCACAGATTTCCCTGGCGGTCTTGCAGCAGCGTGATCACGATGTCGCCCACCGGCCCCAGCACGGAGACGAAACGATCGCCCTCATGCCTGACCACTCCGCCAAAACCGGCCAGATAGATGTTGCCGTCGCGGCCGCAATATACTGTTCGCAAAGCCTGAATGGGTAAGCCCTGGCGCGGGCTGTAGTTGGTGAATTTTCCGTCCTGAAAACGATTGAGATAAACGCCGGCCACCACCCAAATGGAGCCCGAAGGATCCTCGGTGATGGAATTAACCGAGGTGTCGTCCAGGCCGTCCTTCTTCGTGAAGGTGGTGAATTTTCCGTCGCGATAGCGCGTCAGGCCGCCCAGCGTTCCTATCCACAGGCTGCCGTCTTTGGCCGCCCATAGCGCGGCAACGCTGTTGCTTGGCAAGGCGCCGTTCTCTTTGTTGAAGACCACGAAATCGTAGCCATCGAATTGCGCCAGTCCCTCGTCCGTTCCCAGCCACAGATAGCCGTCTTTAGTTTGCGCGATGGCGCGGACGGTGTCTTGTGGCAGCCCGTGTTCCTGGGTCCAGACGGTGCGGGTGTATTGCGTCAGGGCGCGCCGGGGGTTCAAAGCCGACGCTGGCTGGATGAGGGCGCTCAGCGTGAATAAAGCAAAAAGGCCCTTTGGCAACACTTTCGAGTTTAAATGATTGCTCGCGAGTGCG
>DATHNM010000463.1:0-4832 GCA_035486095.1 Bryobacteraceae bacterium
GTGTACAGCTCCAAAATGTAGCCCCAAGCACCAGGGCCATCGAACATCGCCCGCAGTTGCTCATATCCCTCGCCATGGCGATCCAGCTTGCTATGCTCCAACTCCACCAGCGTGGCGCCCGGTCCCTCGGCCGTGAAACGAATCTCGATTTCGCTGGCCTTGGCTGGGTCCGGGTCGGCCTGCCAGTCCGGTTTATCGTGTCCCGGCCCAACATGCCACGAAAAAGCGACGCGATGCGGAGGGTCCCATGCCAGAACCTTGCCCCAGTCGCACAAGTTCCCTTCCACGTCTCTCTCATACCAGCGGCCCCCCGCGCGCGGCTCCACGAAGATCGCCTCGAAGGGAGTTTTCCCAATGTGATGCGTCGCCGGCCACCACGTCTCCATCTGTTCCACGAACACGCTGAACGCGCGCTCAATTGGCGCCTGTACGCGCACGGTCTTACGTACGACGGCTTCTTCCACGCTGTTTGCCATGTTTTTCTCCCATAGGTTCTTTTTCAGCTGCAACTTGAAAGGCGCTCAGCGCCTGGGTCCACATCTGGTCGAAATGGGCGCGCAGCCGCGCCACCCCTTCCGGATTCAATTGATACAACCGCCTGGTTCCTGACTTGCGATCGGTAACCAGGCCCGCATCCTTCAACACGCGCAGGTGCTGCGACACCGCTGGACGGCTCACCGGCAGCGTCCGGGCCAGCTCGTTTACCGCCACCGGACCGCCGGCCAGTTTTTGAAAAATCGCCATGCGCGTTCGGTCGCCCAAGGCGTCCAATCCAGCTTGTAGGTAAGCGTCCACTAACGGTAAGTTACCGCGCACCGATGGGCCTTGTCAACAGAAAAAGCGAGTCACACGATTCACCACTGCGGACTCACGTCCGGGCGAAAGCGCCTAAACCGTTCTGCGGGCTGGCCCGCTACGCGCTGCTGACCAGCGCTCGACGCGCGCGCCACTCTCTGGCAGCCGGGCATGCCGGTCCTACACTCGGGGCATGGCAAGAAACCTAATCAGATTCAGCGGCGGAGAACACGCCGTCGTTGATCAAACCACCACGCCGCCCAACTGGAGCGGCTTCCTGACTGAATCGCCGTACGAAGCAACGCCAGCCGCCGCGCTGAGCACCTACACACTCACGCCTTGCACCTCGCTAGAAGATCAGAAAGCCATCGCCGCCGCGAGAATTCTGCTGACGCAATGAAGCGCCGGCCAAGGGGTGGCTCACAACCGGGCCACCCTTCGGCTCCGCCACGTTAAAATAGGCCCTTGGGCCAAATCTACACACGACAACAACTGATCGCGGTGCGCGCCGGGTGGAAACGCGCGGGCGCGAAAGTGATCTTCACCAACGGCTGCTATGACGTTCTGCATCCGGGCCACATACGATTGCTCGAAGCCGCGCGCTCGCTGGGCGACATCCTGATTCTGGCGCTGAACACCGACGCCAGCGTGCAGCGCCTGAAAGGTCCCACGCGTCCCTTGATCGCCCAAGACCAGCGCGCCGAGTTAGCCGCGGCCTTGGCGGCGGTGGATGCCGTCACGTTTTTCGACGAAGACACGCCGCGCGATTTGATCGCCGCCGTTCTGCCCGATGTTTTGATCAAAGGCGCCGATTGGGCGCATTTTATTGCGGGACGCGAAGAGGTGGAAGCCGCCGGCGGCCAAGTGCTCGCCTTGCCGCTCGAGCCCGGCTATTCCACTACAGGAATTTTGGAACAGATCCTGGCGCGTCAGTTCAGTTCCAGCGATTGAATCACCGGCTCGCTGCCATCGAATCGCACTCCGTCCGCCATCGGGTGACGGCGCCACGCCAGGGTCAGCACCGCGGCCGCCACTGCAAAGAAAAGTATCGCGACCGTCCAGCGGTGTTCCAGCGCGCGCTCCAGATCGGCCATGTGAAAGCTGTAGCCGGTGATGCCGTAAATGTACAGCACCACCAGTAATGCCAGGTTTGTTCTTCCGGGAAAGTAGGAACAAGTGAAGGGCACTTTATCGAAGTTCCAAAACAAAAGCTCGACCAGAATGGCGGCCGCCATGAGTTGAACCGCGGAATGTTCCAGCACGGCTGGCCAATTCCAGGCTGCTAACTCGATCGGCAACGAAAAAACCAACAACGGAACCAGGCCGATGGCGAGAACCAGTTTTCGCGTGGCGCTCCGGGACACCTCTGTCCAGCGGGCTTCGGTACTGCGAAAGATCCAATTGGAGCCCAGTTCCGCGGGAAACTGGAATGCTCCACGAAGACCGGAAATGAGAAAGAAGCCCAGGACAAACGCAGCCGAACGCGCGCCGTCCGGCGACAGTGCGAGCTTCCCTGCCCGGACCGCAACGCCGAAGAAAAGCGCAATGGACAGCCCGACGCTGAAATAGGTGGCGAGCAGAAATTGGTGCTTTGGGCTGCGCGCCAGCGTCTTGGCGGCAAATCCGAAAAGAGCGCGCTCCTCGGGAGACCGGACCAGCCATTGAGGAACACACCGGGTGAGCGACCACTGGTGCCAGCGATGAGCTGCATCTTCGGCTTCGAGAGTACGGCGGAAGTGGCGGCGAAAACCGAGTCCCCAGGTGACTGCGATGACTAACAGCGCGAGCGCGGTCATTTCGATGGCCAGCATCCCGAGTGAAGCCAGGAACTGGTTCGGCCCTCCGAGAAACAGCTCGAACAACCCGCTGAACCAGGCCGGCGGAAACAAATAAAGCCATAACTGTTGTTGCTCGACACCGGTCTGGAGGAATGCTAAATACACCGGCATGCCCAGAACGGTCATCACCATCGCGCTCATCCCGAACATCTGGATCCAGGGCGAAATGCGGCGGAAGATCCTGGTGGATGTCACGCTGATCAGGATTCCTTGCAGCGCGCCGACCATGAGAAACGCAAATACGGATGTTCCAACCGTAGCGCCGAGTTGTGCGGCAGCCAGCCGGAGTCCGGCGCCGCGCAGATAAGGGACGGCCACGCCGGCCAGCAATGCCATGCCATCGGGGGCCACATTCACCGCGGCGGCCAGCAGCATTACGAACCGCACCAGCGCGCTGAACCTGGCTGCCACCAGTTCGCGCAATCGGATGGGGAATGGAGCCAGGATCAGGAAGTCGCGGCGGTCCGGGAACAAAGTGTCCCAGTAAAACAGAGCCGCGAAGCCGGCCAATCCGAATGAATAGGCCGCGAAGAATAACCGCAAGCCTCTTAACTCCCACACCATTTCAGGCGTGGTTGCCGGAACCGAGAGCGCCAGGAACTGCGGCAGCACCAGGTAGGCGACTATCAAACCGATGGTTACAAGAATTCCGAGCACTTGATGAAGGTTCGTTTGAAACCCGCCGCCCGGCGATACCGCGTCATTTTCAAGAAAACGATCTTGAAAGAGTTTGAGCAGAAGCTGAAAGGGAGAACGCACTTTTCTCTTGAGGCTTTCAATGTGTTATCGCGGACGTGATTGCACAGGCTCGCGCTTCCAGATCGTCCTGCTGAACAAGCTGCGTGAACACGCCTTCCAGGTTCGGCCGCTGCATCACAGTTCGCAGGCCCTGCACCGAATCATCCGCCACGATCCGGCCCTTGTGGATCACCACGATGTGGTCGCACACCTTTTCCACCAGTTCCAGCACGTGGGAAATATACAGAACTGCCTTGCCGCGTGCCGCCAGCTGGCGCAGCACGTGACGGAACAAGAGACTGTTGGAGATATCCAGTCCGGATTGGGCCTCGTCGAAAATCAGGACATCGGGATCGTGCAGCAGCGCGGCCGCGATGAGCACGCGCTGCTTCATCCCCTTCGAATAATTCGCGATCGGAACCCAGCGGGCGTCGTGCAGGTAAAGCAATTCCAAAAGCTTATTCGCGCGCGCATTCACGCGATCCTCCGGAATGGCGCGCAGCCCTCCGGCCAACTGCAGGTATTCCAGGCCTGTCAGATAGCCATACAGGTTGGGCTCTTCGGGCACATAACCCAGGCGCTGCCGGAATCCGATGGGGTCGTCCGAAATGTTTCTGCCCTGATAAAAGATGTGGCCTGAACTGGCGTGCAGGAGCCCCGTCATTATCTTCACGGTGGTGGACTTGCCGGAGCCGTTGGGGCCAAGATAACCTGTGATCTCGCCCGGACGGACCGTAAAACTCACGTCATCGACCACCGGCGTTCCTCGAAACCTCTTGGTGAGATGGCGAATTTCGAGCAACTGATTTTCCCCCGTGACTAATTGAGCTGCAGCACTGTAATCGACAAGTCGGCGTATACGCGAGTGACCACGAACGCCACAAACGCGTTCAGCAGGCTGGGTACAACGATTAGGACGATGGCGCCGCCGAGCGAGAGATCCTCCATACCGTGCGCTTGGTGCATCCCAAGCCATAATTCCGCGCTCTGAGTCACAGCGGCCAGGGCAAATGACAAGGCCGGGACAACCACGGACGGGTTCGATCGTTGACCGGGCAGCGCCACGGTCAGCAGCTCACCGAGCGCGCACCGCCACACGCGATAGGCGCCCATTACTTCGATATCGTCAGCAAATGCCAGTGCCATCTCAGCGCCAAATTCCCGGCGCAGATCTTCCGGGTAAAGGCGCAGAAGTTTCTCATAGAGCCAGGCGTTCATGACGAGGACTCCGCCAGCCGCAGCCGCATCGCTTTCGACTTGCGGACCATGGTCTCCATGCGCGCGAGCTCAGAACTTAGGGCAGACTTGCCAGCGCCGGTCAGTCGATAGTATTTACGCCGGCTGTCGCCATCCTTGGGTCCCGGCACTTCGCGAATCCGGTCCGAGTCCAGCAGCCGTTGAATAGTGGTGTACAAGGTGGCGGGCCCCAGCTGAAACGTATCGTCGGAAAGTTTCCGCGCT
>DATHNM010000464.1:0-2689 GCA_035486095.1 Bryobacteraceae bacterium
GGCGGCCGTCAGGCGCTTACTGAAGCGCAACGCTACCCCGACGATTACGATGGCATCGTGGCCGGCGCTGCCGCGAATTATCCTTCACATTTGCAAGGCGCGCAAGTCTGGACCACAGAGATTACCAACCAAAGCGACGGCTACATCCCGCCCGCCAAATATCAGCTGATCCACAAAGCCGTGCTGGAGGCGTGCGATGCGCTGGATGGAGTGAAAGACCGGGTGCTGGAAGATCCGCGCCGCTGCCATTTCGATCCGCAGTCCATCGCTTGTAAGGGTCCCGAACAAGGTGGAGACTCGCCCACGTGCCTGACGGCGGCGCAGGCGGAAGTGGCACGAAAAATCTATGCGGGGCCGGGCACGGGGATTTTTCCAGGTCTGGAACGCGGCAGTGAACTCGGATGGGCGACACTTTCCGGACCCAAGCCCATGGCGTTGGCTGCGGAAACCTATCAATACCTTGTGTTCAAGGATCCGAACTGGGATTACCTGAAGTTTGATGCGGCGCGCGATATTGCCACTGCCGGGAAGGTGATTGGGCCCACCATGGATGCAATCGATCCCAATCTGAAGCCGTTTTTCAGTCACGGTGGAAAGCTGCTGATGTATCACGGCTGGGCCGATCCGGGCATCTCTCCTGAAAACAGCGTGAATTATTTCACCAGTGTGGAAGATACGATGGGCGGAAAATTGAAAGCCGAGAATTCGATCCGCCTGTTCATGGTTCCCGGCATGGGCCACTGCCGCGGAGGGGACGGCACAGACGATTTCGACGCCATCGGCACGCTAGCTAGTTGGGTTGAGACCAACAAAGCGCCCGACCGCATCCCAGCCGCGCACAAAACCAAGGGAGTAGTGGATAAAACGCGCCCGCTATGCCCGTACCCGCAGACCGCGCACTACCAAGGATCAGGAAGCACCGATGAGGCCGCGAACTTCGTCTGCAAGTAGGAGTGCCCGGGGTGCGGCGCAGTGTACCTAGCAAACCAAACCCCAATCCCCAATCCCGCGCGAGCAAATGCGAGCGCCCCTCACGCCCACTCCAGAATCACTTTGCCGGCGTTGCCGGAACGCATCACCTGGAACGCCTGCTCGAAGTCCTGATAAGAGAAACGGTGCGTGATCACCGGCCGAATGTCCAGGCCGGTTTCCAGCATCACGCCCATCTTGTACCAGGTCTCATACATTTCACGGCCATAAATGCCCTTGATGGTGAGCATGTTGAAAACGACGGTGGTCCAGTCGATCGCAATCTCCTGTGCGGGTATTCCGAGCATTGCGATTTTCGCCCCGTGGCTCATATTGGCAATCATTTCCCGTAATGCCGGCGCGTGGCCGGACATTTCCAGCCCCACATCGAAGCCTTCCTGCATTCCAAGATCTGTCTGAACCTGCGCCAGCGGCGTTTGGGCGGTATCCACGGCGCGCGTCACGCCCATTTTGCGCGCCAGTTCCAGCCGGTAGGGATTCTTGTCGGTGATCACCACATGGCGCGCGGCCGCGTGGCGCACCACCGCGGCTGCCATGATTCCGATGGGCCCCGCGCCCGTGATTAACACGTCCTCGCCCAACACGGGAAACGAAAGCGCCGTATGGACGGCGTTTCCGAAGGGATCGAAAATCGCCGCGACATCCAAATCGACGCCTTCCTTGTGACGCCACAAATTCGTCACCGGCATCGCGATAAAATCGGCGAACGCGCCGGGACGATTGACTCCCACGCCCTGGATATGCGCGCATAAATGGCGCCGGCCAGCCAGACAGTTGCGACAGCGCCCGCACACCACATGGCCTTCGCCGCTCACCAGATCGCCGGGATGAAAATCGCTCACATTCGATCCCACTTCCACAATTTCGCCGACGAATTCATGACCGATGGCCATCGGCACGGGAATGGTGCGCTGCGCCCATTCATCCCAGTTGTAGATGTGAACGTCAGTGCCGCAAATTCCCGCGCGGCGCACGCGGATCAAAACATCGTTCATGCCGATGCTGGGCTCGGGGATTTCCTCGAGCCATAAGCCGGGCTCGCGCTTGCTCTTTACCAGTGCTTTCATGAGGGTTTGAATGGCAGCCGAAGAACGGCGACCGCATTCTCATTGCACCACGAACCAGACGGTTGTCGCTGGTTGCCGCGTGGAGGCGTATGCCGATTTGCATAGCGCATAATGGCAATCCCGTATTGTTGGATTGTTGAGAGCATGATAATTTTCTCCGAAGCCAAAAAAAAAACGGTTGTCTGGCTCGAAAGGAAAGCATCATGTCCATTCTTGTCCGCGCTTCGCGTGTTGCAATGATTTTTGGGGCTACCGGAATTGTCCATGCGCAAATGGACCCCGGACCGCGCGGGGGCGCGCCGGGTGCCGGAAGCTACTACTACTCACTGAACGCAAACGAACAAACCTTTTTCACCCAGGCGCAGCTGCGCTTTCAGGAAGTCGATTCCGTTTCCGGAACCCTGCCAGGGGAAGCCGGGTCCGGCCTGGGCCCCACGTTTAACGGCAATAGCTGCGGCATGTGCCACGCCCAGCCCGCGGTTGGCGGCAGCAGCCCCGGCTTGAAGAGCCCGCAAGATCCCATCCCGAATCCACAGGTGGCGCTGGCGACTCTGGATGGCGCGCGCAATATGGTGCCGCCCTTCATCTCGGCCAGCGGTCCGGTGCGTGAGGCGCGTTTCATCACGCTCTCC
>DATHNM010000465.1:0-3264 GCA_035486095.1 Bryobacteraceae bacterium
CAATTCGGACTGGCTAAACCCGGGCCGTGCTCCAGCACCGCAAACCAGAACTATCGCCGTGTGTTCGTGCTGAACAATTACCCCGGCACCAAATTCGCTAATGGCGCACCGGCATTCGGCTACGTGGACTCGCTTGATAGCGGAGCCACCTCCAACTACAACGGCCTGCTCCTGCGGCTCCAGAAGCGTTTCAGCAGGGGCCTTAGTATGGATGCGAATTACACCTGGTCCCATTGCATCGGCGATCTTTCCATCGGCGACAGCACCGGCAACGCCGGCCAGGGACTCGCCATCCCCAACAACCGGGCTTACGACCGCAGTAACTGCCAGTCCAATGAAATCGGGGGAACGTTCTCCGCCGATCGCCGGCAGATCTTCAATCTGACGGTTGTCTATCAAACTCCCAGGTGGTCCAACGCGTGGGAAAGCAGGCTCCTGTCGGATTGGAAATTCGCTCCGATCTACAGCTTCAAATCGGCCTACTGGATCTCGGCTTATCTGTCCACCGATGTGGCTCTCAACGGCGACAGCGGGAACGAGCGGCCGGTCCAGGTATTGTCGAACCCGCTTTGCGCGAATCCCAGCCCCAGTTGCTGGATCAACCCGAAAGCCTTCACCACACCGGCCGCCGGCACGCTCAGCGGTTTGGGCCGCAATAACATCCCCGGGCCGCATTTCTTCGGACTCGATATGGAAGTCTCCCGCGAGTTTCCGATTTTTGAAGCATACCGGCTGGAGTTCCGTGCCGAAGCCTTCAACTTGACCAACAGCTTCCGTGCCGGTATCTCGCTGCCAGCCCTCACTGCCGGCGGTTCGGGTGTCAACACTACCTTCGGTACGCCAACCTTCGGCCAGATCACCAGTGCGATGGATCCGAGAATCCTTCAGATGGCTTTGAAGTTCTCGTTCTGATATTCCGGCGGCGCGCTGCCGGGTGCTGTATAACAGTCAGGTATGTCTTCACTCGTCGATCGTGAAAACGGGCCCATGGGTCATGGCCGGCGTTCGTTTTTGATGGCCGCCCTGGGCGGCGTGGCCCTGGCGCCGGCAGTAGCGCAGCGGCCATCCGTTTCGGGCGTTCCAACGCAGCGCAGTTGGGCGCCCGATCAGCCGGTGCAGTATCCAGACCCCGATGTACTAGCGCTGGACAATCGCTTCCGCCGCTACATCGTGGGCAACACCGTGATCCAGCGTCTCTACACAGGCACGCTCTGGGCCGAGGGTGTGGCCTGGAACGGTGTGGGCCGTTATCTGGTCTGGAGCGACATCCCGAACAATCGTCAGATGCGCTGGATCGAAGAAGATGGCCGCGTCACGGTCTTCCGCTCTCCCTCCGGCTTCAGTAACGGCAACACGTTCGATTTCGAAGGGCGCCAGCTTTCGTGCGAGCACGGGAATCGCCGGGTGTCGCGCTACGAATCCAATGGCACTCAGACCGTGATCGCCGATAAATTTCAAGGCAAGCGGCTGAACTCACCCAATGATATTGCGGTGCATCCGGACGGCGGCATCTGGTTCACCGATCCCACCTACGGCATTCGCGGGTACTACGAAGGCTTCAAGGGCGAATCGGAAACCAAAGAGGCGGTGTATCGCGTGGACGGCAAAACCGGACAGATCGATAAAGTGACCGACGAACTGAACCAGCCCAACGGCATCTGCTTTTCCGCCGATTACAAGAAGGTTTATATCTGTGACACAGGCACCGGGCGCGAGGTTCGCGTTTACGACATCGATGGCAAGGTGCTGCGCAACAGCGCGCGTTTTGTCCAGCTGGAAGTGCCTGGCGGAGGCGGACCGGCTGCTGCCGATGGCATTCGCTGCGATATTGACGGCAACATCTGGGCGGGAGCGCGGCCCGGCGTACAGGTGATTGCGCCGAACGGCGAACCCATCGGCATCATTCGCCTGCCGGAGAATTGCGCCAACATCTGCTTTGGAGGCACACGGCGCAACCGCTTGTTCATGGCTGCCAGCCAATCCCTTTACGCGGTCTATGTTGACACCGTGGGCGCGCACATTGCGTAGGCCATGAAGTCTATCCTGATCGTAGTCGCAATCGCTGCAATGGCCGGCCTGCCCAGCGGCGCCCAAACAACGGCGGAATCGAACAACGTGACCTTGGTTGGTCACAACGATCTCAACGGCAATGGCGACGGCGGCGAAGGGCTGGTTATCCAGCAATGGCCCTCTGGACAACGTATCCTCTATCTGGCGCACGAAGGGCAAAAAACCTGTGTCAGCATCGTGGATGTTACCCATCCTGAAAATCCTGTTCTGATCAACCAGTTGGCGTCGCCCGCGCCCGGAATCACGCGCTGCAACTCGCTGGGCCTGTCCGGCAACGTGCTGGTGATCGCCAATCAAACGCTGAAGAAGGGCGATAAAACGGCAGGCCTGTGGGTGCTGGATGTGTCAGACCTGGAGCGCGTTCGGAACGCCAAGCGTTTGCAGGATCTTGAGCTATCGTTCTTCGATACCTCCGGGCCCAACTCGCGCGGCATCCACTGCGTGTGGTTTGTGGATGGCCAGTTCGCTCACCTCACCACCGGAGCAGCGGACTTTGACCCCACCAATCCGAACGACGATCAGTTTTATATGATCCTCGACTTGCGCGATCCGCGGCACCCGCGCGAAGTGGGCCGCTGGTGGTATCCGGGAACGCGGCAGGGCGATACCTGCCTTCCCGATTGTTTGCCGAAGCGCCACGCCAAGTTCGACGATGGCTACCGGCCGCATCAAACGGAGGTGTGGCCGGATCATCCGGATCGCGCTTATGTCGCTTATATAGATGGGGGCGCGCTCATTTTGGATATTTCCGGACTGGCCGAAGTGAAGGCCGGCCGGGCGAAAACTTTCACTCCGAAAGTGCTGGGCCAAACCAAGTTTTCTCCGCCCTACACGGCCTGGACGCACACCTTCCAACCGATCTTCAGCCGAGGCATGGCTCTGGTGTCGGATGAAGATACCCAAGATAACTGCAAGGACGCGCCCAAACTTGTCTGGCTGCTCGACATCCGCGCCGAAACGAACCCCATGGTCATCGGAACGGCGCCGCTGCATTCCAACGATGGCGAGCTTTGCAAGCGCGGCGGGCGGTTTGGCGCGCACAATCTGCATCCCAATTTTCCCGGCCCCACTTACGCCAATCTAAAGAACACAACAGTAGCCAGTTGGTTTAATGGCGGCGTGCGTATTTTCCACATCGTGGATGGACCCAAAGGCGTTACGGATGCGCCTCCGCGCCTGGAAGAAATCGGGTTT
>DATHNM010000466.1:0-24912 GCA_035486095.1 Bryobacteraceae bacterium
CCAGATTGGCGACATATGGATAACCGCGAATTTCAAGGAAACGCAGCTTCGGCAGATGCGCCCCGGCCAATCCGTGGATGTGAAGGTAGACGCCTTTGGACAAACGTTTCACGGTTACATCGAGAGCATGCCGGGTTCCACCGGCGCACGAACCAGTTTGCTGCCGCCCGAGAATGCCACAGGCAACTACGTGAAGGTGGTTCAACGATTGCCGGTGCGTATCCGCTTGAAGCCGGGTGAAGACCCCCAACATCGGCTGCGAATCGGGATGTCGGTTGAGCCCAAGGTGTGGCTCAATTCAAACACAAACTAGTTCCGCATCGTCTTAGTGACCCGCCGGAGCGGCCCCGCGTTTGGCCTTCACCGGGCGCAACAGGAAGACAATGGGCAGGCAGATCACGCAGACCACAACCATGAATCGCAGATCGTCTACATAAGCGTAGAGCGTGGACTGCTGATCCAATCCGTTCTGCAGCAGCGCATAGGCGCGCAGCTTCGCCACCCTGGGCCCGGCGTGCATCGACATATAGGATTGCAGCCGCAGCAGGGACTGCTGTGTTGTAGGCGTAGGAGCCAGATAACGCGCCAGTTCGTTGCGGTGCACCTGCTGGCGCCGGGAGATGAAAGTGTCCACCAGCGAAATACCAATGCTGCCGCCGATGTTGCGCAGCAGATTATAAAGTCCGCTGGCGTTGCCGATCTGTTCGTTGGCTAAAGTGCCCACGGCCGTGGTGGATAACGGCACGAATATCAATCCCATGGCGGTTCCGCTCAAGATGATGGGCCACAACAATGACCACTGCGAGACATCGAGAGTAAGGTTTGAGGCCCACAACGCGCACCATCCAAACAATGCGAATCCGGCCGCCACCAGGTAACGGTTATCCATTTTGGCCGTCATCACGCCGATGACAGGCATGATCAGAATGGCCCCAATTCCGCGCGGGCTCACCGCCAGCCCCGCTGCGGACGCAGTATAGTTCAACAGCGTCTGATAGAACAAGGGCAGCAGCGTCACTAAACCGTAGATGACGGCTCCAAACGCTCCGATGAGAATGCAACCGATAGCAAAATTCCGGTCTTTGAAAATCTTCAGCTTCACGATGGGATTCGCAATCACCAATTCCCGGATCAGGAACGCTACAAAGGCGATTATCAGGACGGCCGCAGCCCAGCGGATCCAGGTTGCGCCGAACCAATCGTCCTCTTGCCCTTTGTCGAGGATCACTTGCAAGGTTCCAATCCAGATGGCGAGCAAGCCGAGACCGATGCCGTCGATTTTGCCGGGCTTGGCGGATTGAATATACGGAGGGTCCTTGACGAAGCGCATGATGAGGAAGCTGGCAATCAGGCCGATGGGTATGTTGATGTAGAAGGCCCAGCGCCAGCTGTATTGATCGGTCAGCCATCCTCCCAGCGTGGGTCCCAACACCGGCGCAACCACCACGCCCAGCGCGAACACGGCCATGGCGGAGCCGCGTTTTTCAGGCGGAAAGCTTTCGAGCAGGATAGACTGCGAGAGCGGCTGCAGAGCCCCGCCGCCGGCGCCCTGAACCGCGCGCGCCAGCAGGATCATTCCCAGGTTTTGGGCCGCTCCGCAAACGAACGACGCCAAAGTGAAGACCCCGATACAAAACAATAGGAAGTTCCTGCGGCCGAAGCGCAGTGCGAACCAGCTGCTGGCGGGCAAAACCACGGCATTCGCCACAAGATAACTGGTGAGAACCCAGGTGGCTTCGTCGGTTGTGGCGGACAGGCTGCCCGCAATATGCGGCAAGATAACGGCCGCTATGGCTGTATCCAGCACCTCCATGAACGTTGGGAGAATGACGGCGAGGGCAATCAGCCAGGGATTGCAATCGGGACACCAGTCGGCGATGGAAGTGGTGCTGGGTTTAACCTCTGGCAGGGCCCCCTCCTTACCCGGTGTGACGCAAGTAGGGGCTGCAATGCTTCGCTCCCTTTCGGGGCGAAGGGCGAACCAGCAAGTTTATTGAGCTTAGATCGCCGCGTGGTTCACGGCGGCGGTTTCGCTGGCCACCGGGATAGTGAAATAGAAGGTGGATCCGACGCCCGGTTCCGATTCAACCCACATTTTCCCGGCATTAGTTTCTATGATCTTCTGCGCCAGCGCGAGGCCGACGCCGGTGCCTGGAATGTCTTTGCCATGCAGGCGGTGGAAGACCTGAAATATAACTTGCTGGTACTGAGGCTCAATGCCCATTCCGTTATCGCGGATGGCGAACACCCAGGCATCGTCCTCCAGTTTGGCAGAAACATGAATTTCCGGCGTCACGCCCTTGCGGGAATACTTGATGGCGTTACTAATCAGATTTTGCAGAACATGTTCGATTCTGGAATCGGTGACCAGCACCGGAAGAGGATCGTGCGTGATCCTGGCTCCGCTTTCCTCAATCGCCGCGCCCAGCGAGCCAATGGCTTCCGTCAGCACCACGCCCAGATCCAGCAGCCTGACATCGCTACCGGCATGCGTGGATTGGGAATAGCGCAGCAAATCGTCGATGAAGGCCCGCATTCTGCGCACGCCATCCTGCATGAACTGGAATGACTTTAAGGCTTCGGCATCCAGCGCTCCGGCCAGCCTGAGCTCCAGCAACTGCCCGTGCATGGTGATGGTGCGCAGCGGCTCATTTAATTCGTGGGTGACCCGATAGGCGAAGCGCTCCAGGTCTTCGTTCGACCGGCGCAGTGCGATTTCGGCCTGGCGCACCCGCAGGTAGGCTCGGATGGTGGCGATGAGCACCGCCGGATCCACAGGCTCAATCAAATAGCCGTCCGCGCCGGTGTTTAAGCCGTGCACCTGCTGTTGTTCCTGGACGCTGGACGCAGAAATATGCAGGATGGTGGTGGCAGCCAGCGCGGGATTGGTGCGGATGCGCCGGCAAACCTCAAAGCCATGGATATCGGGAAGGTTCACGTCTAAAAGAACCACAGCCGGCTTATGTTCAGACACCATCCTCAGGGTCTGACTACCGGTGGTTGCTTCCAGAACGTCGAAACCGGCCTGCCTTAGTATTTTGGTGCGCGCGTAGAGCCCGGGAGCATAATCGTCTACGTTCAATATGGACGTTGCAGGCGTATCCAAAATTAGGCGCTCCTGGAAATTGCCGAGACGGGAAGTCTTGCCTGACTAACAGCCCGGCGAACCACGTCAGCGATCTCTTCCTGCGCTTGGCCTCCCTTGCTCAGGATCGCTATGGCCCTTCCCGCTAATTGTAACCTTTCAGCCTCGGTTAGCACATGGGAGGTACAGATCACAACCGGTATGTTCGTGGTGGCGGCATTGGTTTTCAAGGCATCCAGCACTTCAAACCCGCTCATGCCGGGCATGCTGAGATCCAAAATAATGGCGTCGGGCGCTTCCCTGGCGGCCTCGCGAAGCCCCTCGGCTCCGCCGGATGCCTCCTGGATTACGACACTTAATTCGCGGAAATACTGCTTCAGCAGATAACGATCGCGCTCTTCATCGTCGACAATCAGAATTCGCGCCAATCGCGGCGCCGTAAGTTGCTCCAGACTCTCCATCAACGGAGCTCGTTCCACCGGTTTGAGCAGATAGTCGTCCGCTCCCAGGTGAAAAGCCTTGGCTTGATCCTCAATTGTGCTGGCGATCACAACCGGAATATCGCGTGTGCGGGCATCTTTCTTCAGATCGGCGAGAAATCTCCAGGAGTCTTCCGATCGCAAAACCACATCCAGGATCATGACGCGCGGCCGCAGCCTCTCCAACACCTCTTGCGCTTCCCGGACGGTGGAAGCGGGAATGAGTTGGAAACCGGTGTTTTTTAAATAACTCCGGTACATCATCATCATTTCCAGCTTGTCTTCCAGCACCAATATCGGCATGCTCCCACTGTCTTCGGCGGCGGCTATGGCGGATTCCGATTCCAGGCTGAGATCGACGCTTTGCTCATATCTGAGCGGGAGCTGAACGGTGAACGCCGATCCCACGCCCGCTTGGCTTTGCACTCGAACTTCTCCGCCCAGCAGGGTAGCCAGTTTTTTCGAGAGCGGAAGCCCCAGGCCGGTGCCTTTCACTCGCCTTTGAATGGGATGGTCGACCTGCGCGAAATCCTGGAAGATGCGTTGCTGGTCTTCCACAGCGATGCCGATGCCGGTGTCGGCCACGCAGAAGACGACATCGTTACCAGCCAGCCTGGCCGACACTCGAACTTCGCCGCGCTCTGTGAACTTGAGTGAATTGGAAATGAAATTTCTGAGAATCTGCGAGATCTTTCCTTCGTCGGAAAACATCGCCGGAATCGCCTCGACATCCTCGAACACCAGATCCACGGCCTGATTCAGCAGCAGCGGCCGCAACATACCGCGCAAAGCGGCGAACAGATCCGAGACGCGAAATTCCACCGGTTTCGCTTCCACCTTGCCGGCTTCCACTTTGGCCATGTCCAGAAGATCGTTCACCAGGTCCAGCAGATCGCGCGCCGCCCGGCGAATGAACTCGGCTTGCTGTTCCTGCTCGGGCGTCAATTCGCCGTCCGACCGATTCAGCAATAAACCGCTCAGCGCCAGAATAGAATTGAGCGGCGAGCGGAACTCGTGGCTCATGTTGGACAAAAACCGCGTTTTCAATTCATCGGCGCGGCGCAGGTGATCGGCCTTTTCGTCCAATTCCGCATACAGAGCCACCACTCCGCGATTGGTGTCTTCCAATTCCCGATTCAGCCGGCTCAATTCGATCTGCCGGGTGCGAATCTCCTCCAGGGCGTTGAGCAACTCCTGATTCTGATGCTGCAGTTCCTGAAACGCGTCCTGAGGGCCCTGATTGGCAAGCTTTGCCGCAAGGCCCGGCAAATCTTCCGGCTTCCAAACACGCGCGCTCCTGGGGAGCAGCTTCTTGAGCCAAATTGTGGTGCCTTTTCCGGGTTCCGATTCAATTTGGAATTGATCCATCAGGCGGCGGGCACCTAGAATGCCCATCCCCATTCCGGTCTGAGATTGATAGCGGCCTTCCAAAATATGTTCCAGGTCGCGAACTCCCGGGCCGGAATCCTTGATCTTTATCATGAACAGTTGCGGGGCCGTGCGGCCTTCGATGGAATATTCCACGCGGCCTCCGCCAGCATAATTGAAGGCATTGCGCGCAATTTCTGAGACGGCCGTGGAGATCCGGGTCTGATCCTGACCTTCAAAGCCCAACAGGCGGGCGAGTTGCCGGGCGCGCTGGCGCGCCGCCACGGTGTCGCGCTCGCAAGCAATAGCAAGGGTGAGGATGGTCCCAGCCATTTATACCGCCTTGGCAACTACAACTGTAGCGTCATCGCGGCCCCGGGAGAAATCCCGGTAGAGCACGCCCGCGATTAACGCGGGATCGCGCGCGGCCAGTCCAGGGTAGGATTCCAGGCCGGTAGAGGTGGAAAGGCCGTCCGAATGAAGCAGCAACAGCCCATCTTCTGGCCAGGCATAATTGAATTCCTGAAC
This sequence comes from Bryobacteraceae bacterium, assembly GCA_035486095.1. Taxonomy (GTDB): domain Bacteria; phylum Acidobacteriota; class Terriglobia; order Bryobacterales; family Bryobacteraceae; genus Palsa-89. Next base: position 5,461 of record DATHNM010000466.1, read on the forward strand.
CCGGTCGCACTGATGGCCCGCAATTCCACTCAGAGATACCAGATTCTGCCGGCTCTGGGATCCGGCGTAAATGCGCGCCGAGATGTTGCCCACCCCGGCATAAGTCAGCTTGTTGCGGAGACAATCGATGCGAGCAATTGCAACGGCAGCGCCGCGCGTGCTGCGCAGGGCTTCATGAACCCGAATGAGCAGCGCTTTGGGCGGAAGCTCTGGAGCCAGGTATAACTGCCGGACCGCTTCGGCCGACGCCAGCCTGGCTTCCGTGCCGTGTCCCAAGCCGTCGGCCACAAGAATGACCAGATCGTCGCCAGTGCGCGTAAAGCCCCAGGCATCGCCGCACACTTCTTCTCCTGCCATGGACACGTTCAAAGCGCCCAAACGGAAGCCCTTCACCGGGTGCCAACCGTTGGGCAAGGGCCACCAACGAGCCAGGATCGCCGTGCCTTTGCCGGGTAGCGTATAGATATCGGATTGTTTGGACAGCCGCTGAATAGCGCCTAGCCCGTGTCCGGGACTGGATGCGGTGCTGAAGCCATCGCGGAGGCACTGATCCAGGTTGGCCATTCCTGGTCCCTGGTCCACCGCCAGCAGCTCCAGGAACGGGATGGCGTCGGACTCTTCGGAAGCCGTCTGCAAAAGGATTTGTCCGCGGGTGGCGTGCTTCAGCAGATTCGTACAGACCTCGGTGGTGACAATAGCGACATGCTCGGCGCTGGTTTCGTCCATGCCTAAGCCCACGGCCATCTGGCGCGCGGTCCGGCGTGCCTGGGCCGTCTTACTACCCTCTTCCACCAAAATGTTTACAGCTGTCGCCACTACTTCCACCTCAGAATGGAGACTCTGGTTCCCTCGCCAAGTTTCGACCATATCTCGAATTCGTTGGACAGCCGCTTGGCTCCGCTAAGCCCCAGCCCCATGCCGTTGCCGGTTGTGTATCCATCGGTGAGGGCCAAATCCAGATCGGCAATGCCGGGGCCTTGGTCTTCAAACGTGATTCGCAGTCCCGAACGGGTCCCGTTTTCGACCAATTCCAGACGGGCCACGCCCCCGCCGCCGTAATCGAGAGTGTTGCGCGCCAGTTCGCTCGAAGCGGTGACTACTTTGGTTTGATCCACCAATCCCAGCCCCAGCGCGATGGATTTCTTGCGCACGGCCTGCCGCACCAAGACGACGTCGTCGGAAGAGCGAATTTCCATCAACTCAGCGGATACTACCCGTATCGCCATCTTGTCCTGCTTCCAAAATCGCACTACGCAACGCGACCATGCCTTTTTCGACGTCCAGGGCAGTACGGATTCCCTTCATCGGCAGCCCTAACTCCACCAGCGTGATGGCTACCGCGGGCTGCATCCCCACCACCACGGTTTGCGCATCCAACAGATGCGCCATGGATGCGATGCTGGCCAGCATCCTGCCGATGAAAGAGTCGACGATTTCGAGAGCCGAAATATCGATCAGCACGCCGTGAGTCCTGAACTTGACAATCTGCGAGGTAAGGTCGTCCTGCAAAGTAAGCGCCAGCCGGTCGTGCATATCCACCTGAATGGTGACGAGCAGAAACTCGCCCATCTTGAGGATCGGTATGCGCTCCACGCTCACCTCGACGCGGCGCCCGGCACGGCCGCTTCCTGACGAACTACTTTGTGCCCGCTGCGCCGCAATGCCACGTCAAATGCATCGGCCAGAGTGGCCTTGGTGGTGACTTCGGACAGATCCACCCCGAGATGAATGATGGTCTGTGCGATCTGCGGGCGAATACCGCTAATCAAACAATCGGCGCCCATCAGGCGCGCGGCGGCCACGGTTTTCAGCAGGTGCTGGGCTACCAGAGTGTCCACCACCGGGACTCCGGTGATATCGATGATGGCGAAGTCCGAACGCGTCTGGACTATGGCCTCCAGCAGATTCTGCATCACCACCTGTGTGCGGGCGCTATCCAGTGTTCCAATCAGGGGCAGTGCCAGGATGTTCTCCCACAGCCGGACCACCGGGGTGGAAAGCTCCAACAATTCCTTTTGCTGGCGGTTGATGACTTCTTCACGCGTCTTTTGGAAAGCGTCGGTGGTCAGCAGCCCCAGTTCATCCATCACTAGCGTAGCCAGCCAGACTTCATCCGCCAAAGTCTTGGAATCCGCCCCCAGCTCACTCTTCAGAGCTGAATAAATCGGCTGTTTCAAAGAGAAAACGTAGAATGCCGTCTCTCTGGGCGTGTAGCCGTCCTTCGCCCTCCGGGAAGACAGATCCACCAGGAATTCGTGAACGCCGGCCCAATCCGGCCCGGAGACATCGCCACTGCTGTTGCGCTTCAAAGCAACGCTGAGTGCCCGCACAAACTCGCGAGATTGCCGGCTGGCTTGTTCACGCTCCGCAGCCGACAGTTTGCGGCCCGTAGCCTGCTGCCGCTCCAGCCACTGGTCCGTGATTTCCTGTTCCCGTTTTTCGAATATTTCTGGAAGCCTGCTGTTAGCTGTTGGCAATCCATCCTCCAAAATGCACAAAGGCTGGCCGTTTCAAGATTCTCGGCAATGAACATCATACTACCAAAACGTCTGCATGCAGGTGTTAGACATGTTACATCTTTGGATAGCAAATTGGCTTGAAACACTCCTTCGCCGGCTGCGGTCCCATCTGCGAAATTGCGCGCGAACAGGTTGATCCCAAAAGCGAATTTGCTTCCCGCCCGTCCTTTGGCGCCGGTTCACGTCCCGGGACTGCGCTACGTTACGGGCCAGGGGCCGGGAATCATTCGCAAGCGGCGAGGGAAGGGTTTTTATTACCTCGGGCCAGATTCGAAAGCGGTGCGAAACAAAGCCACACTGGAGCGGATCCGGTTGCTGGTGATTCCGCCAGCCTGGCAAAACGTTTGGATTTGCCCGTTTGAAAACGGCCACATTCAAGCTGTGGGCCGGGATGCAAGGGGCCGGAAACAATACAGATATCATGCGCGCTATCGCGCGGTGCGGGATGCTACAAAGTTCGGCCGCATGCTGGCGTTCGGGGCCGGCCTTCCAAAAATTCGCCGGCAGGTGAGTAGAGATTTGTCCCTGCCGGGTTTGCCGCAGCGGAAAGTGGTGGCTGCCATCGTGCGGCTGCTGGATGAAACATGTATTCGAATCGGCAACGAAGAGTATGCTAAATCCAACAAATCGTTCGGGTTGACGACGCTGCGCGACCGGCACGCCGACATTCACGGCCCCAACCTTAGATTTCATTTTCGCGGAAAGAGCAATCAGGAGCATGACGTCACGCTGCACAATCGGCGGCTGGCGAAAATCGTGAAGCAATGCCAAGACCTGCCGGGCCAGGAGCTGTTCCAATACCGATCGGACAGCGGCACGGCCGTAAACGTGGATTCGTCCGACATCAATGATTACTTGAAGGAAATTACCCAGGAAGACTTCACAGCCAAGGATTTCCGAACCTGGCATGGCACCTGCCATATGGCCCAGCAACTGGCGGCACTGGGGCCCGCCGGCAGCGATCGCGAATCTAAGCGGAATATTTTGCAAGCGGTGAAGGAAACGGCGAAGCATTTGGGCAACAGGCCCGCCGCCTGTCGAAAGTATTACATCCATCCAGCGGTTTTCGAGAGTTATCAGACCGAAACCATTTTTACGGTAATGGAGCAGGCTGTTCCCTCCGGCAAACTGCGATCGGCAGAGACGGCTGTTCTCCGGCTGGTGAAGGCGTATGCGGGAGGGAAACGGGCGAAAGCCAGCTAGCTCGATCAGTTCGCGTCGGGGGATGGGCTGGGCGCCGGAAAGAGTTTGTCTACGTGCTCTTTCGCATTGAAGCGATGTTCAATGCCGCAACCACAGATATTGTTCTGCAGATCGAATATGTCGTCCAAAGCCGCCACTAGATTTCCGATGTCTTCGGGCGTGGCCCAACTCTTCTCGTGAAGTTCGACAATCCAGTCCAGCACCTCAGCGGAGTTGTTCATTTGCCCGAGGGAAAACCAGTAGTCGTGCGGCCCGTCGTAGTAGATGGCTCGCTTATCGCGATCAACCTTCCAGTGGCCCCAGCTTTCGGGAAGCGGTTTGCTGAGCAGCCGGTCCAGAATTTCCATGATGGAATGGAAGCCGCTATTTTCCGGTTCGGCCATAGCTGAATCCGTGATCATGCCTTGTGCGCCAGTTCTTCAGCGCAGCCTGCATGACCGCAGTTGCAAGATAGCTCCGTGGTATCTTTGGCGTCGTCGCAATATTGGCTGCAATATTTTTCATCCTGGGCCACGCAGTTGCAGGCCGGGTGAGCGCACTTTTTTGTTTGAGACATAATTTCGGTCCTACCAACCTTCACTACATCGGACGGTTGTGGGGTCGAATTGTTTCAAGCCGCCGGGCTGCCGCGCCGTTGCAGATTTGCGCTAGTATCGCGTTCATGCCGGATGATCCCTCCGCGTTGCATCTTAATTTATGGAAAAAACGGCTAGGAACTGTACCGGCGTGGGTGTGGGAGCGAACTAAGCTGGAAACATTGGTTCTGGCCGACAACGAGCTCTTGGAAGTGTCCCCACACGCGGGTCTACTGAAAAACCTCCGCATGCTGGATCTGGGACACAATAAGCTCACGCGCGTGCCGGATGCGTTGGGCGATCTGGAAAGCCTTACAGACTTTCTCTATCTGCACGACAATCAGTTGAGTTCGCTGCCGGAGTCATTATCCAGGCTGACGAAGCTGCGTTACCTGAACATCAGCGAAAACGCGTTCGAAACTTTGCCTGAAGCTATTTCCGGTATGGCTGGCCTGATTGAACTGCGAGCGTCCGATAATCGGCTAACTTCGCTGCCGGATAGTATCGGGCGTTTGGCGCGGCTGCGCGAGCTGCATCTGCGAAATAATCAACTGGCAACCATGCCGGAATCGATCGGGTCGCTGCAGGAACTACGGCAAATTGATCTGCGCGGGAACCCGCTGACGCAGCTACCTGCCGCGATTGCCATCCTGCCCCGCTTGGAAAAGCTGGATCTGCGATGGGTGAATCTGCCACCACCCGGATGGCTGGCAGATCTGGAATCGCGCGGCTGCGTGGTTTACCGCTAAGAAATACTAGAACGCCAGCTTCAAGGCGAACTGCACCAGGCGCGGATTGTTCACCGTGTAATTGATCACCGCAAACGTCGGCGAATTAAAGTCCGCGCCGGCCGCGTTGCCGCCGGGCGAGCCAAACTGCGGATGATTGAACAGGTTAAAGATCTCCGTCCGGAAATCAATCCGCATGCCTTCGCGCGGAACGAAGTGTTTGATGATGGAGAAATCGGTGTTCACGAAATCAGGACCCGAAAGCGGAGTCCGGTTGGCGTTGCCTAGCTCGCCAGGCGCAGGCTGCGAAAAACAGCCCGGGTTAAACCACTCGGCAAGCGTGGGATGGCTCAACACGGGATTACAGGTTTGATTCGGACGAATCAGCGATTCCGCATTGGCGTTCTCCAGGTTAGCTCCCGATGAGTTGTCGCTATCGATGACGAAGACCGGGAATCCGGAAGTGGCCTTTTCGATCAAGGTAACTTCCCAGCCACCGGCGATGGCGTTCGCCAGACCGTTCCAGTTGTTGCCCCACTTGCGGCCTTTGCCCAACGGAAGATCGTAAATGACGCTGGCAGTGAAATTCTGATTCAGGTTGATCTGCGAAAGTCCCCAATCCAGGTTTTGCCAATTGGGCAGCGGAAAGTAAGTCGCGCCGATGATGCTTCCCAAACCGTCGGTGAAGCCGGTGTCGTAGGAACGGGAATAGGTATATCCAATCAGAGCGTAAATGCCGTAGCGCGCGCTCTTGGTTTCGGCTTTGATCTGCAGCGAATTATAGTGCGCCAGGCCAGCGTCAAAAACATTCGAGATGGTGGAAAACTCGAACGCGGGATAGGGCACGCCGAACGCCGCTCCGTTGGGTCCGCAGCCCAGCGTATAACCGGAAACCGTTCCGCAAGCGCTGGGAGATCCCACGTTGATGTTGTTGCCGTATTCCAGGATGTGGGAACTGCGGGAGCCCGCGTAACCCACAGTCAGCACAATCTGCCCTGGCAATTGCTGTTCCAGATTGACATTGTATTGCTGAATTCTGCCCTGCTTGAAATTTGTATTCTGCGCGAGCAATGTGCCGGTGAAGCTAGCCGGATCGGGCGGCGAAGTGAAAATCGGGAATCCCTGGGACATGATGATTCCCGTGGGAGACAAGCCATTGGCGGCACAGGCGGCGGTGGCCACCGTACAATTGCCGCCGAAAGCAAAAGAATCCGATTCGGCGTAGAAGGGCGGGTTCTGCCACAGCCCCTGCGCGCCTTGATTCCAGGACGAATCGTGGAAGATGGCATAGCCGCCGCGAACCACGGTGTTTCCGTGGCCGAACGGCTTCCACGCCACACCCAGGCGCGGTTCCAGAGCGGTCCAATCCATGTGAACGCCGGCGTTTGCTCCGGCGTTCTGGCCGGCGATCAGGAACTCTCCATTAGCGGGATTGAAATCGGACTGGCGGTTGCCCACTTCGCTTTGGGGCGTCATCATGGCCCAGGCCAAGCCGAGGTTCAGCGTCAGGCTCTTTCCCACGCGCCAGGTATCCTCAACGAACGGACGATACAGTTTCCAGCGGCGCCCGGTATTTCCGCCGCCGAACTCGGTGTCGTGGATCGCCAGGCTGGAAAGACCGGTCAGCAAGTCGGCTTGCGGTTCGCCGGTCCAAAGGCCGCTGACCACCCAGAATCCGTTTGGAAAACCTACGGCCACGGTGTTCAACTGATTCCCGCGAATGGACCCGCCAATCCGGATGTCATGGCTGCCGCGCACCAGATCCAACGAATCGGAGAACATCCAGACATTGGTTCCGCCCACGAACGGTGTATAGCCGCGATCGCCCAGCGACCAATAGCCGCCTTCCAGTTCCACCGACGTCAGGCCGCAGCTTCCGCCGCCGAGGTTGGCGCCGGGAATGCCGAACGCAGCGGACAGACAGCTTCCGGTTCCTTGGGAAGAGATGTAGTCGAAAATCCGGTTGAAGCCAAAGCTAACCTGGTTGACCGTGCTGGGCGAAAAGAGATGGGTCTCTGAGATGGCCGCATTCCGGCCGTGATTGAGAATGCCTTGATTGCTGGCGAAGGGGCCTTGTTCGGCCAACCCTGGCGCACCGCCCGGCACATACGACGTAGCCTGATCGTAGCTGAAGCGCGCAAACAGAGAATCCTTGCTGGAAAGGTTTTCGTCCAGGCGGATGTCGAACTTTCCTTCGTCCAGGCTGCGAACCGGCTCACTTACGTAGTTGTATCCGAGGGCGGCATTGTTGGCGTTCGGCAGCGGATACAGGTTGATCATTTGCTGGCCAACCGGGTCAATCAGGCTCTGGGGAATCTTATTGCACGGCGTTCCCGGACCCTGCGTTCCGTTGGCGGCGGCCGGCAGCGCGTTGCCCGCGCTATCGCACATGAAGGGAACGCTGACCGGACTTCCATTCACCATCTGGGTGGCATTCTGATTGATCAGTTGAATCTTGCTGGGATTGCCAAAGGCATCGTGGCTGAAATCGCCGCTGCGCATGGCCACCGACGGCACCAATCCGGTGAAGGGAATTCCATGCCTTTGATACTTTTCTTCATAATCCATAAAGAAGAAAGTCTTGTCCTTCTTGATGGGACCGCCGAACGAGGCGCCGAACTGATTGAGATTGAATTTCTCGGTATCGGCGGCGAAGAAGCTGCGCGCATCCAACTTTGTATTGCGCAGGAATTCGAAAAGTGTTCCATGGAAAGCATTGCTGCCCGATTTCGTGGTCACCAAAACCGTCGGGCCACCGCGCGTTCCCCATTCGGCGGAGTAATTGTAAGTGAGAACCTTGAACTCCTGGATGGCATCGATGGAAGGCAGAATCGAAATCGCGCCGGACGTCAGCTCGTTGTTGTCATTGCCATCCAGCAGCCAATCTGTACTGTTGGCGCGTGAGCCGCCCACGGAAAGAGAATAAGATCCGCGCGCGGACGCTTCACTGCTGGGGCCGCCGTTGAAGAAACTGTTGGGATTGGTCTCCGTCGAGACTCCGGGGGTAAGCGTGGCGAGTTGCACGAAATCACGCCCATTCAGCGGCAGATCGGCCACCTGTTGGGTCGTGATGACCTGACCGAGCGTGGCATCCGAAGTTTGGATAGACACGGCCGTGGCGCTGACTTCCACGCTGCTTTGGACGGTGGCGGGGGAAAGCTTGAAATCCAATTCGCGGTGCTCGTCTACTTGCAGACGAATGCTTTTCGCCTCGGCGGACTGGAAACCCTGTAATTCCACCTGCACGTCGTAATCGGCCACGCCCAGCAAGGGGACAATGTACTCGCCGCTTTCATTGGTGGTGGACGATCGGGAGAGACCCGTGGCGGGCGCCGTCACAGTCACCTTCGCAGCCGGCACCGCGGAGCCTGTAGGGTCCGTCACCGTTCCCGAGATACTTCCCGTGGCTTGTCCGTACGCGAACGGGCACACCAGGACGGTAAGCAAAGCAACAACTATTGCGATGGGTGAGAGTTTGATGAGCATGGGATTCCTTTGCGGCCGAACGCACAAAGTTCAGTCTTTAATCCGGCAGCGAACAGACCAAGCGGATTAAGCAAGTTTTGCCTTTTTTCATTAGTTTGTCAAGGAAAAACCGGTTTGTTACAAAACAGTTAGGGCCCTTCGATGACACGGCTGACCTGCGAAATCGCGGTTCTATTTGCCGCGCAGCGGACAGGCTACGCGGGGATATGCGGCACTATCAAGTGGAACAGTTTGAGCGCTGAACCGGCCCCGGCCTCAATGGTGGCCGACTCCGAAGGTCCCAGATAAACTCCGGCGCCGCGGGAAACATCGTAGTCCTTGTCTTCCAGGCGGATGCTTCCCTTCCCTTCCATCAGGTATATGAGCTGATGTTTTTCCTGGAGGTCGGTTTGGAACTTTTCGCCCGGCGAAAGCCAGCGCAGCGTTCCCAGGACATTTTTGGCGCCTACCAATTGCGCATTCAGAATCTCGGTAACTTCGCCTTGCGGGGTCTTCACGCGCGGCAGCTTATTGGTATCGATGAAAGTGAGTGAAGTGGTCATGACAATGTCCCTGGATTATGTTTGGACCCAAACACGGCCGTCCACGCGATTCCAGCGCAGGTCGTCGGGCGTGCCATCCAGGATATGGGTCTTGAATCGATTGGGCGCCTGGAATTCGAAATAAAACAGGCCGGTCTCGGTGGCCCGCAGGCGATGCTTGGCGTCGGCGGGGATAAAAACCAGGTCGCCCGGCCCGACGGGGCGCACGCCTTCCTCGGTTTCCACCGTGCCGTTGCCTTCCATGATGAAGTAAAAGTGCTCGCAGATCTCGTGGTAATGATAGGGCGACGAGCCGTGGGCTTTGTAGACCATCACGCCGGCCAGCATATCGTCGATGTTGGTGAGTTCCTTGTTGACGAAGAAAGTGCGCTCGCGGCCGGGAACCACCGCCACCAGCTTCGGCAAATCGTCCTCGTGGAAAATGTACGCCATGGTAGTTCTTCTATCTTAAATTGTTTTGCGAGGCTGGAGGGGAGAAAGCTACCGGTTACTTGTTGAAGTACAGGGTCACATCGACGGTATGGTTGCGCGCGTTGATCTTGGTCTCGGCCCGTGTATTCTTCAGATTGTCGAACACGCCGGCTTCCTTCACGCGCGCGAGGAAATGATCCGGATACTCGACGTTGAAGGGCTTGCCCTGTTCCACTCCCCACATCTTGCGGATTTCGGGCTCACTCACCAGATCCAAACCCACCATATCCACTTTGCCGAGCGTATAAAGCGGCCCCGGCTGGATCTGAAACTCGAGGGCCACGGTGTGATCGGTATCGTTCACCTCGCGCTTCACCTGCGAGGTTGCGTCCAGGTGTCCGGCACGCCGCTGATTCACTCGAATCTTTTCCTGCACGGCTTTCACTTCGTCGAAGTTCACGGTCTGATTAGTCTTGAGCTTGGCAAGATCCTTCCATTCGAAGCGCGAATAATCGGCGCCGCTGAAGGTGAAGCTGCCCAGCTGATAGGCCGGCCCCGGCGTCACCTGCACCGTCACCGAAATGCCGTCCACATCCTTGGCCGGCGCTGTTTCTATTTTCGGAAACGCTACGCGCAGCAAACCGTGCGCCTCATAAATGGGCCGGATGGTATTGTCCAGCAGCTGCCGCACCGCCGCCTCCGAGTATAAGACGCCGATGGCGACGCCATACATGGCGGTCTGCAATATTCCAGCGGGAACGTCGCCGGTGCCGGTGAATGTCACGTGCGCGATGGCCGGCGGGCCCTTGGCTGGGCGAAACAAAACCGCCAGATCCTCACCGCCCTCCGAACTCAACTTACCGGCCACGGGCTGGTGATAGTCTTGCCCCGCCAATAGTTCGGAAATCCATGCAACGTAGCGATCCACCACCGGTTTGGTGGCCGGAATCTTATCTTCAAACAGCGGATCTTTCTGCTTGAGCCAGCTGCGCACCTGGGCGTCGGACACGGGCAGGTCCGCAATCCGGATGGGGTAAATCTGGGCCACCTCGGCAACCTCATACGTCGCATCGTAGCCTTCGTTGTCCTTGGAAGGCGCGAAGCGATAGCTGACGTGATCAAAGGCGCCGGTCGCTTCCAGCTTCGCGCGCGCCGCGTCGAACTCAGTCTTGCCCGCCTTCTGGCCGATGCGCAGTCCAGCCACCGTGAAAATTTGCGCGGCGTTGTAGGCATGGTTGCCTTCCACCGCTAAATTTTCCACGGTATAAGAAGTGGGGGCGGGAGGAATTGGCTGATCGGCGGGGGCATGCCGCTTCGGCGTCTGCGCAAAGCCTGCAGCCGCGGCCAGCGCGAACGCCAACGTTATTGTGCTGAGCCTCATTCAATCTCGATAGAAACAAACATCAGGCGTCCGGACCGTTCGATCTGCATGGCCACTTCGTCGCCCGGCTTGAACTCGTCCACTTTTTTCCTTAGCGCCGCCACCGTCGCCACCGGCGCCTGGTTCACGGAATAAATGACGTCGCCCGGCTGGAGTCCGGTTCCACTGGTGAGATCGGTGGCGCTGGACCCGGCAGCCACCACCACCCCATATGAGTTGCGGAGATTGGGAAGCATGCCAGCCAGGGTCTTGTCGATCCCGATGGCCAGGATGCCCAGCTTGGGCACCAGATTGTCCTCCGGATTCACCATGTCGGCGAAGCGCTGCGGATCGTCGACACTGTCGATCACGGGAACATCGATACTGAGCTGGCTCTGCCCGCGCAGCACCTGCAGGGTGACCTGCTGTTTCATCGGGGAGCGGTAAATATCGGCCTCCAGCTGGCGCGCGTTATGCATGGTTTTGCCGTTCAGCGCCAGCACCACGTCGCCCACCTTGACGCCCGCTTTATCCGCCGGCCCCTCGGGCGTCACGTCACCCACCAGAACGCCCCAATCGCGCGAAAGATTCAGACCTTCGGCGATAGCGGGAGTGATGCTTTGCACGTAGATCCCGATCCTGCCCCGATGCACGTGCCCTTCCTTGCGAAGCTGCGTGTAGATGGTATTCACGATGTTGCTGGGAATGGCGAAGCCCAGCCCCTCGCTGCCGCCGGATTGGGAAAGGATGAAGGTGTTGATGCCCACCACACGACCTTGCGCATCGATCAGCGGACCGCCGCTGTTGCCTGGATTGATGGGCGCATCGGTCTGGATGTACGCCAGAAAATCGTCCGGATGCAGTTCGCGCGAAGTGGAGCTCACGATGCCCATGCTGACCGAGCCCTCCAGTCCCCGGGGGTTTCCAAACGCCATCACCAGTTCGCCCTGACGCACGGCGTCGGAGTTTCCAAGCGGCAGATGCGGCAGGCCGGAGCGGGCAATCTGGATCACCGCCACGTCCATTTCGCGATCCATACCGATCAGTTTCGCATCCAGCAGCTTCACCTCCGGCTCAAAGTTGGGGGTGCGGCTGTTGCGGACTCGCGCCACCGAAAGCCGTACCTGGATACGCCTGGCGCCCTGAACGACATGCGCGTTGGTCACGATGAAACCGTCGTCGGAAAGAATGATCCCCGACCCGGTGCTGCGCTGGGTGGAGAGCAAGGCAGCGGTGTTGCTGGCTTCCGAATCGTCGGCGGTTACGTAACCGGTGGAAAAAATCTGAACGACCGAAGGACGAACCCGATTGACCAAACCTTCCAGCGAAAGGCTGAGTTCACCCAACGAGACCGCGGGCGGCGGCGCGGAACTTGGGGCTGCCGCGGACGGGGTGGCGGGTTTGGGATCTTGAGCGCGGGCCGCGGAAAATCCAGTGAGCAGGGCGAGGAGCGAGAACGCGAGTTTTCTCACTCTTTCATTTTCCCCTATCGCGGCCGGCGCAACGAGCGCGGCTCCTTTGGCTAGGGCAGCCGTGTTGTTAAGGCACGCGCGCGCGGAGATTCTTTACCGCACGCAAGCCGGCTTGCGAGACCTCGCCATCCGGATCTTGGGACAGCGCCTCCAAAGGCGCCAGCGAGTCTTGATCGCCGCTGGCTGCAAACACTTCCGCCAGGCCGGTCTTCTCGTCCTTGGTGACTCCGGGCTCTTTGAGCGCCGGATAAAGCGCCTGACGTACCTCCGGATCGCGCGCCAGTTCGATCAGATAAGCCCGCGAGACACCGCGAAACGCCGCCGAATTCAAATCGTTCACCAGGTAGCGCAGGGGATCGAATTCACCCATGTCCCGCTTGCCGAGATTCACCAGCGCGAATGCCGCCGACAGGCGGGGCTCGGTTTTGTTTTCGTTATTGAACGCACGCTCCAGCGTCGCCCTGTCGGCCGGATCTTTCAGGCGGCCCAGGCCTTCGGCGGCGCCCTCGCGCAGACCCTCGTCTTTGTGATCCAGATAGGTGATATAAACGCCGTGCATTTGCGGATCGGGCATCTGCGCCATGGCGGTTAGCGCCGCGCGCTTCACCCCCATATTGTGGGAGCGGTCCAGAACGTCGCGCAGTTCGTTCAGCGCAGCGCGGTTCTGCAGCAGTCCCGTGACTTCAATAGCGGTGACCTGCACCTTTTCCTTCAGATCGTGCAACAGAAAGACGATTTCCGGACCGGCGCTTGGATCGCGAATCTTTTCCATGGCCACCAGCGCTTCATAAATTACTTCGCTGTCCTTGGAGCGCGCCGCTTGTTCCAGGTCCGGCAGCGCTTGCCGGCCGCGCAAAATTCCGACCGCTCGAGCCGCGTTGGCACGCGCCTCCAGGCTGGCGCCGCCGCTTGCGACATGGCCCAGCGCGGCGATCACTTCCGGGCGGGGTTGAATATACGGATCGATTACCAGGCTGTTGTTGTCGCTGATCTTGGCCTTGATGGACGATCCGGCGCGCCGTAGCGATGCCGTCAGCCCGGTTTTCACGTAACCCGGCACGTAGAAATTCACCAGGCCGTCGGTGGCGCGAATCTGGATTTCCGGATCGCTGTCGCTGCAGGCTCTGGCCAGCGGTTCCAGGCTGCGCTGCGTGCCGATGTCAACCAGCGCCTTGACGGCCTCACGCCGCACATCCACATCGGGATCGGCCAGATACGTCTCGATCTTGGGAATGATTTCCGATCCACCGCTTTTGCCGTATTCGCGTACAGCCTTGGCGCGCGCCTTAGCGTCGTCCGGGGGCGGAGTGGGGTTTTGGGCGGGTGGCTGGGCGAACAAAGCCACAACCGAGAGTGCCAGGGGTAACAGCAACCACCCCGGGCGCGGATTGGAAAACATGCAGCTAACCCTCAGCGAACAAACTCCACAGTGACTTTCTTGCTGATGATGCCGGCTTCGTAGCCCATGTCCAGCATCTTTTGCGCCGCCTTCGGCACCAGCTCACCGCAGTCCACTGTGTAGTGATTTACATACATTCCGACGAACTTTTCAGCCAGCCGGGGCTCCAGGTCGCGCGCGAATTGCATGGCATAGTTGAGCGACTCTTCGCCGTGATCCAAGGCATACTGAATGCTCTCGCGCATCACGCGCGAGCATTCGCTCTTGATGTCGTCCGGCAGGGATCGCAGCAGCACGTTGCCACCCAGCGGCAGCGGCAGGTCAAACTCGTTCTTCCACCAGCGGCCCAGATCGATGACGTTGTGGAACCCGCTTTTTCCGTATGTCAACTGGCCTTCGTGAATGATCAACCCCGCGTCCACGCTGTGCTCGGCCACCGCATCCAGGATCTTGTCGAACGGCACCACCACTTCCTCGAAATCCGGCTCGAAAAGCTTGAGCGTGAGATAGGCGCTGGTCATCTTTCCGGGAATCGCGATTTTCTTGCCTTTGATTTCCTCGGGCGCCATCGGCTTGACGCTCGCAAGGATAGGACCGTAGCCATCGCCGATACTCGACCCGCTGGCCATCAGGACGTACTTGTCGGCAATGTAGGGGTAGGCGTGATAGGAAATAGCAGTGAGTTCGTAAACGCCTTCCAGCGCTTTGCGATTCAACGTTTCGATGTCTTCGAGAACGTGCCGGAATGAAACCAGCCGCGACCGGACTTTTTTGGTCGCCAGGCCATAAAACATGTAAGCGTCGTCGGAATCGGGGCTATGCGCACAGACGATTTCCGTTACGGTGGTGGATGCCATAGGAGAGCAGACCACCACTATAGCAGACGCGATGTGCTTTTCCGCCCGTCGGCGTGGGAGGAAAGGCTGTTCGGCGGCGGATGCTATTTTGTCTGGAGCACCACTAGTTCGGGGCGCAGCGCCGCCAGAGCCTGCTCCAACTGCAGCAGACCGTCGGGAGCGTCCGTCAGGTCTCCACTGCGGCCCTGCTTTTCGAGCGTAAACGCGGCTTCGAATGCGCGGTTTGCTCCAAACGTGGATACCGAGCCCTTCAGGCTGTGCGCATGATGCTCCAGAGCCGTGGCGTTGCGGCTGATAACCGCAGCCTTGATTTTTTCGAAAGTCGAGGGATAGTCGTCGAGGAATAACTCAACCACTTCTTTCAGTAAGTCTAGGTCACCGCCCACACGGCTGAGGGCCAGCGATTCGTCTAATTCCCGCAGTTGCGTTTCCACCGAAGGTTCCCCCGATGTTAAGTTGGCGTTCATGGAATTTCCTCCAAATACCGCAGATTCAATCATTTTCATTAGCTCCGGAACGTGCACCGGCTTAGTGACATAAGCGTCCATTCCGGATTCGAGACACCGCAGCCGGTCCGATTCGGCGGCTTGCGCGGTCATGGCAACGATGGGAATGCGGTGCGCTGAACCGCGCTCCCTTTCCCGGATGCGCGCGGTGGCCTGCAGGCCATCCATATCGGGCATCTGCACGTCCATCAGGATCAGGTCATATTCAGAGCGCGGCTCCAGCACGCTGCGCTCGAACAGTTCCAGCGCCTCTTGCCCGGAGCCGGCGATGGTTACCGAATGCCCCTCGCGCTCCAGCAGCCGCGCAGCCAGACGCTGGTTGACGCTGTTATCTTCGGCTACCAGGATGCGCAACCGTTTTTTGCGATCCGCGGCTGCGCAAGCCGGGGCAGCGGGATCGATGGCGTTGACGGGCGTAGGGAGCTGGAAGGTGAGGGCAACGTGAAAAGTGCTGCCTTGCCCCACTTCACTCTCCACCCAGATACGCCCGCCCATCATTTCCACCAGGCCTGATGTTATGGATAAGCCGAGACCGGTACCGCCGTATTTCCGTGTGGTGGAACCGTCGGCCTGGGTGAACGGCTCAAAGATGAGGCGATATTTTTCCGGAGGAATTCCGATGCCCGTATCGCTGACGCTAAAACACAGGGTAACGCTGGCGCCTTCCACCGATTCCAGGCCCACCCGCACCGAGACTTTGCCTTCGTCGGTGAACTTGACCGCGTTGCCGGCAAGATTGCGAAGCACCTGTCCGATACGGAGCGGGTCCCCCATTAAGCGATCCGGCACCTGGTCTTCCAGCACCGATTCAAACACCAGCCCGCTGGCCGACGCACGCAGCGCCAGCGGACGCAGTACGTCCCGCAATAACGCACGCAGCGAGAACTCCACGTTGTCCAGACCCAGCTTGCCGACTTCATACTTGGAGTAGTCCAGGACATCGTTCACCAGACTCAAAAGCGCCTCGGCCGACGATTTCACCAATTCCAGGTATTCCCTCTGATCGCTTTGCAGCTGGGTTTCCAGCGCTAGCCCGGTCATGCCCAGAATGCCGTTCAGCGGGGTGCGCACCTCATGCGTCATATTGGCCAGAAAATCGCTCTTGGCGGCGCTGAGCGCTTCGGCACGGTCCGCCATTTCGCGTGCCAGGCGTCCGGTTTCTTCCAGGTTGAGATTGGCCGCGATCAGCTCCTGGTTGGCGGCTTCGGCAGCCTCCTTGGCACGGGCCAGCTCTTCGGCATTCCGCCTTTGCTCCGTCACATCCCGCAAAATGCACAGCATCTGGGGAGGCTGGCCGGGGATGTCCACGCGCGTCACCGAATTTTCGAAAATACCGGACCGTCCGTGCACGAAATGCAATTCGCGTTCAAAGAAATGCTCCTTGGCATCGGAGGCATAGCGCGCCCGGTGATATTCGCGCAGCGCCTCGCGTTCGTCGGGATGAAACAGGCCCGTGACGTTCATGCCTTCAAGCGATCCTGAATCGGTGTCCAGCATGGCGGCGAAGGCGGTATTGACTTTGAGGATGGTGCCGGAGCGATCGGTAAGAAACATCGGCTCACAGGACGCCTCCCAAATGGAACGGAAGCGCGTCTCCGACTTCAGCAATTCCTGGCTGGCGCGATCATGATCGGTGATATCGATACCGGTAACGATGTAGTACTCGGCATCGCCCTTGGCGTTGAGCATGGGAACGTTTGAAAATGAGATCCGGCGCGGCGCCCCCGATTTGGTGATCCACTCGTTCTCAAAGGCGGATGCGGCGCGGGCCGAGATGCCGTACTCCAGGCGTTTGCGGCTGCGTTCCCGGCTCTCTGGACTGACCAGAACGTCGAAAAATATCTGGCCCTTCAATTCGGCGCTCGAATATTCCATCACCTGCTCACAGGCGCGGTTACAAAGGACGATTCGCCCCTGGGCGTCAAGCACGACCACCAGAGCGCCGCAGGTTTGCAGCACTGCGATGATGAAGTCCCGGTCCTTGGTTAGATCGCCGTCCACGCAGGTTCCCTATGGGCTTATCGGCAGTTTTCACTGGGATTTTTACTGGTACCGACAGGTGGGTGAGTCCTTGCAATTCTAAGGCGTTCACCGCATTGTCGAGTTAGGCGGAAAACGCTAGCCTGGAACTGTGAAGTACTGCATCCTGACCGGTTTGCTGGCTGCGTTGGCCGGTTCCCCAGGCCTGACCGCCCAACAATCGAATGTAAGCAACGCCACCATACTGGACATTAACGGCAACCGCGTAACCGATGGCCCGGCGATTTCACAAACCAAATCGGGGGACGGATCACAAACGCTGGTGACCACCCAGTCCATCAATGGCCGCACGGTTCCCATGGAACAGATGGAAGAACATGTTCTGAGGAGCGATTCGTCGGGGAAGGTGACGGAGCGAATTATCCGCAGGTACGATCCGCAGGGGAATCCTTTGCCGCCGGTCCGCCAGACCATTGAAGAGCTGAAGCGGCCCGACGGAAGTTCCACGATCCAGAGCACCACCTACAGCACCGACATCAACGGGAACTCCCAGATCAGCGAAAAATCGGTGACCGATACGCAAAAGAACGCCTCCGGCGAAACCTCTGAAACCGTGATCCAGCGTCCCACTGTGAACGGACTTGAAGCGGTGGAAAAGCAAAGCCAAGTGGTCACCAAACAAGGCGACAATTTCCAGGCGGAAAGCACCACCTACCGGCGCGACGGGAATGGCGGATTTTCTCCGGCGGTGCGCCAGACCAGCGAGCATATCGTGCAGGGTTCGCAAGTCTCCGACAGCAGCGCCGAATACGAACGGGATTCTTATGGTGAGATGGCACTGCATGGCCAAACCGTAACCAAGACCGTGACCCGCCCGGACGGCTTAAAAGACAGCGTGGTGGATATTTATTCGCGCAATGTTCCGGGCAGCGTCCCAGGCAGTGGATCGGGATTGAAACTTCAGGAAGAGCAAACCATCGAGAGCACCGCGGGGCCGGGCAATTCGGTGGTTCAAACAGTCAGCGTCCGCAGGCCCACCGTGTCCGATCCAGGCACGCTGGGGCCGGCGCGCCAGCTTTCTCAAACGGTGTGCAAGGGTGATTGCAAGCCGCCCAAAGAAGCGGCAAGCAAACCTGCGCCCTAGTAGAAATTAGCCGTGGCCGAGCTTCATCAACCAGCCTAAGCCGATCAACGCCGCAACGAAGTAGGCGAAACAACGAACACCGTAGCGCAGCCGCTCTTCGTCCGTGCGTTTGGTGATGACACCTAGCACCACCGAAGAAAACAGCGCAAACAGTATCGCCGCTTCAAAATGCGAAAGATTCATTTTCGGCATGGGCTTATTTATTCCTTCTCGCCCGTCGCGATTTCGTACGCATCCACCATCGCCAGGACGTTCAGCAACCCGGCGGCCACCAGGAACTTGGTTCCGTAGTCATGCACATGCCCGGCCATGTCGGGCTGCGCGTATCCCAGCCAAACGGTCAGCAAATAAAACAGACCGGATGCCAGATCGCCCAAAAATCCGCCGCAATAGATGATGGTGGTTAGCACATCGCCAGTTTGGGGCTGAAACATGGCGCCGCGCATCATCAAGCCCAGCAGAAACATGATGGCCACCGATGCCAGCAACAAGGCTCCGCGCCCGGGCCGTTTCAACAGAAAATGACCTCCGCCAGGGACCAGCCAGGCGAGCAAAACCACGCCGTACCAGCCGCGCGCGGGCGGCGCTTCGGCCTGAGCTTTTACATTCGTCGCCATTGTTTTTAGTGTACCCGATCCTCACGCACGCCCTGCGTATCATGAAATTAACATGCCCACTCGCAGCCAGCTGCTGAACCCGGATTACTACGCGCCCGTCCTTTCCAATGCTTTCCGCATCGTCGTTATCCTGATCCTGGCCTACATCGGGACTCGCGCTGTGGCTCGTTCGCTGCGGGCGTTGCGCAGCTACTCGGTGAGGATGATGCTCAAGAGCGGAGGGGGCAACGAATACGAGCTGGAAAAGCGCGCCGAAACCATCCAGAACCTGTCCGGCAAGGCCCTGTTCGTGCTCATCTGGATCATCGCGGGACTGATGATCCTGAAGGAAATGAATTTCGATGTGCGGCCGCTGCTGGCGGGTGCAGGCGTAGCCGGGGTGGCCATCGGATTCGGGGCGCAGAACATCATTAAGGACGTCCTGGGCGGCGTCTTTCTGATGATGGAAAATCAGATTCGCGTCAACGACGTGGCGGTGATCAACGGCAAGACCGGGCTGGTGGAAGAGATTAATCTGCGCACTACCGTGCTGCGGGGCGAAGACGGCGCGGTGCACATTTTCCCGAATGGCATCATCCAGCGCCTATCGAATCTGACGCGCGAGTTTTCCTATTACGTCTTCAATCTCTCGGTGGCGTACACGGAGGACATCG
>DATHNM010000467.1:0-19412 GCA_035486095.1 Bryobacteraceae bacterium
GGGTACTGAGGGCGTTTTAGTGCGCCACGGAGGCAGAGAGTTTCCGCACCAGATCCGAATTCGGATTTTCCTGTTGCAGCGCGGCCAGATGGCGGCGGGCGCCGGAGAAGGCTCCGGCCTGGGCATACAGAGCCGCCAGCAGCAGGTGGGCGTCCGGATATTGGCGTTCGGCCGCCTGCAATTGATCCATGCGGGCCTGCGCCAGCACCGCGAACCTGGCTTCAGGCGCAGGCGGCACCGGCTCCCGCACATCACGGCCGCCCACGCGTGCGGTGACGGTCCAGGAGTACGTCTGGCCGGGCGTCAGGGGCTGGCTGGCCATCCATGTGGTGGAGGTCAGATTTGGGCTGGCTGCAACCCCGCGAAAATTTTCGTCGTAGATGTTCACGCGATAAGCCGTGGCCCCGAGAAGGGCGGTCCACGAGAATTCCGGCTGCGGTGTCGCGACGGTTTCGCCGACCGGCTGGCGGAGAGCGAATTGGGTCTGCTTCGTGGAATCCCCCAACAGGAACTCCGGTTTCCGGGCCAGTCCAGCCATAGCCGGAGAGTCGAGCTTGCCGGTCTTCAGGGACTGAGTAACCAAAGCCGTATAATCCGGAGGAAGCGAGATGGGCGTGTGCAGAACTCCGGCGCGGTCCACAGCTACGACGCCCCGGGAATCACGCACAGTGACAACCAATTCAGGCTGCCCAGCAGGTTGAACAATCTTCCAGATAGCCGCCGTGGATGCGACGACTAAGACGGCCGCGGCTGCCGCCCAAAGCCGGGTGCGCCGAGGGCGTCCGGGCGAGCGCTGGGCAGCGATGAACAGCCGAAGGTCGTCGATTTCCGCCCGGCAGGCCGGACAGGAACGCAAATGTTCGGCGGCTTCGGGCGACGATTGGCCCAGCGCGGCGGCCTGAATCGCCTCCTCCGACAAATGATCGGCCGGAAGCGCGGCGGCAAGATCGGCCCGCAGCCAGGTGCACTGGGCGTCCAGCCCGGCGCGTGCTTGCACACGGCCGCGGCATTGCGAGCATTCCGCCAGGTGCCGATCCGTTTGAATCAGGACCGGCGCCGGCGAAGTTCGCTGGACAAAAGCATCGAGTTCGGCATCACTAGGGTGTGAAAGCAGAGGTTCACCCATACGTGTCGTCCAACATCGCCCTCAGATTACCACGCGCTTTTTCTCATTAAGCGGCGCGCCAGCCGCTCTTTCGCGCACTTTCGCAGGTTGATTACCTGCTGGCGGGTTATGTTCAGGCGTGCCGCAATCTGCAAATCGTCCAACGGCATCCCCCGCCACAATTCTGCAAATTCCTCGGTAGGCATCTCGAGCGCCGCCGCGATTTGGTCTAAACCAGCCGCTCCGGTAGCGACAAAAACCGTGGTCGCGCACGCGCCACTCTCGTCCCGTAAATTGAGCAGCAGGGCCGTCCTCTGTTTGGGAGGCAGTTCCAGAATCTCTTGCCAAAGAGTGGCCAGCCATTGGTCCCGCTCCAGATGAACGTCGGCCAAGGGCGCCTGGTCAGCCAGAGCGAGGTTCGCGACGTCGACGGGCTGGGGATGATCGGTGACGCCCCAGCATTCGGCCACGGTGCGAACCAGGAGATCGAAGTGCATCGGGCCACCGGCCAGCCGAAAAATCGCCGTCAATACGGGCGCGGGTTGGCCCGTGTGAGTATCGCTCATACGGTCGACAAGTTGCGCCACGTCGGGGCGGGCAGGCGCCAGCTCAGGACCGCCTGCAACAGGCTGCCAGCGGCGCAGACCGCACAACCAGTCGCCCGGGGTCTGCTGCCACAGGGCGAAATCAGACTCGGTTTGCAGGATGTAACGCAGGCGTTTGCGCAGCCGGTGGAACTCCGGATATTTGCGGCGTGAATGGTCGCTGCACGAGCGGTACGCGATCGCAGCAACAAACGCGCGGAAATCGGCGATCGGTTCGGCAGCGGGCGACTCACGCAAGCGCTGCAGGCTGGAGATAACCGAGACCACTGCTTCCGAGCAGACATCCTCGATGTCCGCATTAGCCGGAGCGGCTCCCCAGGCGAGTTTGGAACGAACGATTTGCCGGATCAGGGGCTCAGCCTGGTGCTGAAGAATTTCCAGTAGGATGCCTTCGGCTTCGGCGGCGCCGCTGGCGCCCAAGTAGGCATCGAGCAGCATGGGCTTGTTTTCCGACCCACTCATCGCCGCGTCCACCAACCCATCATAGGACAGGGTTTTCAGTGGTCCAGCGCGCGGCGCCAAACCGCGGTTCCTGCTGGTAGTGTCCGGGTTTGTGCTCCGAGAAACGCGATGGCTTGTTTCAGTTCGTGGCTTCGTTCGCCGGAAAACATCCCGCAAGGTCTCGCCGCGTAGCCTGGCTCAATGCGCTAAATGGGAATACAACGTTACCGTCGCCGAACAAATTGCTAACCGTCAAACTCTGAGTTGGCAAGGGTATTTTTAACGTTGTGGCGCCGGGGCCACCATTCCCATTGCCTTGCGCCCGTCCGCCTTCCACTTTGTGCTGAAACGTTGCAGCGCTATCGACGCCCACGGACATCATCTGTCCTTCTCCGGCTGGCGCATTGGCCCAGGCGATTTTGATTTCGCCCCGTGTGCCCCTGCCGCAACGGACAATCAATCGGTAGGAGTCAGTGACGCCTGGATATTTCGCCGACGGCATCTCACGCAATATCGAAGCGGCCAGTGTCCGCTCTTCGACGCCGGCGCCGCGGATGCCTTCATCATTTTTAATACGTCAGCCGAATCGGCGGCCGATAATCTTTTGGCGTGTGCCCGTTGGTGATCTTGCTTAACAACATGGCGGTGAGGGTGGGATCTGGTCGCGCAGCATCGAAGTGTTGCACCGATAATCCGCCATACATGAGTGCGTCGGTGTCAATTCACGGGCCTGGCCGGCACCTGGCAAACAGAGGCACGCTACTACAAAAATAACCCTGTACCAATTCCTCATTTGCTCACGATTCATCGGCAGGCCCGCGCACGAAAAGTTATCAAAACCTGTCTCACTTGAAATGCGTATACTCAAATTGCCATGAATACCGAACGCTTCAAACAGCGGCTGCTCAACAAGGAACGCGAGCTTGTGGAGGAAATGGGACGCCTGGAACACGACGCGCGTGATTCCGGAGAAGCAGAAGTCAGAGATTCCATTGATGACGCTACATCGTCTCAAGGCACCTCTGAGGCCCTGCAAGAAGATGTCCTCTTATCGCAGACGTTGACACAAGTGCGGGATGCCTTGATGCGGATTGAAGACGGCACCTACGGCAAGTGCAGCGCTTGTGGGCGACAGATTGAGGCGGCCCGTCTGGAGGCCGTTCCTTGGGCGGCATATTGCTTGGAGGACCAGGAGAAGCAAGACAAGAAAGCGCACGCGCCACAAGGCGGTTCAACGCTCTAAACTGGGCCAATCGCTGGCGCACCGATCATTCCCTGTGATAACGTCGGATTCTTACAAACATCTTGAAAGCGAGAGCCGAACGATGACCCGCAATGCTTACGTTTTTTGTTGCCTCGTATTTGCTCTTGGCGGATTGACAGGCTGTTCGAGCGAGCCTCCCAAGCAAGCCGCGCCGGCGCCAGACAAAATCCAGGGGAAGGCGCAGGTTGTTCTCTCCGAAACAACCCAGTTAGACGCCTCTCTGAATGGGGGTGGACCTTCCGTTTATCTGGTCGATGGCCTGAATCGCTACCGCCTCTTCTTCGACAAGGCCTCTCCGGTTGAGGCGTCAAAAGAGTACATTGCCGAGGGCGTCTATGCGCAAAAGGCTATCGATGCGATTGGCGATCCCGATCAAGGCAAGAACGGCTATCCGCTGGCGTCCAGCTGCCAAAGTGTCGTGAGGACGGCTTGGCCCGCTCTGGGCTTCGATGTGGTGGATTCATATTCCACCAGTCTGTGCGCCAAAGTGAAACGCTTCCCCGCCCGGCCGGTGTTCATGGTTATGCAGATAAAACCCGTTAGCGATTCCGCAAAGAAGAAGGACACTGAAGAGAAGGACGTGCCGCAAGTCTCCGTTCCGGCGGATAAACAGCGCGCTCTGCTGGTGGCGGGTCCCACCGCGCTGACCGCGCCTTTGTGGGAACCCACGGGTGGAACGGTTCGCTGCAAAGTGATCATCGACGAGGAAGGCAAGATTGCGGAGCTGGACAGCGGCACGCAACTCTGCGAGACCGTGCCATGGGCTCAGTTCCACTATCAGCCCACGGTGAAGAACAGTCACCCGGTAAGGGTGAATACAGAAGTGGAAATACGCTTCGACCCGCGAAAGTAAAGCGAATCGCACTACGGTGCGGACTTTGCGCGGTCTGCCCAGAGATGCTGGAGCAGGGCCTGGAAGCGTGGCTTGCCGCGCAAGCAGGCTAAGTCCGGATCGTTTTCAATCCATTCCCTGTGGCCGAAGCCTTTGCCAAAAGCCTTCTCCAGACAGTCCAGAGATTGGTCTGTTTCGCCAAGCAGCGCGTAGGCGCAGGACACGTTATAGAGGACGGCAGGTTCCTCGGGATCCATGGACAAGGCTCGGCTGGCCCATTCCAGGGCGCGCGTCCGTTCGCCGAGCTCGCAAAGAGCGCTGGCCCCCAGGTAAACGGCGCGTACATCGTCGGGATGTAGCTGCAGATGACGTTCCGCCGTTCGCAAAGAATCTCGCCGCGCCTGGTGGGCTTCTTCCTTGCGGCCCAGTGCGCGCAGGCAGCCAGCCCGCATGGCGTGAGCCTGATAGTCGTCCGGATTTGCCCTGCTGGCCTGAATGAACAGGTCGGCGGCTGCTTCATACTGACCTTGAACAAACCTCGCGCGGCCGTAGAAGTAATAAGCCTCGAATAATTGGGGATTCAGACGAAAGGACGCTTCGAACTCTTTTTCGGCGCCTGCGTAGTTATTCCTGAGCGACTCGGTCAGGCCGCGCGAAGCGTGCGCTTCCGCCGATTCAGGATCTAGCTCAACGGCGCGGCGGCTGGCGGCGAGGGCTTCGCTGAGATTGTCTTCGTTGGCCTCAAACCACATGTACAGGAACGCGCAAGCGTCCGCCACGCCGGCATAGGCGCGAGCGTAGCCCGCGTCGATAACAATGGCGCGGGCAAACATCTGCCGGGCGAACTCCAGGCCCTTACGGCTCAACTGATAGAAGAATTGCCGGCCGCGCAGATAATAATCGTAAGCTTGCACCTCGCGGGTGGGCACCTTTTCGATGTCGCGTTTTTCTTTTTCGGTAAGCACGACGCGCAAGGCGCGCGCGATGTTTTGCGCGATTTCGTCCTGGATGGCAAAGACGTCCTCCAGCTGGCGGTCATAGCGCTCCGCCCAGACGGAGTGACCGGTGCGGGTCTCTGCCAGCTGCGTGGTGATGCGTAAACGGCTGCCGGAGCGGCGAACACTGCCGTCGAGCACGTAGGCCGCGGCCACCTGCTGGCTAATCTGGGCGACGGTAAGCGGGTTGTCGCGAAACGGAAGCACCGCCGACCTTGGAAAAATCTGGAGCTCCTTGATCTTCGCAAGCTCCGTGATGATGTCTTCCGTCATGCCGTCGCGAAAGTATTCGTCCTCCTTGTCGCCGCTTAGATTGGCGAAGTAGAGCACGGCCAGAGATTTCTCCGGCTGCGGCGGCGGAGCAGCAACCACGCGAAGCGTTTCGAGAATCTCATCCATCGAGGCGCAGCGCTGGGCCGCGGCTTTCACCAGGCAGCGGTTAACCAAGTGCTCCCATTCGGGAGAGATGTCGGGCACCAGCACCCGCAGCGGTTGGTGCGGCTGGCGCAGGATCGCGTGAAGAACGTCTATGGAGGTTTCGCCGCGAAACGGCAAGTGCCCACTCAGGCATTCGTATACCAGAACTCCAAAGGAAAAGATGTCACTGCGAGCGTCGGCCGGCTCGCCGCGAACCTGTTCCGGAGACATATAGGGAATAGTGCCGCCGGCGGCTGCCTGGTCCGAGGTACGTGTAGTGAAGTTTGCTTCGGTCTCGCCTGCGGCGCGCTCGGGCCACACCACGGCGGCCAATCCGAAATCGAGGATTTTCACCTGCGATCTGGCATCCAGCATGATATTGCTGGGTTTGATGTCGCGGTGAAAGACACCTTTGCGATGAGCTTCCTGCAGTCCCTCGCCAATTTGACGAGCGATGCCTAAGAATTGGCCTGGCGCCAGGCCGCCGCGCAGCAGCATTTGCTTCAGAGTCTGCCCCGTCACCAGTTCCATGGAGATGAAGGGCTCGTTTTGCCATTCACCTATCTCATAGATGGTGGCGATGTTCGCGTGGTTCAAACGAGAGGCTGCCCGTGCTTCTTTTAGCAGGCGTTTGCGTGCTTCCGGATCCGCCACCATGTCCGCTGGAAGAAATTTGAGTGCTACTTCGCGGCCGAGCACCAAATCCCGCGCGCGATATACGACTCCCATGCCGCCCCCGCCCAGCTTCTCGACAATGCGGTAGCGCGAAACGGTTTGACCGATCATGAGGACCTGTGGGGCTATCCGAACATGGTAGCGCCATTGCGTCCGTGCCAAGTCGGGCCGGAACCAATCGGCCCAGCCTCTCGAGGAAAACTCTCAGTACTAGAACTCGCACGGAAAGGTTACAAAATGCGCTCAAGAGATTGACAACATCCTGACATGATCGTAATCTGGCTAACGAGTAAATTGCACCTCGGTTTCGAACACTGTCAGATCGGGGCCACACTGTCGCGCGGAGGGTGAATCGAGTGTTCAGGGGCAAAGGCGAGATTCTCGCAAACCGGCTGCACCGTTTCAGTGCAAGGTTAGTACGTATCACGGCCCTCATCGGCCTTACCGTCGGATTGTGGGCACAGACAACCAGCACGTCAAGGATCGCCGGGGTAGTCCGCGATCCATCCAACCTGGGGATAGAGGGCGTGCAGGTGTCGGTGACCAACACGGCTACCGAAGCGCTTCGCAGCGTGACCACGGAAGCCGACGGAACGTACAGCATTCCCAATCTGACGGTGGGGTCCTACCGGCTCACTGCCAGCAAACCCGGCTTCAACACCTACGTTCAGTCCGGAATTGTCTTGCAAGTGGATGTGAACCCGGTAATTAATATTCCGCTGGCGTTAGGCAACGTGAGCCAGACGGTCTTCGTGGTAGCGGACGCTTCCATGGTCGAAACTCAGAGCACGGGAGTAGGGCAGGTGGTTGATCAACAAGTTGTTGTGGATCTGCCTCTGAACGGGCGGCAGGCCTCTCAGTTGGTCACTCTGGCGGGAGCCGCCGTTTCCACCTTTAATGGCGCCAACGCCGACACCCGGCATTATCCCAGTGACTCGTCCTTTTCAGTTGCCGGCGGTAGCCGAACCGCGACCAATTTCCTGTTGGATGGGGGCGCACATAACGATGGTGACAATAGCTACGGCCTGCCTCTGCCCTTTCCGGACGCTCTGCAGGAATTCAAGGTCGAGACCAATGCCCTTCCGGCGAACTACGGCAATCACTCGGGCGGCACGGTGAACGTGGTTACCAAGTCGGGCAGCAACGCCGTTCACGGGGATGCATTTATCTTTGTGCGCAACTACCTCTTTAATGCCCGGAATTTCTTCGCGCCTACCAGAGACAGTCTGAAGCGAAACCAATTCGGCGGCACGGTTGGAGGACCCATCGTTAAGAACAAAGTCTTCTTTTTCCTCGGCTATCAAGGCACCATCGTGCGGTCTAATCCTGCCACGAACATAAGTTTTGTGCCAACCGCCGCGGTGCTCCAGGGAGACTTCACGCAAATCCTGTCGCCCAGCTGCAATGGGGGCAAATCCACTACGTTGAAGGCCCCGTTTTCAGGCAACACGATCGCTCCCAGTTTGTTTGATCCAACCGCACTGCGGCTGGTGGCGTTGATGCCGGTTTCGAGCGATCCCTGTGGAAAGATTCAATACGGCGTTCCCGCTCCCGCCGCGGAACATCAGGGAATTGGGCGAGTGGACTGGCAGGCCAGTGAGAGAAATGTCATTTTTGGCCGCTGGTTCGTGACCAACTATGCTCAGCCGCCGTATTACGCCAACAATCTGCTTACCACGTCCACTGTGGGGCAAGACGCCCAGACTCAGTCGATCATCGCCGGGGAAACTTTCCTGATCAATCCAGGAACCATAAGCGCGTTTCGAGCAAACTTTACGAGATCGATGGCGGTTCGCGTCAATGCGCCCGGCACTCCCACTTTGACGCAGCTCGGCTCCAACGTCACTTCCCTGGTACCCGACTATACCGGACAGATTTCAGCCAGCGGTTATTTCTCGCTGGGAGGGATCGGCGGATATTTTGTCAACAACACCTGGAATCTCAACGAAGACATCAGCATGACCCGCGGGCCCCATCAAATCATCGCCGGCTTCAATTTCATTCACACCCAGTTGAACGGGCTGGGGCCATTCCAGATGAACCCGCGCTTTACATTTAACGGGTCCATCACCGGCAATTCTCTGGCGGACCTGTTGCTGGGCCAACCCGCCAGCATGCTCCAGGGAAACGGCCAGGTCGCCTATGACCGCATGAACATGCCGTCGCTTTATGTGCAGGACAACTGGAAAATTACCCGATCCATCACAATCGATTTAGGTCTCCGCTGGGACCCCTTCTTTCCGCAGCACCATATCGAGAACATGGTCAGCGTGTTTGAGCCGGATAAGTTCTATCAGGGAATCCACAGCACGGAATTTCCCAATGCGCCGGCGGGCCTCTTCTTTCGAGGGGATAAAGGATTTCCCGGCCAATCCGATACCTTCCAGAAGTTAAGCGATTTTTCCCCGCGCGTGGGCGTTGTCGTGGATCCCACCGGACACGGCACGGCGGTGGTTCGCATTGGTTATGGCATATTCTACGATTCCCCCTGGACATGGATGATGAGCGGGTTTCCGCAAAACTCCCCTTGGGGAGAATCCATCACATTGAACGCGCCCGCGGGCGGCCTTTCCAACCCCTGGCTCGGTTATCCGGGCGGTAATCCGTTCCCGACAGCCTTCCCGCCGCCTTCGAATTTCCAGTTCCCGACGGGAGGCTCGTATGTAACCATGCCCCTACACGTTCAGCCCACCTATGTGCAGCAGTGGAATATCGCCCTCGATAAGCAGTTGGGCAGGAATTGGGAAGTCTCGGCAACCTATCTCGGCAACAAGACCACCCATCTGTGGCTGGGCCGGGAGATCGACCCCGCTGTTTATGTTCCCGGTTCGTGCCCGGCTGGGCAATTTGGCTTGACGAAGCCCGGCGTCTGTTCCACTTTGGCAAACATAAATCAACGCCGCGTTTTCTATCTGGCGAATCCTGCGCAAGGACAATTGCTGGGCAGCGTTTCGCTGCTGGATGACGGCGGGAACGCGGATTACAACGGGTTGCTCTTGTCGGTGCAGCATCGTTGGTCCAACAACTTTACGGGATTGGCGAACTACACCTGGTCTCACTGCCTGAGCGACGGGGATCAGAGCAATGGCGGCGGTATCCTGAACCAGTATCAAAACCCGAACAATCGCAACGCCGAGTACGGCAATTGCGTTACCGACCGCCGGCAGCTTTTCAATGGCTCGATCATCGCGCAAACACCCCGCTTCACCAATGCGGAAGTGCGGCGCTTGGCGAGCGGATGGAGATTTTCAGGCATCTTTACGGCTTCGACGGGCGCTCCCTTGACGGTGACCGTCGGAACCGACAACGCACTGGCCGGAGAGGGCGCCGTGCTCGATCGTCCGAATCTAGTGGGAGATCCGAATGTCAGCAACCCAGGCGTGCGCGCGTGGTTTAACACGGCTGCGTTTGCGAAAGCGGCGACCGGCAGTTACGGAAATCTCGGCAGGAGCACGCTGTTCGGCCCGGGACAATGGAACCTGGATGCGTCCCTGGCACGGCTCTTCGCCGTCAATGAAAGATCGAACCTCGAATTTCGCGTTGAGGCATTCAATGTTTTCAATCACACTCGGCTGGGCAATCCAACCACGGCCATGAACAGCTCGCTTTTTGGACAGATTAACAGCGCAGCCGATCCAAGAATCATGCAAGGCGCATTGAAATTCACTTTCTGAATAAGGAGGCGGGTTCATTTCCGGGGGACATATGGCGAGTCAACGTGGCTTCGAACAAGCAAAATCCAGTGCCCCACAACTGAAGCGGTCCATTCGAGCCCGCTGGTCGCTGGCTGAGCGAGTGGAAGGTTGGACCGGGTCTGGGTTGAATCTGGAATTTACCGATCCCGCGTGTCGCGAGACATGGAAGAAAGTGCTGCGCGGGGCGGTAGGGGATACACGGCTCGGCACCGCGCTCGACATCGGCACCGGCCCTGGAACCATCGCCTTGCTTTGGGCCGAGCTTGGATGCGAAGTTAGCGGGATCGATTTCTCACCCGGCATGCTGGAGGCGGCGCGCCGCGAAGCGACGAAACGAGGACTCGCGATCAAACTCATCGAAGGCGATGCCGAGGAGCCGCCGGAAACGAAAAAGCGGTTTGACATTATCTCCAGCCGCTTTGTGCTTTTTACGCTGCCGCATCCGGGATATGCGCTGCGGCGCTGGGTACATCTGTTGCGGCCCGGCGGATCGCTGGTATTAATCGGGCACCAGCACTCCCAGGACGGCGCCACCCCGCACCGCAGGCCACCGCAAACCGCCACCAAGGCCGAACAAAAGCATCGCGACGTTCTGAGCCGCCTGCCTTTTGTCAATCACCAGGCTGCCGATCTGCAAGTGGTGATGGAAGCGGCCGGTCTGCGGGATATTCAGCGAGCGAATATGAAAGAACTTCTGGTTGCTCGCGACGCGCTCCGCAAACGGCTGGGGGCCGGTTCCATACCCCAAAGTACGCCATTCATCATTGTTGGCCGAAAATGAAGATCCAGCGAAAGGCCTGTGTGCTTTTTGGAGCGGCGGCATTACTTGTGCCGCTGGCCGTCTTGAGCATCCTAGGCGGCGGCGCGGGGTTCGCCTCACCCCAACAGGCGGGCGGGCAGGCAGGCTACTCGGTATCCATGTCGCCCATGGGAGCGGTCCACTTTAAACAGGTGCCCCAGCGCGTGGTCACGCTGGATGCCAACTACAACGACATGCTGGTGGCTCTGGGCGAGGGGAAGAAACTGGTTGCCACCGGCTATCGCGGAAACGATTTTGATGGGTTCTATAAAGACCTGGGAGTGAATCCGAACTACGATGCACGGCGGCTGGCTTATCTGTCGAGCGGTGGCGGGACAGGCATCGACAAGGAAGTGTTTTACGCTTTGCATGCCGATGTGCATCATATCGATCCCTTGCAGCTTGCAGCTACCAAAGGATGGAGCCGGGCGGACGTCGACGAGATTTCGCGTAACGTGGGGCCGTTCTTCGCCAATCGCTACAGCCGGGACAATAATTACGAGGGGAAAGAGCCCTACCAGTATTATTCGCTTTTTGAATTGTCGGCTCGCATGGGCGAGGTTTATCGAAAGGCCGACACGATAGCGCAGCTCAAGGCAGTGTACGAAGAAATGGTGCGCCAGATACAGGCCAAACTTCCGCCGCCGGAACGGCGTCCGCGCGTGGGGCTGCTCTTCTATACGAATGGAAGGTTTACGCCCTACAGCATGGATCACGGTGGTTTTGGGCAGGCGCAGTATCGTGACGTGGGAGCACGGGATGCCTTCGCCTCCATAGCCGCCGACACCTACGGCGCTTCGGGCGGACGCGGAGCCTTGCTGGACAAAGAAGGATTGTTGGCCATCGATCCCGACATTCTGATTGTTCCGTTCGCAATTTATCCGGCTTCACAATCGGCCACCTCGCGCGTGGACTACGACCTATTGCTCAAACTGCGCGATGATCCGCTGGCGCAGCGCTTGAAGGCGTTTCGCAACAGCCGCGTGTACCCGGGCGGCACGCCGCTGCAGGGTCCAATTTTTTATCTCTTTCAGATTGAAATGGCGGCCAAGCAGATTTATCCCGAAATCTTCGGGCCGTATCGCGACGACCGCAACTATCCCAGGAAGGAACAGCTTTTCGATCGACGCCGCGTGGCCGGCATTTTGAATGGGAATACCGCTGCAAACCACCCCTAACCCGAAAATACAACCGATGACGTGGTTGATCGGCGGGTCGCTCGCGATCATTCTGCTGGCGGCTGTCGCGCAGACCGCGGCCGGCGCTTACGATATGACCTGGCGGCAAGCGTGGAATGCGCTGACAGACGGCCATGTCTGGCGCCAACCGGCCATGCTTGCCCGGCTGCTGCTTGGCGAAGCCTTCGCGAAGACTCTCGGAATTCGTGACACAGAGCCCCTGGCAACGCCCACGCTCATCGTGTGGAACGTTCGGGTTCCACGCGTGCTAACCGGCATTCTGGTGGGAGTGAATCTGGCGTTCTCGGGAAGTATTTTCCAAGCCGTCACACGCAATGAACTGGCCAGTCCTTTTCTTCTTGGAGTGAGTTCCGGGGCCGGCTTGGCAGTGGTGCTGGTGTTGATTCTGTTTCCGGCTTGGGGGCCCGCAATTCCCTTTATCGCGATGCTGGGCGGGGGACTAGCATTCCTGTTGGTTTATCTGATCGCGTGGAATAGGGGCACCAGCCCGGTCCGGCTGGTGCTGGGCGGAGTAATTGTGGGAGCTGTAGCCGGATCTTTTCAGACCGCCCTTTTCTTTGTGGCTCGAGATATAAACGTCATACAGAACGCGCTGGCGTGGACCGTCGGATCGCTGACTGGCGCCGATTGGAGACAGGTGCGCCTGATTGCGCCTTGGTCCGTGCTGGTGGTGGTGCTCGCGATTTCCGCGGCGCGCTATCTGGATGTGTTGCTGTTAGGAGATTCAACCGCACGGGCGTTGGGAATGACCGTGGAGCGCACACGCTTTTTGCTCGCCGTGGTTGCGATCGCAGCGGCGGGATCGGCGGTGGCGGTTTCTGGACTGGTTGGGTTCGTGGGATTGATTGTTCCACATATCGTGCGGATGCTCGTGGGCAGTGCACACCGGCATCTTTTGATCGGGTGCCTTTTCGCTGGTCCGGCATTGATGGTGAGCGCGGATGCGTTCGCCCGGTTGATCGCAAAGCCCGTTCAAATTCCAGTCGGCATTGTGACGGGTTTAATCGGGGGCGTTTTCTTTCTGTTCTTGATGCGCCGCCGGCGAGAGGTCGGGAGACCATAGCAGGATGAATCCGGCGAAGCCAACGGCGGACGCAAAAGGCATCCATGGACAGGTCCTGCGGCTGCGCTACGACCCGAAGCAGTCCCTGGTCATCGACGAACAATCGCTGTCCATTGAAGACGGCAAGGTGAGCGCGTTGATCGGGCCCAACGGCTCAGGCAAGAGCACTCTTCTACGCGCCCTTGCCCGCCAACTTCTGCCGGACTCCGGCAGCGTGATTCTGGATGGACGGGATATCGCCACATTGCCAACGCGCGAATTGGCTCGCAACCTTGGGATGCTTTTCCAGGAACATATCGCACCGGGCGATCTTACGGTTGAACAGCTGGTTTATCATGGGCGATTCCCCCACCGGCGGCTATTTGACTCGCTGACGGAAGAGGATAACGCCGCAGTGGAAGGCGCGCTGCGCATGGCGAACATCGCAGAGGTCCGGCAGCGTCAACTCGGCGAATTGAGCGGGGGCCAGAAGCAGTTAGCCTGGATTGCGATGGCGCTGGCTCAGTCGCCGCGCTATCTGCTGTTAGATGAACCAACTACTTTCCTGGACCTGGCGCACCAGTTCGACGTAATGGATTTGATCCGGCGTCTGAACCGGGAGCTGGGAAAAACAATTGTCCTGGTGATGCACGACCTGAACCTGGCAGCCCGTTACGTGGATTATTTATTCGCCATGCGAAGCGGAAAGATCGTCGCATCCGGCACACCAGCGGAGGTTTTGACTACCGATACTCTGCGCCGCGTATTCGATGTGGAAACGCGGATCATTCATGACGATCCTCTTCAGTCCATGTTCTGTATCCCGGTAGGTAGAGCGGGCCGAAGCGCGGACAAGTAAAACCGGCGCAGGGATGGTATTCACGAATGCCCGCCCACATGAAGCACACTGGTTGTCAGGAGAATCCATGAGCACTGACAAAGTTACGCTGCCAGGAAGCGAACGGCATCCGTTGGGTAGCCGGGTGGGCGATCAACCGAACGACGAGCTGATTGAGGTTTCGGTAATTCTGAAGCCGAAAGCGCGTGCGGTGGTGCCGCGTGGCGGCGGAGCGGCTGTTTCACGCGAGGAATTCGCGGCCAAGCATGGCGCCGATCAAAGTGCTATCGACAAACTAAAACAGTTCGCCAAAGACAACAACCTGACGGTGGGCGAAGTGTCGATGGAGCGGCGAACCGTGAAGCTGGAGGGAACCGCGGCCAACATGATGCGCGCCTTTGAGATCAAGCTGGACCGCTACCAAAACGAAGGACACGTCTATCGCGCACGCACCGGAGGCATCCAGCTTCCTTCAGACCTGGCCCCCTCCGTGGAGGCCGTGCTGGGACTGGATGATCGGGCGCAGAGCAAGCCCCATTTCCGACTGCGCGGCCCGCGCGCCGCTCATGCCTCCAGCGCCGCGAGTGTTTCCTATACGCCGCTCCAGGTTGCGCAGCTCTATCAGTTTCCGGCCGATGTTGATGGAACCGGCGAAACGGTGGGCATTCTGGAACTGGGCGGCGGCTACCAGGCAGCGAACCTGCAGAATTATTTCTCATCTTTGGGCGTGCAGGAACCGGACGTGGTTTCCGTTTCGGTGGACAAAGGAAAAAATGCACCGACGAATTCGAACAGCGCGGATGGCGAAGTCCAGCTGGATATAGAGGTGGTAGGAGCGGTGGCGCCCGGGGCCAAGATCGTGGTCTATTTCGCGCCCAATACATCGCAGGGTTTTCAGGATGCCCTCACCACTGCGATTCACGACGCCGCCAATAAGCCGTCGGTGATTTCGATCAGTTGGGGCAGCGCCGAATCCACCTGGACTGCTCAGGCCATGACCGCGTTCGACTCCGCGGCCCAGGATGCCGCCGCGTTGGGAGTCACCATCTGTGCCGCATCAGGCGACAGCGGATCAAGCGATGGGGTGAGCGATGGCGCCAATCATGTGGATTTCCCCGCTTCCAGCCCGCATATTCTGGCGTGCGGCGGGACCAGCCTTCAGAGCGCGAATGGAGAAATCACGTCTGAAACCGTTTGGAACGATGGCGAGCAGGGCGGGGCGGGCGGCGGCGGGTTCAGCACTCAATTTCCTTTGCCCGCGTGGCAGGCCAGCGCCAATATCAACCCTCCGCAGGGCGGCGGACGGGGCGTGCCGGATGTTTCGGGCGATGCCGATCCCGAGACCGGTTACAACGTATTAGTGGACGGAGATTCGTTGGTCATTGGAGGGACCAGCGCGGTTGCGCCTCTGTGGAGCGGCTTGATTGCGCTGCTGAACCAGAAGCTGGGCAGCCCAGTGGGCTTTCTGCAGCCCGCTATTTACGCGCTGCCTCAAAGCGCGAATGCTTTTAACGACATCACCAGCGGGACGAATGGATCATTCTCGGCGGGTCCCGGGTGGGATGCGGCCAGCGGTTTGGGTTCGCCTTCCGGTGAGAATTTGCTGCAGGCGCTAACACCCAAAACGTAAAAGCTCAGTTTAGGAAGCGCTGTAAGTATGGCGCGGTGCGGCTGTGCTTCGCTTCCGCCACCTGCGCGGGCGTTCCCCATGCAACAACCTGGCCGCCTTCTTCGCCGGCGCCAGGGCCGATATCGATGACACGGTCGCTGGCGGCCACCACGCGCATGTCGTGCTCCACCACAATCACGGTATTTCCCGCCGCAACCAAACCATCCAACTGCGCGATGAGCTTTTCTACATCGGAAGGATGCAAGCCCGTGGTGGGTTCATCCAGAATATAAAGCGTATTTCCGCGCTGTATCCGCTGCAGCTCTGTTGCAAGTTTGATGCGCTGCGCCTCGCCACCCGAGAGCTCAGTCGCCGGCTGCCCCAGCCTGAGATATCCCAGTCCCACTTCCTGAAGAACAGTCAGCGCGCGATGGATTGGAGGATCGCCGGCAAAGAACTCGTGAGCAGCATCCACGGTTAGCCCAAGCACCTCTGCGATGTTCTTGCCCTTATATTTAATCTCCAGCGTCTGCGGATCATAGCGAGCCCCGTGACATGTTGGACAAGGCGTATAGACGCTGGGCAGAAACAACAGCTCCACAAAAACGAAACCTTCGCCCTCGCAGGTCTCACAGCGCCCCTCGGCCACGTTGAAGGAAAATCGTCCGGCCGTGTAGTGGCGGGCGCGCGCAGCTTTGGTGGCGGCGAACAGCTTACGGACGTAATCGAAGAGGCCGGTGTACGTAGCAAGGTTGGAGCGCGGCGTGCGCCCGATTGGCTTTTGGTCCACGCGCACCAGCCGCTTGATGGCATCCATTCCGGTTGTGATTCGCCCGCCTACTTGAATTGGTTCGTCGGGCTCCAGGCCTGTGTCTTCCTCCGCATCGGCAACCGCGCCGTGGCCGAGTTGTTCGCCCACCAGTTCCACCAGCGCCTGACTCACCAGGCTCGATTTACCTGAGCCGGAAACGCCCGTCACGGCGACTAACGTTCCCAGTGGAAATTCAACCGTGAGATTGTTCAGGTTGTTGCGCGTCACCCCTTCCAGGCGCAACCAGCCCTGAGGACCGCGGGGCGTGCGAACGGCAGGGCGCACATCGCCGAACAAATGCCGGCGCGTTTGGGATTGTTCAATTTGCTGCAATCCCGCGGGCGGACCGCTGTAGAGAATCTCTCCGCCTTGCTCGCCTGCCGCGGGCCCCACGTCAACAATCCAATCCGCGCGCCGGATTACGTCCAGCTCATGCTCCACCACGAATAGCGAATTCCCGGAGGCTTTCAGCCGGTCTAGCGCCAACAGCAGCGCTTCGGTGTCGGCCGGATGAAGCCCGGCGGAAGGCTCGTCGAGCACATACACCACGCCAAACAGATTTGAGCGGACTTGCGTCGCCAGCCGCAGCCGTTGCAGTTCGCCCGGCGAAAGCGTCGGCGTGCTGCGCTCCAGCGAAAGATAACCGAGGCCAAGGTCCAGCATCACTCCAATTCGGCCAGCCAGATCCTGCGCGATCCTTTGTGCCACCACCACTCGCTCGGGATGCTCGGCCGCGTTTTTCTTGGTTGCCAATCCCTCCGCCGTGGGTCGCAGCACCTGCCGTAATCGCGCCAGAGACAGAGCGGAAATCTCGGCGATATCGAACCCCGCGAACTTCACGGCAAGCGACTCGCGCCGCAACCGCTTTCCGTGACAGAGCGGGCATTCCGTGCTGATCAGGTACTGCAAAACCCGTTTTCTTGTAAGGGCGCTTTGGGTATTTGCGAAGGTGTGCAGCAGATACGGCTTCACGCCGGTAAAGGTGCCCTGGTAGCTGGGCGGCTCTTTGCGCTTCAGCGCCTGGCGGGTTTCCGCCGGCGTGAAACCGGCATAAACCGGCACAGTGGGCTGTTCATCGGTGAACAAAATCCATTCGCGATCTTTCCTGGGAAGGTCGCGCCACGGGCGATCGATATCGAAGCCCAGGGTAACCAGAATGTCCCGCTGGTTCTGTCCGCCCCAGGCGGGCGGCCAAGCCGCGATAGCACGTTGCCGGATGGTGAGCGCGTCGTCCGGCACCATGGAGCGTTCGGTGGCGTCATAAATTCTGCCCAGGCCGTGGCATTGCGGACAGGCTCCTTCCGGACTGTTTGTGGAGAAAGCTTCGCCATGTAATTCGGGCTGGCCGGGTGGATAGGTTCCAGCGCGGGAGTAGAGCATCCGCAATAAATTCGACAGCGTTGTGACACTGCCCACCGACGAACGGGTGGTCGGAGAGCCGCGCTGTTGCTGCAGCGCCACGGCCGGCGGAAGACCGTCGATGGTGTCCACCTCCGGAACGCCCATCTGATCGAAAAGGCGTCTGGCATACGGGGCAACCGATTCCAGATAGCGGCGCTGCGCTTCCGCATATAAGGTCCCAAATGCCAGGGACGACTTGCCCGATCCGGATACGCCGGTGAAAACCACCAGAGCATTTCGCGGGATGTCTACGTCGATGTTTTTGAGATTGTGCTGGCGGGCTCCGCGTACGGTGACGAATCCATCGATGTGTTGGTTGGTTTTCTCATGCACGTTGCTCTGACTATTTTAAGGCTACGGCTCTTGAAGAACTTCCTGGCGCAGCGGGGACGAATGCCGCACTGGAAGCCAGAGCAGCCAGAAAATAGCCAGCGCTACCGCCTCGGCGACCAGCAGATACACCGGCCATGGCCCCAGAACATTCAAGAGTGAGGCGCTCACCGGTTTCACACAGAGGTACATGTAGTTGGTCTTGAAGGCTGCGTTAAAGATGCCGAGCAGCACAGCGTACACGTTCAACACCGCAAATGCCTTCCAGGGAGAGCCGGGACGCGGCCAGGCTTGCCCGCTCCACATCAGCATCAGCGTGCAGGCGACCACCATCCCGTGGGCGACGAAAAAATAGATGCTGGGGTAAGACACCAGCGGTGCATACAGATCGGGCGTGAGCAATGCCATTCCGGCTCCACCCAAGCCCGCGAAGTATGCGACTTCGAACGCCAGGGGATTCAACGTGAACAGCGCCAGAACCGTGAGCCACAAGGTGAGATCGCACAGCTGCAGTGGAAGTCCGTCGGGGAAGCGGAACGCTCCGGTGTGAAAACTGTAAGCGTGCCACACCAATTCGTTCAGCGCCAGAAACGCGCCCAGAGCGTAGCGAATAGCGCGCGCCGCGGCCCGGTTTCGGCGCGAAGCTTTTGCCAACAACAACGCCACGGCCAGCACCGACACCAGGATCAGGATGTGAACCGGACCGAAAAGATAGAAGTGGCTGCCCAAACTGTCTCGCGCAGATTCCGCCCGCCTGCTGCAATAATTGTATAGAGTTTCGAAATGAAGACGGATAACGGCGCACCCCTCGCATTTTTGCTCAATAGCCGCCCTGTTTCCGTCCAGGATGCCGGCGTTCAAACCACGCTGCTGGATTATATTCGGGCGCAAGGTTTTACGGGCGCGAAAGAAGGCTGCGCGGAAGGCGAGTGCGGCGCGTGTACCGTGGTTCTGGTTGGAGATCGAGCGGGCCGCAGCGAGTACCGCGCGGTGAATAGCTGTTTGATGCTGGCTCCCATGGCGGCGGGGCAGGAAATATACACCGTGGAAGCTTTGGCCGCCGATGGAAAATTAGCCGAAGTTCAGCAGGCCATGGCTGCGGGCGGCGGCTCGCAGTGTGGTTATTGCACGCCGGGCTTCGTGATGAGTATGTTCGCCGAGCAATACCGGCCGGGACGCAGCGGCGCTTGCGATCCGCACGAGCTGGGCGGGAATCTGTGCCGCTGCACCGGCTATCGGCCTATCCGCGACGCGGCACTCTCCCTGGGTCCGGCGCCTGCGGGCGATTTTCTCGATCGCTTATCGCGCCCGGCCCCCCGCCTGGGAGTAATCGAATATGAAAATGCGGGCTTAC
>DATHNM010000468.1:0-4996 GCA_035486095.1 Bryobacteraceae bacterium
TCTGTTGTCGGATACCAAGGATGAGATCGCGTTGGAAGGCGCTCAGACCTGTCCAGCGTGGATTCTGCCGAATGACGGCGAGATTGGATATTACCAGGTTGCTTACCAAGGCGATCTTTTGAAAAAGGTGCTGGCCGATAACAATAGCCATCTGAGTGTCGCCGAGCGCGTAGGTTTTCTGGGCGATGTGCATGCCCTGGCCGCTGAAGGAGAAGTTTCGGCGCAGGTGGCGCTGGCCCTGGTGCCGCAATTCAGTGATGATCCGGACTGGCACGTGGTGCAGGCCGCCGCTAATATCGCGGCACTGCTGAGGGGCGAGAATGTTCCGGCAAACCTGCGCGAAAAGGGCGCCAACTTCATTCGTCAACAATTCGGCCAGAAGGCCATTGCCTTGGGATGGACCACCCAGCCCGGCGATACCGACGACACACGCTTGCTGCGCCAGAAACTGGTTCCGTTCGTGGCCGGCACGGGCGAAGAGAAAGAGCTGATTGATCGAGCCGAAGCCCTGGCGCGTCAATGGCTGCGGACTGGACATGGAATCGCCCCTGAAATGCTTGAGCCGGTGCTGCGAATCGCGGCCGAATTTGGAGACCGCGACTTTTTCAACCTGCTGCGCTCGGCAGCTATTGAGCAGCGGCATCATCATGTTCGCGAGATACTACTTGAGGCGCTGGGTTCGTTTCGCAATCCCGAATTGGCGCGCGCAGCGCTCGATTTGCTGCTTTCTAAGGATTTCGATCCGCGCGAATCGTTTTACCCGCTCCTGTTCGGTCCCTTGTCTTACGTGGATACGCGCGAGGTTCCGTTTGAATTCGTGAAACAACATCTGGATGGGTTGTTAAAGCGTTTGCCGCGCGAAGTGGGCGAAGACTACGCTGCCATGCTTCCGGAAGTGGGAGGGAGTTTCTGCGATGCCAAACACCGCGCTGAACTGGACCTGTTTTTTGCCGATCGCGTGAAGGATTACAACGGCGGCCCCAGGACTTTGGCGCAGACGCTGGAAAGCATCGATTTGTGCGTCGCCGCGCGCAAGAGTCTGGCGCCGGAACTGGCCGCCTTCCTCAGCCACTATTAGTTTTTTCGATCTGGCGCTTAAGCCAGCGCCAAGGGACGAATCGGCGATCCAGTGCCGCCGCGAATCTTGAGGGGGGCTGCGATAAAGACAAACTCATAGATACCCTCGCGCGAGAGATCTTCCAGATTCAACGCTTCGATAATGTGAATGCCGCTCTCCACCAGCAGGTGAACGTGCACCGGCATGCTCGCCGCGGGTAATTTTTCGAACGCAATGGTATCTGAACCGGCCGCGAAAATTCCGCGCTCGCTCAACCAGCGCGCAGCCTCGATCTCGGGGCCCGGGCCAGTGACGGCATGTCCTTGTCCGCCGGTGACGTACTGCGCGAAGCTGCTGAAATAGCGCGCCCAGCCGGTGCGCAGCAGCACCACGTCGCCAGGGCCGATGGTGGTCTTGGCGGCTTTCAATGCCGCGTCCAGATGCTGCGGCATGATAGCGAAGTCCGCCGGTAAAGCGTCTACCTTCATCTGTGCGGCAATATCCAGCAACACCCCATGGCGCAGGATGGGTGCGATGGTGTCGACACTCAGCTTCGCGAATCCGGTTGAATCGTTCTGAACCGCGCTCGCTGCCACGCCACCGTGCAACATGCCATCGCAGGAAAAGTGACAAAGCGCGTCGATGTGCGTGCCCACGTGACCGCCGAACGCGATGGAATCGGCCGACGAGCTGACGCCGCCTTCCAGGATCATGTCGCCGTGCTTGCGCGTCAGCCCGAACACGAAGGGCGGATGCGTGGGGAAGTGCGGCATCCCGGCGAAGTAGGAATGCGCCAGATCATAGAGTCTGTGTTCGGCGATTAAATCGATCAGCTCACTCAAGCGATTACTCAACGGCGGCGGCCTTCAGCCTGCTTGCGCGGCACGTGCCGCATGCGCGCCTTGGCGGCCGTCACGGGCGCATCTTTTGAAGCCCAACGCCCCAGGTGATATACCCGCTGGTAGCCGGCGGTGACGTTGCTCACGGTGATGGTGACGGTGCCGCTGGCATCGATGGAGTACGTCTCCTCAATTTCGTGCGAGCGCGCCGCTTGGGAGTGCGCTACTGTCACGCTGGCGGAGTCGCGCAGCGCCGGATCGAACGGAAACTGAATATCGTCCCATACCGTAACGTCGCCGCTGGGCTGGCCTTCCGGGTCCAGATGCGTGCATTCCAGATAGCGGAAATGCCCGATATTGTGCACCGGAGTATAGCTGCGGCGGATTTCGAGCGCCCGTTCACCGGGGCCCGGCAGCGCCACGCCCTTTTGAAACAGCGGATCGAAAACAATGCGGCGCCCGGCATCGCCTTCGCGCCACACCCCGAAATAGCGCGTGAACTTTTCGCGCAAAACATAACCGGCCAGCGCATCGGCCTGGATGGCCAAGCCCAGCGCCGTTGCCGATCGAGCGTGTACCGAGCGGCGAATGCGTTTGCCGAACTGCTCGCGTAAAACGCGCCCCACCACCGGTAGTTCACTTCCACCGCCAGTGACGTACAGCGCTTCGATATCCTTGCCGCCCTGTGTGTCCAGAAGATCTTCCACCACGTGCAGCGTTTCTTCCACCAATGGCCGGCAGCGCTCATAATATTCGGCCACCGGAACCGTCACCGTGCCCCACCCCTCCCGCACCGTGTCCAGATCGATCACGATGCGCCGGGTATTGGGATTCAGCGCTTCCTTGCGGACGCGGCATTCCTCCAGCAACCGAAAATGCTCGGCTTGCGAAAGGCCGTGGCGCTCGTCGCTGGTAGTGGCCAATTCAGCCAGAATCTCATCGAAATCGTCGCCGCCCAAGGTGGCGATGCCTTCGGTAGCCAGTGGCCGGTGTGTCCTCTCACCCACCTCAACCAGCGACGCATCGAAGGTTCCGCCACCCAGGTCATACACCAGAATCACGCCGTTGATTTTGGTTTTATGGCCGAATTCGATGCTCGCGGCTGATGGCTCGTTCAACAACCCGACAACGGCGCATCCAGCCGAGCGAAATGCCTCCACTGTAAGAAAGCGCTGGTTGGTGTTGGCGTTGGCGGGCACCCCCAGCATCACTTCCAGTTCTTCCTGCGGCAGCAGTTCACGTAAGGCCGCGGCCATTTCGCGCAGCACTTGGATGAGCGGCACCTGCTGATCCGCCAGTTCCAGGATGGTGTTGGGTCCGGCATCCTGCAACACGCGCTTGAGTGACCGGATGATGGTCCACTGCGGATCCTGCTGGCACGCCCAGGCCTGCCATCCGTAGAGCCGCTCGGCGCCGCGCACCGCCACCAGGGAGGGGAACCAATCCACCGGCGCGCCTTCGGGTCCTTCAAACGAAAGCAGTGGATAATTCCCGCGATCCACGGCCGCCACAACCGTGCGCGTGGTGCCGAAATCGATTCCCAATCTCACCGGCTGACCAGATTTTAGTGCCACAACTTGCCTTCCATGGCGATTGTAGCTCACCTGAAGACGCCAACTCTGTGGCACACTGAAGGGTTGTCTTCCGGCCAGGAGTTTGAGGATTTTCGAGGTAACAGCAAGGTCGCGCAAACCCTCTTCGCGATGACCCGGCAGCAGCGCATCCCGCAAACTATCTTGCTGGATGGCCCGGAGGGAGTGGGCAAAGCCACGCTGGCGCGCCGATTTGCAGCCGCCATGATCGGTGGAGCGGACAAGATTGAGCAGGACGATTTAAGCCTGGAAGCGAACGCCGAGATCATCGCCGAGCGTGAGAAATGGCCTTCCGACAAGCGCAACGAAGACCCGCTGCTGTTCGCCACCCATCCCGACTTCCTGACCTTTCCGCCGGATGGTCCGCTGCGCCAGATCGGCATCGAGCAGATGCGGCTGCTGAAAGAGCGCGCGCAGTATAAACCGCTGCATGGAATGCGAAGGGTTTTCCTGATCGACCACATCGATCGCGCCAACGAGCAGGCTGCGAATTCGCTGCTAAAGATTCTGGAGGAACCGCCTGAGCATTTGATATTGCTGCTGGCCGCCGAAAATTCCTACGATCTGCTGCCCACCATCCGCTCGCGCGCCGTATCGTTCCATTTGGCTCCGCTGTCGAATGCGGAAATGCAGGCATTTGTTGTGGAGCGCGGTCTTTCCGATGC
Source organism: Bryobacteraceae bacterium (assembly GCA_035486095.1). Lineage (GTDB taxonomy): Bacteria > Acidobacteriota > Terriglobia > Bryobacterales > Bryobacteraceae > Palsa-89. The sequence continues at coordinate 4,154 of DATHNM010000468.1, forward strand.
CGGACGGCGCATGGCTTTGGCCGCCGGCAGCCCCGGACTGGCGGTGTCGATGGATCTGGAAGTATACGACGAACGCCGCACCGCGATGGTGAAACTGCTGCAAGTGGCCGCCGGCCGTGCGCCATTCGCCGAATGGGTCAAGCACGCCGAAGCCATGGCGCCGCGCAAAACGGAAAAGCTGGATGCCTTGCTGAATATTTTGTACGTTTTGCTGGAAGACGTGCTGCTGTTATCCCAGGGCGCGGGCGAAATCCGCAATGGCGATATCCGCGCCGAACTGGAGGCTGTGGCCAGCCGCGTTTCCTTCCGCTGGATACGTGCCGCCGTCCAGCGCGCCGACGAACTTTCCACGCTGGTGCGGCGCAACATTCAAAAAAGCATTGCATTGGACTCGCTGGTGGTGGAATTGCGCGGCCTGGCCGTGTAACTTCTGGCGTGTGCAAACGTCTGTTCCTGTTGGCGTAGGGCGCGTGAGCGCTTCCTTGCAGAGGCCTTGGCAGTGTGGTTCAATGTTTTTAGCTGATCTTCTAGCAATCCCCCGAATGGCCCCGGCCGTTTTCTCTACGTTTCGGGCCTGACTGGATATCTCGAATTTGTGGAGCGTGCCGTGGAGTCCGGGAACCGTAAGCTAATCCGTCCTTCTTTGAACGAAGTGAAAGACCAAATGAATCGACGTCCTCCCAACAATCACCAGAAGAAAACCGCCCCACCGGACCAAACTAACGCTGAAAATTTCTACTACATGAAACAAATGCAGGCCAAGACGCCCATGGTGTTCGTCATGAAAGACGGAGAAACACTAGAGGGCGTGATCGAGTGGTACGACAAGACTTGCCTGAAGGT
>DATHNM010000469.1:0-2498 GCA_035486095.1 Bryobacteraceae bacterium
GATCGCAAGGCCTCCGGACCCTGTGTTCCACAGGTGTGGAGAACGATGCCGGAATCCAGATCCAGCGTATCCGCGACGGCTCCAATCGCAGAATCGGGGACGGCGATCAAGATTCGATTTGTATGCCGGGCCAGCTCGGAATAGCTGGCCACCCGAACAAGGGGGCCGATAAACGCCGCCGCAGCGCGCGCATGATCCATGCTCTGGCTGGCGACATAAGCCACCGGTTGGCCTTGCGCCACGAGCAGCCTGCCCAGCGCCTGGGCCACGCGGCCGGCGCCGGCGATTCCGATGGGGGCTGCCGAAAAATCGATGAAATCCTGCAAACTTCAGTGTAGCCGGTATGGCCGGCGGCTAGTTTCATTAGGTGCCCGGGCACTCCAGTTTTGCGCGAGAATAGTCGATGAATGACCGGAGGATCTTGTGAACATTAGATTTTCAACCGGGCTGGCGCTGCTGTTTTGCTCCGCCGCGTGCCCGGCTGTTTTTGCCGCGGATTTCCGGCCCTTGGATGTGAAAACCGGCCAATGGGAGAGCACCATGACCGGCCAGACCAGCGGCCAGCCGCCCATCCCGGACGAGCTTCTGAAGCGGTTGACTCCCGAGCAGCGCGTCAAGCTGGACGAAGAGATGCAATCCCGGGGCGGTCACAGTTCCAAGACCGTCAGCAAGAGCTGTCTCACCAAAGACAAACTGGACAAACCCTTCAATATGGGAGACGAAAATACCAAGTCCTGCGCTCGCTCCCTGGTTACTTCCTCGGGCAGCAAACAAGAGATCCACGTCGATTGCAGCCGCAACGGGATCAAGAGCACCGGAACTGTGAATCTGGAGGCGGTGGATTCCGAGAATGTAAAAGGATCGATGCAGATGACCGCCACCAGCGGCGGCCGCACGATGAATATGAACTTCACTTTCTCGGCGAAGTGGATCGGTCCGGCCTGCACCGAAAAATGATTCGCTAGGCGAGCGTAGCCAGGTAATTCTCCAGCTCTGCCGGAAGCGGCGCTGCCACCGTAACCCGCTCATCCGAACTCGGGCTGCTGAACGTAATCTGTCGCGCATGCAGAAAATATCGGCCCAGCGTACTGGCCGGCGCGCCATACAATTTGTCGCCCACCACCGGGTGCCCGATGCTGGCCAGATGCACCCGAATTTGATGCGTGCGCCCAGTCCCGATCTTTACTTCCAGAAACGTAAATCCTTCCAAGCGTTTTAGCACCTGATAAGACGTAATGGCTTGCCGGCCGTGCGCCAGGCGCGCGGTCATCCGGATGCGGCGCACCGGATCGCGGGCAATGGGCGTCGTCATGCGCCCCTGCTGGTTCTTCACCTGGCCATGTACCAGCGCGACATAGATCTTTTCAACCTGGCGCGCGGCGAACTGCTCCGCCAGATTCCGATGCGCCGTGTCGCTGCGCGCGATCAAGATCACCCCGCTGGTGAAGCGGTCTAAACGGTGCACGATGCCGGGCCGCAGATCGCCCCCCACGCTCGAAAGTTTTCCGAAGCGGTGCAGCACGGCATTCACCAGAGTCCCCGAGTGTTGCCCGGCGCCGGTGTGAACCACCATGCCCGCGGGCTTGTTGATGGCGATGACGTCGGCATCTTCATATAGCACTTCAAGCGGAAGGTCCTCGGGCGTGGCCCGCAAGGGCGCCAGTTCCGCCGGTTGTACGTGAATACGCTCAGCGCCCTTCAGCAGATGCGAACGTTTTGCGGGCGCGCCGTCCACCAGCACGCGGCCCTGTTCAATCCAATCCTGCAAGCGCGACCGGCTGTACAGCGGCAGGCGCTCGCGCAGGAACTGATCCAGCCTTTTGTCGCGGTCTTTCGGAGTCGCTTCCACGCTGATATCGCCAGGCTCCAATGACCAACCCCCAGTCACCCAGTTATAGTCAATACGTGATTCGCGGCGCAAACATATCAGACCGGTTGGTGCTTGCGTTGCTGTTCCTGGGATTGCTCGCCGCGCGCCTCTGCCACAGCGGGATCGTCTGGGTGGAAGAGGCATATCCCAGCGCGGCAGCCATCCAGATTTTAGGTGGAAAATCGCTGTATCGCGACATTTGGTTTGACAAACCGCCCTTGTCGGCACTGATTTATTTGCTGTGGGACGCGCGCATCGGAGTAACCTTGCGGATCGCAGGCGCGGCCTTCGTGTTCGCCTGCTGCGGGATGTTGTGGCTGTTCGCGCGCGATCTGTGGGGCCCGCGCGAAGGTCTGGCGGCGGCCCTGTTGCTCGGATTCTTCCTTACCTTCGGCATCCCCTCGGCGGTGATGGCTTTGGCGCCCGATCTGTTGATGGTGCTGCCGCATATCGCCGCGGTTTATCTCGCCTGGCGTGGCCGGCCTTTTCTCAGCGGTCTGGTTGCAGGCCTGGCATTGCTAGTGAACGCCAAGGCCTTCTTCGTATTGGCGGCCTGCCTGTTCTTCGCGTGGGGCGGCGCCGCATGGCAGCTGGCGGGCTTCGCCATCCCGAACATTGTGGCGCTCAT
>DATHNM010000470.1:0-4209 GCA_035486095.1 Bryobacteraceae bacterium
GACTTCCTGAATGGTCACGTGACTAAATAATACATCTCGCGGACTTAGTCGTTCGTGAGAACGATCTTGCCTTCTACAGATCCGGTGGCCAGGAGATCCAGCGCCTGTCTCGCCTCAAGAATCGGCAAGGTATGGCTGATCAGGGGATCGATTTTCTTTGCAGCCAGGAGTGCGAAGATCTTGGGCAAATCCTCGCGCAAGGGCTGGGGGTTTTTCCGGTACAGCATGGTGACGCCATAGAATTTGCCCACACGTCCGCGCAGGCGCGATCCCACGAAAAGATTGGCAAACGTGGCCAATTGGGACAGCGTTCCGGACGCGGCCATGAAACCAAACCCGACCAATGTTCCGCCTCGCCTGAGTGCGCCAATGCAGGGGCCGATGTTGGCCCCGCCCACCGCGTCGAATACGCAATCGACGCCATCCGGTTCCAAGGCACATATCAGCCGATCGATTGATCCGGCCCGATAATCGATGGGTATTGCGCCGAGTGCGCGCACGGTAGGATGCTTGGATACCGAGGCAGCGCCGTAGGTCTTTACTCCCGCCAGCCTCAACAGTTGCAGAGCCGCGGTGCCCACGCCGCCTGCCGCGCCAGTGACCAGTGCGGTCTGCCCGGCCTGCATTTTCGCCACGCGATGGATCATTTGCCACGCAGTGATATAGTTCAGGATCACGGCAGCCGCAGCGCGATCGGAAACTCCGGCGGGGATCGGAAGGAAATGTTCGGCCTCGCGCAGCAGAACTTCGGCGAAGGCGCCGTGAACGGTGAGCGCCGCCACACGCTGTCCAACCGCGAACGATGTGACATCGGCGCCGATAGCTTCCACGATGCCCGAGACTTCGTAGCCAGGCACGAACGGTATCTTGGGCGCGTAGCGATAATTCCCGGCCAAGATCAGGAAGTCGGTTGAGCCCACGCCAGCGGCCCTCACTCGAATGCGTAGTTGCTTGGGGCCAGGGGGCTCAATGGGCAAATCGACGATGTTGAGGCAGTCTGGTCCGCCTTTCTTCGTCAACATTACCCCTCGATATGTCGCTGCCATCCGGGTCTTCTAGCATAGCGGGGCGACGAAGAATTCATTCAGAGGCACAGCTCCATGTAGACATCGGCGCGCGCGTAGACCGAAGGCACCACTCGCTCCGGAGGGAGATGCCGGAAGCCAAGGGATTCGTACAGCCGGATGGCGCCCACCAGTTTTCGGTTGGTCTCAAGATAAAGACGCCGCGCGCCCAAAACACGGGCTTCGGCAATCGCCTTCTCCAGAAGCCGGCGTCCAATGCCCAAACGCCGGTATGATTCCGTCACCGCCATTTTGGCTACTTCAAATTCATTCGGCGCTATGACCAGCAGGGCGCAGCAGCCCACGGTCTGGCTGTCATGGGTCGCGAAGAAGATCCTTCCCCCGCGATCCAGAATCGTTCCCTGCGGGTCGGCCAACAGGGCGGCTTCCTTGGGTTCCACGGCAAAGTATTGGATGATCCACTCTTCATTCAGGCTCCGGAAGGCAGCTTCATCCCCCGGCCTGAAATCACGGATTGCCAGTTCTGTCTGCGTCATACTCTCCACACTAGGACCTGCGCATTTCTATGTCCAATAGTTAAAAGATCAATATTAATATCATGGTGATATGAAAGAAGAGATCGAATTGCGGCACCTTCGCTACTTTCTCGCCGTGGCGGAGACGCTGCATTTCAGCAAGGCGGCGCAACTGCTGGGGATGGCACAACCGCCGCTGAGCCAGCAAATCAAAAGGCTGGAACAGTTGCTGGGCCACCCCCTGTTCGATCGGACGACGCGCGGTGTGAAGCTCACTCTGGCCGGCCAGTTGCTGGCAGACCGGGCGCGCAGCACGATGGAAAAGGTGCACGACGACCTGGCCCAGGTGCGGCGCTTGGGACGCGGCGAGGAAGGAACACTCACGGTTGGCTTCAGCGGTTCGGTGATGTTCACGGATCTTCCGGCTGTGATTGAGATCTATAGGAGGCGCTACCCGAAGGTGGAACTGCGCCTGCGGGAGCTCAGCACCTCTGCGCAGATCTCGGCTCTGCTGACGGGAACGCTGGATCTAGCCTTTTTGCGCGATGGCGACGCTACGGAGGGAATCCAGATCACCACCCTGTTTGAAGAGCGCTATGTCGCGGTGTTGCCGAAGACGCATGCCCTGGCCGCCAAACGCTCGCTACGCGTGCGCGATTTAAGGAAGGGACCGTTCATTCTGTTCGCGCGCCGCATGGGGCCGCTGGCTTTTGATAGAACAATCGCCTGCTGCGAGCGAGACGGATTTCGTCCGAACATTGTGCAGGATGCGCCGCAATGGCCCACTCTGGTGCGCCTGGTGGCGGCTGGGCTGGGTGTGTCACTGGCGCCCGCTTGCGTTGCGACGGTGGCGATCCCCGGGGCAATCTATCGCGAGGTGCGGGGGGCGTGCAGAACGACGGTGGATCTGGGAATCAAAACTGGTTCGCCAACCACCCTGTCACGGAACTTTGTGGAGATTGCAAGGAAGCGTTTGCTGCCGCTAGGCGCGGGTTGAAATCATCCCAAATTCGTTAATATTTTGCGCATTCGGGCGTGCGCCAGCACCACGTCCGGATCGCGCTGCAAGGCCTCGAAATATCGCTTGGCGAATCCGGCGCCGTTTTCGTTTGGCACCAGTAATTCTGCAGCCTGTGTGATGAACCGTTCCGCGTCGATGACGGGCGGCGGGGCTGCGGCGCCGGGCGTCTTCTCGAGAGGATCCAGGGTCTCATCGATCAGCACGACAAATTCCGACAGCTCATGCAGCCACGCAAACCATGGATCGTACAGCACCAGCTTCAGCAGTTCGCCGCTTGAGCCGATGCGCGCAATGTCCCGCTCATAAGTGCCGCGCTCGGAATCGAGGAGTGTCTTGTGCAGGCCGAGCAGACCGTTGCGAAGGTCGGTCAGCCGCTGCTTTGTAAGGTCGGGGGATAAGTTATTGGAGGACATGACGCCCTGGTGCTATAGTACATGACACCCGAGCATTCCAAACGTGTCACCGCTAGAATAAAAACGTGCGTTCCGAGCCTACACTCCAGCTCGCCACCGGTCATCTTGATCAGGTGCGCCAAGAAATCGGCAAGATCATTGTTGGCCAGCAACACGTGGTCGACGGTGTTCTGATTTGTCTGCTGGCCGGCGGGCATGTCTTGCTCGAAGGTGTGCCTGGACTCGGCAAGACTACCTTGCTGCGCACCCTGGGCCGCGTGCTGCACCTCAAATATTCGCGCATCCAGTTCACGCCCGATCTGATGCCCGCGGACATCGTGGGCAGCATGATCATGGAGAGTGACGACCACGGCGCCAAGGCGTTGCGCTTTCAGCCAGGCCCCATTTTCGCCAATCTGGTTCTGGCCGACGAAATCAATCGCGCCACGCCCAAAACTCAGTCCGCGCTGCTTGAAGCCATGCAGGAGCGCACCGTCACCAGCGGAACCACCACCCATGAACTGGAATTGCCGTTCCTGGTGATGGCCACACAGAATCCCATCGAAATGGAAGGCACCTATCCGCTGCCGGAGGCGCAGCTCGACCGCTTCCTGATGAAGATTCTGGTGACTTACCCTTCGCGCCAGGATCTGAACCGGATTGTGGAACGCACCATTCATCGCGACGAAACGGTGCTCGAACAGGTGGTTGATCGCGAAGGCATCCTTCAGTTGCGGTCCGCCTGCAGGGAGGTTCTGATCGCCCCGCATGTGCAGGATTTCGCCATCGATCTGGTAATGGCCACGCAGCCCGGCACACCCAGCGCCCACCCGCTGGCGAACAAATACATCCGTTACGGAAGTTCGCCGCGCGGCGCGCAAGCCCTGGTGGAATGCGGACGCGTGCTGGCTATGATGCGCAAACGCTTGAACGTCAGCACCGACGATGTTCGTGAAATTGCTCCCGATGTTCTGCGCCATCGCATAATCCTGAATTTCGACGCCCATGCCGACGGACAAACGCCCGATACCATCTTGACCACCATCATCGAAAGCGTCACCTCCCTGGCAGTCAAGTGAAAATCGTCAAGTGAAAGCCGTCCAGTGAAACCCGACCCGTTGATCGACAGCGCGTTCCTCGAAAAACTCGAGCGGCTTGCGATCCGCTGGCAGAAATCGTTCCCTGGCCTGGTGGGCGGCCATAATATTTCGCACTTCGCCGGGGCCGGCCAGGAATTTTTGGATCATCGCCAGTTT
>DATHNM010000471.1:0-18103 GCA_035486095.1 Bryobacteraceae bacterium
TCATTTCCGCGAGATCGGAGTCATACGGACGGCCAGCCTGCCAGGGCGCCGCCGTCGCCGAAACAATCTTCCAGGTCCCGATATAAAAGGGTTCGGCGGCAGCGCCCGGCGAAACCAGCGCGCCCCCGAGGACCGTCATAATGAGGAAGATCCGCATGGTCGCCTGCGAGGTTAGCACAATGCGCCTGCTCCGATGGCTGCTGGCTATCATGTTTTTGCCGGCGGGCGTATTTGCGCAGGATCGGCTGCGCATCGACACCACTCTGGTGCTGGTCCCGGTGGAAGTGAGCGACGCGTTGAACCGCCCGGTCAGCGGCCTGGAGAAACAGAACTTCCGTGTGTTCGACGAAAAGGTGGAGCAAAAGATTATTTCTTTTTCGATGGAGGACGACCCCATCGCGGTTGGTCTGGTGTTCGATATCAGCGGGAGCATGGCGGGCGATCTGCCGGAGATGCGGCACGCCGCGGCGCGTTTCTTCAAGACTTCCAATCCCGGCGACGAGTTCTGCCTGGTGGAGCTTGCCAGCGACGCCCACGTTGCGGTGCCGCTGACGCAGAACGCCGCCGACGTGGATTACCAGCTGATGTTCAGCAAGGGCGGCGGATCCACGGCGCTGCTGGACGGCGTGTATTTGGGTCTGAATGAAGTACGGAAATCGAAGAATTTGCGCAAGGCGCTGGTCATCATCTCCGATGGGGGCGAGAATCACAGCCGCTACACGCCGGGCGAAGTGAAGAACGCGATTGTCGAGAGCGACGTGTTGATTTATGCCATCGGCACATTCGGAAATGGAATGGGCTCGAATTACGGCGATCAATCGGTGCTGAAGAATTTGACCGAACAAACTGGAGGCCGGATGTTTCCCGGCGCTGGGATGCGGCTAGGCGATTTTGCGGACAAGATCGTCATTGATCTTAGAAACAGATATATGCTGGGCTACGCGCCCAGCGACGCCACGCGCGATGGGCGATATCACCACATCACGGTGAAGCTGGACGCTCCGCGCGGATTGCCTAAGATCACGGCGCACTGGCGAACCGGCTACTACGCCCGCAGCGAATGAAACCGTGACCCCGAAACAAGAGCTGGATCCGTTCATCGCGAAATACTCGCCGGAAGTGGCCGCCGTGAAGTTGTTCTTCCTCCAGGGGGCCGCGCTTCCCGATCCGCACCACGTGCTGAAAGGCAGCGGCAAACTGGTGATCAAATCGATTTCCGCCACCCAGCGTCCGCGCCGGCCATAGCCGCATTCGATATGATGTCCATTCGGAATACATATGCGCGATTTCGACGAGAACAACATCACGGCTGCGGTGATTGACCGCTACCAGAACACGCCCGACCCGCGGCTGAAGAAAATCATGACCAGCCTGGTGCAGCACCTGCATGATTTTGTGCGTGACGTGGAACCTACCGAAGACGAGTGGGGGCAAGCCATCAATTTCCTGACGCGCACCGGCCAGCTGTGCACCGACAAGCGTCAGGAATTCATTCTGCTCTCAGATACCCTGGGCGTTTCCATGCTGGTGGACGCAATCAATCATCGCTTCACCGAAGGCGCCACCGAAAGCACCGTGATGGGTCCGTTTTATGTGCAGAATCCTCCGGAAGCGGCCTTTGGCGCCGATATTCGCGGCGGCGCGAAAGGCGACGCGCTGTATATCGACGGGACCATTCTGTCTGAAAACGGCACGCCGGTGGCGAACGCAATTATCGATGTGTGGCACTCGGATGCGGAGGGCTTCTACGACGTCCAGTTGCCGGATCTGGCGGAACCCACCTTGCGGGCGCGCTTCCACAGCGACGCGCAGGGCCGCTTCCGCTTCTGGACCATCATGCCCCGCTACTATCCGATTCCCTACGACGGAACGGTGGGCGATATGCTCAAAGCTTCGGCGCGCCATCCCTACCGTCCGGCGCACGTGCATTTCATGATTGTCGCCGACGGACAAGAGACGCTGGTGACACACGTCTTCGTGGATGGCGATCAGTATCTGGATAGCGACGCGGTGTTCGCCGTGAAGAATTCGTTGATTCGCGATTTCACGCGCGAAGCGCCGGGCATTGCGCCGGATGGCACCAGGATGGACACGCCGTGGCGCAAGCTGCATACGGATTTCGTGCTTTCGAAAGCGTCCGCGAAGAAGCGCGCGCCGGCCGCTTAGACAGGTATTACTTCGTGGCCGATTCCGGCCTGCACAAATTCGAATCGGCATCGTACGGCCGCACACGCTGCGGATAAGAATCCGCATTCAGCAGCCAAACCTCGCGATCCTTGAAGTAGCCGATCAACTGGGCGTCCGATTTCTCATCCATCTCACGCGCCCAAACCACCTGGCTGTGGTCGATATCGGCTCCGTTATAAACCCATTCCTGATCCGGCGAATGGTGGGACGAGTAATGGACAATCACCAGTTGCTTCCGCGGACGATGAAATAACCAGGTCTGCAGCGCGGCCCGTGCATCGCGGTGCGATTCAGCAGCGTGCTCCCAGTAGGACACCGGTATCGCCAGATCGGCAGCCGTTAGCTTCAACGTACTGGCCGCCGCGACACACAGCGGCAGCAGCATCGCGAAAGCCATTCCGCGAGCGGGCCTGGTGCGGGATAGAAGGACATAAATGTGCCGCGCGCCCTGCGCGATGATCGCAAAAATCACCGGCACCAGCGGCCCCAGATGATAAGGGTACAAAACCATCTGGAAAAGATTCAGCCCCAGCATCACCGCCAGGATCACCACCAAGGGACGAGTTCGACGGTCCAGAAACACGCGCGGCAACAGCAGCAGCGGAAGGGTCAAAACCGGCCCGCAGAAGAAAGACCAGTTTTCAAAAGCTCGTATGTCCAGGCTGTCTACAAACCAGTTCCAAGAGCTGTAGATGTTATGGTGCGCTATTTCCTTGCGGTACATATCGCGCAGCACACGATGCTGAAAAGTGACTTCCTTGGCGGGAAGAAAGCCCAGGTTCTCAGGCCATCCGTACGTATCGCGATTTACTTCATAGGGCATTCGCAATGGGCTGCCCGTCACGCGGAAGTTATAGAAGCCCGTGAACAGCACACCCGCGCTCAGAATCAGGCCGGCCGGAACCACAATTTGCGCCCATCCCCCGCGCGATTTCCCAAGCACCAGATACACCAGCGCCGCCAGCGTGAGCACCGCGCCTTCAAAAGGCCGCGTGTTCATCAGCAGCACAATGCCGATTCCCAGCAGAATCGATTGCCGGACGCGCGCTCCGTTTTGTCTCAACCGTTTCACTGCGCCTAAGACCAGCGCGCCGCCAATCCCCGGCACCGCACCGCCCAGGTAGCTGTTCATCCACAGCGTAGTCACCCCGAATGCCAGGATGGCCAGCAGAGTCCCGAAAAGCGCCCATTTCGGCGGCAGCCACGCTTGCATCATCCAGCACATCGCCGCGAACATCAGGCCCACGCTCAGCACCACGCCCACCCACGGTTCATGAAACAACCAGCTGCCGAACGCTAGAAATGCGCCTTGGCCCGGCGGATACATGGAGTTGTAGGTCGGCTGCTGAATAATGTGGATGGATTCAAAGTGCTGCCACTGAGGATGCGGCGGATTCGTCAATCGGCCGTGAACCAACGTATCGGCCAGCAGCAGATGGCTGAACTCGTCATGGATGCTCGGCTCGGGCACGGGATAAATTCCCAATAGCGACAGCCGGATCGCAATCGGTAAAACGCCGCACACTGCAATTGAAGCAGCGCGCTGGTTCGCCACCCGCCCGAACGCGGCGCGCAGCGGGCGCAGTCTTTTGCCGAACGCGGCCGTCGTCAGCCAAATGGCCAGCGCAGCCGCCAACACCAGTTCCCACTGAATGGCGATGGCCAGCGGAGAAACGAAGCGCGCGCCTTCGTCCAGAACGAAGCGAACGGTTTCGGCAAAGGTCATCTACACTCGCGCGGCATGCTGGCCTGCTAGGAAACCCATTTCAGCAGCCGGATCACACCCATCTTGGCCGCTTTGCGATGCGCCGAAACATCTTCGCGAGCCTCTATTTCGCGGCGGTTTTCGCTGTAATATTGGTACGCTCGCCACAGCATCTCTTCGTTGGTCATGGTGGGCCGCCAGCCCAGCCGTTCCTTGATGCGCGAGGTATCAAAGAGAAAATCTTCGGCAATCATCTTGTAGTGATACGGCCCCAGCGGCGAAAGCTTCAGATGATACGCCAGCTTCATGGCGGCGATGGCCGGCCCCCGTGGCAGCGTCGCCACTTTCGCCTTGCTCTTGGAATTCCGGATCACGTATTCGTATACTTCCGCGATCGATTTCACGTCGTCCGAGCCGATATTGAAGGTGTCGGAATGGGGATAATCCAAAGCCAGCAGGCACGCGTTGGCCAGGTCGCCGGCATAAATGAATTGATACCGATTGCGGCCTCCGCCCACCGCCCATACCCGCCGTCCCTCATCGATGAATTCGAACAGGATCGACAGCAGGCCCAGGCGGCCAAAATCGATGATTGTCGGGCAGCGCAGCAGAACCGAAGTAATGTCGGGATACTCGCCAATTACGCGTTCCGCTTCTAGTTTGGAGCGGCCGTAGAGCTCCACTGGATTGGCGGGATCGTCTTCGCGAACCGGCCGGCCCATCGCCTCGCCCCATAGGCAGTTCGTCGAGGTGAACACGTGCTGGCGCACACCGTGCTTGCGCATCGCATCCATTAAATTGCGGGTGCCGTCCACGTTGCTGGTCCACAATTCCTTTGGATCTTCCGATCCATGCGCCAGCATGGCGGCGCAATGCACCACCCCGTCAATCCGGGCGCGGGCAAACACTTTGTCCAAAGCGTCCCGGTCGCGCAGATCGATCTGGTGTTTTTCCAGATTGGGGTGTTCGTCCTGGTCCGGACAAACGTCCACGCTGATGCATCGATCTCCCGATTCCAAAATCGTGCGCTTTAGAATCCCGCCGAAAAATCCGGCGCCTCCCGTGACCATGACAGTTTTCATAAAGTAGTGCCTTAGCGCTTCGCTTCCAGACTCGCCATCAATACCACCGCGCCCAGATCCCGCCCCTCCGTCTCCGATTTGGGCGAGTACGGATCGAAGCTAAAAGTGATTGGCAGCACGTTAGTTTCAAGAAAGCAGGCCGGTATATCCCGGACAAAATCGTAGCTGCCGCCTTTGTCATAAGTTTCCGGTGCCAGCGGCTGGCCGTCTAAAGAAGCGGTTAATGTCATTGGACCGAGTTTTTGGATTTGTGTTTCAGGAAAATATAAACGCAGCAATAGGCGGGCTCCGTGCGTCGCTGCCGCGGGGGGCGCCAAAGCTACCCCGAACTCAGGGCCGGTCCAGCGCCATGCATTGTCGCCTGCGCCGCCCTCCACCCCATAGAAGCCGCCCAGCAGCTGGTTGGCAGTGGCCGGATCGCCCATGTGAACCACGCTGGCCGGCGCCTTGACGCGATGGCATCCGGCCAACAGAAACAAGATGGCTGCCGGAAAAGCTCGCCACGCGATCATGTGGTTATGATCCAGAGCATCGGTTGAAATACTATTATGGCAGCGAATGTCAGCCTCAAAAGCACTTAGCAGGCGCCAATTGGCCGCCGGGCTTCTGCTCCCGCTTCGCGGCCTGGCGCAGGGCAATTCGGCACGGGTGGAAATTCAGCCGCAATCCAGGCTGGGACGCATTCCGGCCGATTTCATGGGCCTGGGCTATGAGGTTTCTGCGGTGTCCGAGCGCGGTTTATTTTCCGCGGCAAACCACACTTACGTGCAGTTGGTGCGCACGCTGTCGCCGGCCGGTGTCATTCGAATTGGCGGCAATACCAGCGATTATGCCTCCTGGTCGGCCGATGGTCCCGCGGTTTCATCGCCCAAAACCACCGTGGTCGATCGGCGCGGCCTTATTGATCTGGCGGGCTTCCTGCGCGCCACCGGCTGGCGCCTCATTTGGGGCTTCAATCTCGGCCGGGGCACCGTGGATCAAGCAGTCGATGAAGCCGTGGCCGTGGCGTCCAGCGTGGGCGATAGTCTGCTGGCGTTCGAAATCGGAAATGAGCCGGATCTGTTCCCGGGCGTCCACCGGCCTGCCAATTATTCTTATGCCGATTACTACGCCGAGTATCGCCGCTTCAAGAAAGCGATTCGCGACAAACTGCCCAACGCGCCCTTTGCCGGACCGGACGTAATCATCCACGCCGATTGGCTGGAGCAATTCGCGGCCACCGACGCGGCGGATATCAAACTGCTGACCCATCATTACTACGCGGAGGGCCCGCCGGACAATCCAAGCAGCACCATCCAGACCCTTTTGACGCCCAATGGAATTCTGCCGGGTCTGCTGGGGCGGCTGGATGCGGCTTCGCGTTCGGCCCGCGTGCCGTATCGAATATGCGAAACGAATTCCTGTTTCGGAGGCGGCAAGCCGGGCGTAAGCGATACCATGGCGGCGGCGCTTTGGGGTCTCGATTTCATGTTCACACTGGCACAATTCAACGCCAGTGGAGTCAACATGGAAACCGGCGTGAATCATTTGGGATTCCTGAGTTATTACACGCCGATCACCGCCGACGCCGCCCGGCCGCTGTACTATGGCATGCTGGCGTTTTCGCTCGCCAGCCGAGGCGATCGCGTTCCATTGACTCTCGACAATGCCGGGCTGAACATCAGCGCCTATGCGATACACTCCGATCGCGGCGACATCTGGCTCACGCTGGTGAACAAGGAAGCCGCTCGTGACGCTCACGTGCGCGCGGCTTGTCCAGGAATCACCAAAGCTGGCGCACTTCGTCTGACCGCACCATCCCTTACCAGTAAGGATGGCGTGCGGTTGGGTGGTTCGGCGGTAGGCAACGCTGGCCGGTGGAGTGCCGGCCCATCGGAGCCGATAGCAGTGACAGCCGCCCAATTAGAGATTGATGTTCCCGCCTCCAGCGCTGCCTTGCTGCGTTTGCGCTGAGGCGTAAAATTGCGATCCTGGCATGCGTTATCTTTTCATCGTTTTCCTAACTTGTTGTGCCTGCGCTGCGCAATCGATTGCCGTCGGGGTAATCGGCGGCGCCCGCCTTACCGACGATGTGTTGTCCTTCCCCTCACCGGTGGCGAATGGCGCCAGTGCCGAGGCTGCATTCAAGCTTGAGTCAAGATTCTACGATGTGGGACCCATGATCGAGATCGGCCTAACGCATGGCTTGGCCGTCGAGTTTGACGCCATGTATCATCGCCCAGGCATTTTTTCCACGTTTTATCACGACACCGTTTATTACACTTCCAGGGAGCGCGACAATAGCTGGGAGTTTCCGTTGTTGTTGAAATACAAGTTGCGATTTGCGGTCCTCAATCCTTTTGCCGAAGGCGGAGTTGCGCCACGCACGATTAGCGGCAGGGTTGTCTCAACTAGTCAGAGTGACCTGTTGGGGCTCGGTCCGACTCCGCCATCTGGCCCGAGCGTACCTCTCAGCTATAGTGCCAGCGTGGGGTTCGTCGCCGGCGGAGGTCTTCAATTCAATCTGGGCCACCTGCGCCTCGCCCCGCAGGCCCGCTACACGCGGTGGGCGACAGCGCCGATCGGCGGAGTTTATTACTCCCTTGGATCAACCTATACCTCGAATCAGAATCAGTTCGACCTGTTGGTGGGGATCAGTTGGGGAGTCAAGTAGCCGATTTCTCGCGGCAACCCCACTGATCCACACGTAACCGGAGACTAATATAAAAGGCGTAGAGCGCGGCTCCGGTGTGGGCACTGCAGCCGGCACGAGCGTGGCGTCCACGTCGACACCCCCAAAAACCTCACCAGACCCGATCGCGTAAGTAATCTCATCCTGTAGCGTGTAGTCCCCCAGCGGCAGAAACATCGAGCCGTCAGCCGTAACATCGAAGCTTAGGCCAGTCCCACAGTACGGCGCGCCGTTGCACGGTTGAATGCTCTCACCTGAGTTGGCGGCAGTTTCGCTGAAAGAAACCGGCCCGATTATGCTGTTGACGTTTGTCACATCCCCATAAGCTTCAGCGGAGCCTTCACATCCACCGGGAGTACAACTGTACGCCGTTACACCAACGACGTCCAGCGTTGAAAGATCAAACAAGCCAGGCGAAGTGACGGTGAAAGTCCGGTCGAAGGTTTGCGTGGACGTGCAGCCGTAATTATTGCCACAACCGACCCCCGTTGGAAATGCTATTTGCCGTAATCCCAAGCTTGTGAAATCTTGTTTGGAATGATCGCCCTAGTCTGGTTGATGAAGGCAGATTCGTTGCCCCCGGCGTGAGGCCGGATTTGAGTCAAGCCACTCTCCTTTTAACCCACGATCCGCGCGGCTCTCCTTGACTCATTTCCAAATCGTCGTCTGGGGATTGTAATTCCGCCAGTCGAACCAATAGTCTTTCAGCATCGGGGTGCGCTCCAGGCACGCCCCTTTCGCTTTCCCTGAAACCGCGCAGCCCTGAAAGTTCCATTCGCTACCGGTGGCGGCGTCCATCAGCAGAACGCCCGGTTTGTTCGCGGTCATCCGATAGAAATCGGGCACCCCGGCCACACCCGGAATCTGGTCACGGAACGCCCTGACGGATTGCCCGTCCGCACCCACTACAACCAGCACCGGCTGGGCTCCCACATAACTCTTAACCAGCTTTTCCTGGAGAACACGGTCATAAGGAAACGCCCGGCTGGCGTCCAAGGTCCGAATTCCCAGGATTAAATCGCGCGATTGCATTCCGTGCTCTGGAAACTGGATAACCGTGGGCTGGCGACTCATGCGCACATCCCAATCCTTAGCCTCGTATTCGGAAGCGTCCCGCGGCGCTGCCTTCAGCACCGTGCCTTCCGGCTCTTCCGCTTTCCAGGCCCCGAACGTAAGCTCATCGGAAAATACCAGAGTGAGTTGCCGGCCCTTCAGCGGACCAGAGATGGCGGCTCCGCTGATCTGCTGCCAATAGCTCCCAGTCTCCTCGTCACGCATCAGGAAGTTCTGGTTATTGATGCCGGCCAGATGAAACGTCAGACGCCGGCCGGCGACATCTCTCATCCACACCAGACCGGTGTGACAGAGCGTTCAATACGTCGCGGCCACCGCCGTCCCGCCCACCACGTCGTTGACGACATGGTGGTAAGCCATTTCGCGCACCGGGTAAGCGCGCGCGCCGCCGTTGATCTTTATTACGATCAGCTTGTCATCGCCATCCATTTTCACGTCCTTGGCGGCGGCGAACGCGGGATGCTCCAGCGGGTGGAACAGCAACGCTTCGAACACATTCACACGCGCCAGCACGGCCAGCACGCACACCAGCGTGGCGGCCGCCGCCACCAACACCCTCCTCGGCGTGGCAAGGTCGGTTCGCCAGTACGCAATGGCAGCCGATATCGCCACCAGAGCTGAGATTGCGATAAGCAACGGATTAAAACGGGAAACCAATAGCGCCGCCGCCAGCTCCCGCGCTCCTTGGGCGCGGAACGGCCGGATGACATATAAAGGGTAGGCGACCAAGACCAAGGACACAGCCAGGCAGGCCAACAGCACAAGTATCCAGCGGGTGCGATGCGAACGTTGCATGCTGGTTATCTTCTCACCATCCGGCCCCTAAGGGTTGTGGATGCCAGCCGAACGCGCCGCTACGATGTCGCCTGTCTTCGATACACAGCGGGCGAAACGCCCACTTGCCGGATAAACCAATGCGATAAGTGGCTCTGCGACGAAAAGCCCGACGACAGCGCGACGTCCACCACCGGCAAATCGGTGTTGCGCAGCAGTTCCTTGGCGCGCTCTATGCGCCGCAGCAGCACATATTGATGCGGGGATTGCCCAACCGCGGCCTTGAAAGCGCGCGCCAGATACAACGGGCTGATGTCCACTTCGGCGGCCATGGCCTGCAGGCTGAGGTCGCCTTCCAGATTATCTTCAATAAATTCGATCACCCGCCGCATCTTCCAACCGGCCAAAGGTTTAGCGGGAAGAATGCGGACCGGACGCGAGCGCGACGAATGCGTGCGCGCCAGATGCACGGCCATCATTTGGGCGATGGTGTCGATGTACAGCCCGTCTCCATCGGCGTTTCCATCGCGCAGCGCATTGGTGATGGCGATGGCCAATTGCTCCAGCAGCGGATCCAGAATCGCAAATCGCGGCACCAATTCGGCGCCCGAACTGTCGCAGCCATAGATCTCGCTCACCGCCGCTTCATAAACCGATTGACGCAGATACACCTGCAGGATCTCCGGATGGCCCGCATGCTGCCACTGGGCCGTGGCATCCCCGGGCGTCAGGCAGATCCGGCGCGGCCCGATCAGCGCTGTTTCCCGCGCGGCGCCTTCAATCTTGCGAGTCACCTGCGTCGGCCGGCTCAAATGATAAATCAGAGAGGGATGGCGGATGGGCCGTTCCAGTGCCTGGAACGGAGCTTCTTCAAGAATCGCAGCGTGTAAAGACCGCCAGCCAGCGTCCTGGCTGTGTGCAATCAGCCGGTTTCCGGAACGGAGCACACGGCCATGAGTCTCACGGGCGGTAAAAATGGAATTCTGCGGTACGTTCACGTAACGACTCCCCACTTGGGGCACGTCCAACTTGTGGTTCCCATTGTACATCAGGGATTCCGGCGGTGACAGCGCGCCCCCGGGTGTGTATCTGGTTGAGAAATTTGTTTGTCAGACTACACTGGCTAATAGAAATCCACAGGACGGCGGACGCATTGAAGTCTTGACGAAAGTTTGCCGATAACTCATAATGTGGGAACGGTTTGCACTTGGAGTTCTCAAGTGACGCATTGGCGGACTAGCCGCCGAGCTTCTTGAAGCAGGAATATTTTCTCATATGCGCCGACGGCTTCTTATTCTTTTTGTTACGATTACCCTCCTCACCGGATCAGCTTTTGCAAGCACCAGCACTCGTAAGAAACGGCACCGGGTGGTGCGCAACACCGTCAACGCCGTAAAGGTGTCGGTAACCACGGCGCCCAAGCTCCTAGGAATACACCGGTCCAAGAAACGTCTGGCGCAACCTTTTGTGGATCCCACGCTTGGGGACTCGGTGGATGGCGAGGATTTAATGGCTCGCCGCGCGGCCGTGCAGGCTCTGGGACCGCAAAGTGGCGCGGTTATCGTTGCCGACCCCGGCACCGGGCGGATTCTTTCGGTCGTGAATCAGAAGTTGGCCTATCAGGGCGCTTATGAGCCTTGCTCCACCATCAAGATCGTGGCGGCGCTGGCCGGGTTGAACGAAGGCATCATCAATAATCAGGACAGCTCGCTGCACATTACCAAGCATCATTCCATGGCCCTTACCGAAGCCATCGCGCATTCCAACAACGCCTACTTCGCTTCGGTGGGCGAGAAACTGGGATACGACAAGATCGTGCAATACGGGCAGATGTTCGGCCTGGGCGAAAAGGCCGGCTTGAACATTGAAGCCGAGCAGCCGGGTCTGATTGCCGAAGCGCCCCCTACCGACGGTCTTGGGATGATGACCAGCTTTGGCGAAGGCTTTTCGATGACGCCCATGGAATTAACCGCCATTGTCTCGGCGGTGGCCAACGGTGGAACGCTGTATTATCTTCAGCATCCGGGCTCCCAAGCCGAAGTGGATCAATTTGTGCCCCAGGTGAAGCGGCAACTCGACGTCGCGCAGTGGATGACGGATATCAAACCGGGCATGATGGGCGCAGTGGAGTACGGCACCGCTCGCCGTGCAGGATTTAGCGCCACCGAACCGATTTTCGGCAAAACCGGAACCTGCACCGACAACCGCACGCCCGTACATTTGGGTTGGTTCGGTTCTTACAACGAGATTGCCGGACGCAAGCTGGTGGTGGTGGTTCTGCTCACCTCCGCTCAGCACTCCGTCAGCGGCCCCATCGCCTCCGGCGTGGCAGGCGCGGTTTACAAGAATCTTTCGGGCGAGAACTACTTCGCTCAAACCGCTCCGCAAACTTCCCCGGCGGCTCTGATCTCCAACCACTCTTACTGATCGCTTCCGTTCTAAAAATACTCCCGCAGCTCCTCAAACCGGGCGATCTTTAGCAACCGGCCCGGGCCCTCCCGCAGTTCCGCCCGCTCCAGCGTCCAGGTACGCTCGTGCGGCACAAACACCGCATGAATGCCCGCTTCGAGTGCCGGATTCACATCGGACTTCGGCGAATTTCCAATCATCCAGGTATGCGACGGCTCCAGCTTTCGCTCCCGAATCAGCGCGGAGTAGCTGGTTGCGTCCTTCTCCTTCACGATGGCGGTGTGGCCAAAGTAAATCCCGAGGCCCGATCGATCCAGCTTCAGCTTCTGCTCTTCCTGGTTGCCCTTGGTGAACAGCGTCAGGCTATGACGCTCCGCAAGATAGGCCAGCGTTTCTTCCACGCCGGCGATGATCTCGATAGGATGATGCAGAATCTGTTCGGTGAAACTCATGATACGCGGCAGATCCTGCGCGCCGACAGCGCGCTCCACTAGCTTGTGATAGCACTGAGTCAAATTGCGCGCGAAGTTCGCCGTGCCATACCCGTGAGTTTTGTTATTGACGATTTCAATCTCGTCCAGCACCCCGCGCACTTCATCCGGCGTGAGCTTGGAATGCGCCAGAAAATCGCAGAAATCGTCGAACGCGCGCTCGAAGTAGATGTTGTTCTCCCACAGCGTGTCGTCGGCGTCCACTATCAGGTTTTGTCGCAGCCCAATTTTCAAAGAACCGCTCACACGCCCATGGATCCTTTGGCGTGTCCATTGGTGGGCGCCACGGCACGCGCGTGCTGAATCTGGCGCTGGCGCGAATTGTAGCTCGGAAAGAACTCCGCCAGACGCCGCATGCGGTCGGCTTCCGATCGCGTGGCCAGCAGGATCTGGCGAAAGTCCAGATCGGGAACCACCTGCGCCAGCTGAAAGCTAAGCTGCGGATCACTGAGCTCCGGTTCGTGTACCGCTTCGGGATCTTCCAGCCCGCGCAGGTCGTGGTAGGAATCAATCACGCGTTTGCGCACTTCGGGTTGGATGGGATCGGTGGCCTCGTCGTCGAAGTATTCCACCGCGCCCCGCAGATAGGGCTTCTCGTCGTTCAGCAGAATGATTTCGAAACGCCTTCGCCCCAGACTAATCAGATCCATCCGTCCGTCGGGATATTTCTTGAGGACTTTCTCCACGGTAGCGGTGCAGCCGGTGTTGACGATGCCCTTCTCGCCCGCCAGTACGACGCCGAATTCCGTGTGGCCCCGCTGCACATCCGCGATCATCTGCTTGTAGCGCTCCTCAAAGATATGCAACGGCAGCGCGGTCCGGGGAAACAAGACCACTTGGAGCGGAAAAAGCGGCAACAGCTCTTCCTGCATGAGTACCATTATGCTGCTTGCCCGCGCGAGTTGCACCTGTGTAGTAAGCTGTGGGACCATTCGTTACGCGGACGTTAGTTTACGAATGCTACTGAAGCTGAAGCGCACGCCCGGCCTCTACCTGGTCGGCTTCATGGGATCGGGCAAAACGGCCGTGGGTCGCCTGCTGGCCGACGAACTCGGCTGGTCCTTCGCCGATATCGACGCGGACATCGAGTCAGCGCAGGGCATTACCATCACCGAAATCTTCGACACGCGCGGCGAGGAAGAATTTCGCAGAATCGAGCAGGAAGCTCTGCGCAAACGCGTGCGGGAAGTGGAGTTTGGCAAACCGACGGTTATGGCACTGGGCGGCGGCGCGTTTATCGACCCATCGAATCGAAAATTGCTGGAAGAACGCGGCGTCACGGTATGGCTGGATTGTCCTTTCCCCCGCATCTGTGCACGCATGGAGGGCCAGACCCATCGTCCACTGGCGCGCGATCCGGAAAAGTTCCAGCGTCTTTTTGACGATCGCCGCGACTTGTACCGCCACGCCGAGCATCATATCCACGCCGATACCGACGATGCGGCCGCGATTGTGGCTGAGATTTTAAAGCTCCCCATTTTTTAGCCCGTGCGACGCCAGGCACTTCGCATCCTGCAAGCCGCTCTGAAAGCAGCCGCACCGGTGCAGGCTGTGCTGCGCCACGTGAAAGTGGTTGGAAACGTCTTGTCGGCGGGCGGGCAGCGCTATCGCCTGAACTCTTTTCGCCACATCTACGTGATCGGCGCGGGCAAAGCTAGCGCGCAAATGGCCCGGGCCATCGAGGGATTGCTGGGCGCTCGTATCAGCGGCGGCGAAATCAACGTAAAGGATGGGCACACCGCGGCCCTGCGACACATCCGCATCAACGAATGCCGCCATCCGGTGCCAGATCAGCGCGGTGTCGCCGGCGCCCGGCGCATCGCCCAAATTGCCAACGCCGCCGGCCCGGACGATTTGGTTATTTGTTTGATCTCAGGCGGCGCCTCGGCTTTGCTGCCGCTTCCGGCGCCCCCCATCACGCTGGCCGAAAAACAGAAGACCACGCGATTGTTGCTCAATTGCGGCGCCAGCATCCATGAGATTAATTGCGTTCGCAAACATATTTCGCGCATCAAAGGTGGACAGCTGGCGCGTCTGGTTTATCCCGCGACGCTGCTCACGCTGGTTCTCTCGGACGTGATCGGCGAGGATCTGGATGTCATCGGCTCCGGGCCGACCGTTCCAGACCGCTCCACTCTCGCCGATGCGCAAGCCATTCTGGACAAATATCGCATCCCGAAGGGGCTGCCCCGGGCCGCCGAAGAAACTCCCAAACCCGGCGATAAAATCTTCGAAAAGACACGCAACGTAATCGTCGGCAGCAACGCCCTGGCCGTGAACGCGGCGGTCATCGAAGCAAGCCGGCTGGGCTTCCATACGCTGGTGCTTTCCACCTTCCTCGAAGGCGAAGCACGCGAAGTGGCGCGCGTTCACTCAGCCATCGCCAAGGAAATCCGAGCCAGCGGCCGCCCCCTGAAAGCTCCCGCCTGCGTGATCTCAGGCGGCGAACCTACCGTTACCATTCGAGGCCAAGGACTGGGTGGACGCAATCAGGAATTCGCGCTGGCCGCGGCACTCGACATCGCAGGTTTACGCGATGTTGCGATTCTGAGCGCGGGGACCGACGGAACCGATGGACCAACCGACGCGGCCGGCGCCATTGCTGACGGCTCCACTATTGCGCGCGCACAAGCCTTGGGCCTGAACGCAGCCGCGTTCCTGGCCAACAACGATTCCTATCATTTCTTTGAAGCAACCGGCGATTTGATCAAGACCGGACCCACCGGCACCAACGTCGCCGATATCCAACTGATTCTGGTTCGCTGACCGGTTATTCGTGCTCCACCTTGAACGGTGGATTCGGAGGCTTGGGCGGCTTGGGTGGGACGCTGGTAATGTCGGGCACAGGCGTGGCTTCGTCGGCGCTAGCCTTGCGCACGGTGACGGTTCCCCGCCCGGTTTCCAACCGCATTTGCGGCCCGGCTCCCGTGTTCCCCGCAATGATTGCGCCGTGGTTGGAGGCATTTTCGTGCAGCGGTTCGCCATAATCGTTACTCGCGTCGCCGTGATCGGTGCTGGCCTTTAAATCGAATTTCGCGCCGGGGGGCAACGCCAGTTCAATGTCTCCAGATCGGGTGTGAACATCCATCCTGGGCGGATTCTTGCCGGGCTTCAGATCGATATCGCCGCGATCCAGCGTCAAATCCAGCGACTGGGTGAAATCGGAGAGCTGCACATCGCTCGACCGGGCCCGCAACCGGATGGGACCAATCACATTGTTTCCCGTGAACTCGCCGCGGGTCACACGCACCTGTCCCGGCAGCTTTTCAAAAGCCATCGAGTTCAGTGGATCTTCCCAGCGCAGCGGCTGCGCCAGGTTGGTCAACTGAATCTCACCAACGTAGACCCCGTTCACCGTCACCAGACCCGCGATATTCTGCAGCTCCACATCGTCGCCGCGGCCCTTCAATTCCACATTCCCCTTCACGTCCACCGCCCGGATGACATCGCTGGCCCGGGTGTCGATTTGCACGTTGCCACCCAGATTCTCCAGCCGCACGCCCGCGTTGTCGCTGTTGATGTTGACGTTTCCGTTGATGCCCTGGATGTCAAAGTCGCCGTAGCGTCCGTGCGCTTCAATGGACGATCCGTCCGGAACCGTGATGTCCAGTTCGGCGTTGGGCTGCACGCGATCGCTGACTTTATCCTGGTTGGTGCGTATGATGATCTGGTCGCCCTGCTGGATCAACTCCAGCGGCGTCTGCTTATTGGCGCTATCGGCGTCGGATTGTTGGAAGGACCGCATGGTTTCCTGTCCGCTGGCCTTCACCGTCAGATCAGCGCTTCCGCTGATTTTGGCGTTGCCGCGAAAATTCTCGAGGACGACCCGGCAGTTTCGGGCGCATGTTTTTTCCACCGGCGCCAGCGTGTAGTCGTAGGGCTCTCCCATATTCATCGCGACGCGCTTCCATACGCGTCCGGTGGGGAACCAGGACGGAGCATTGTGCGCGGTGTACATGGTGGCGCCCACAATGCAGATCACGAAAATCAGGGCCCATTCTCCGCCCGACACACCATTCCGCGGCAGCGGCTTAGCGGTCATCGACCAAAACAGGATTTCGATCAGCCGGATCGCGCCCCAGGCGATCAGCAGGAACGGCCAGAAGCGCGAGATCATGTCGACCAGCGGAATCTCCGGCCACAGATTGCGAAATAAGAACAGAGCGCCGAGCCCAATCAGGATCAGCGGCCCAATTACCGAACCGCGCCTCATATCGCGTTACCTCCAGGCGGTTGGTTACCCGGCTGGGAACCTGCGTACTGGCCTGAGTAGGGAGGCGGCGGTGGCGCCGGCGGCGCGCTGGCCCGCTCCAACAGTTTCAAGATTCCGAATACGATGATCAGAATCGGCCAGGTGCGCCAAAATCCGTAGACACCCGCGTAATCGATGGCCACCAGGGACCCCAGCGTGATCAGCATGATGGGCCCGCGGATGGCTTGCAGGAAGCTGCTAGCGTCGTTCATTGGCTGCCTCCGGGGCGGGTGCGGCGCGGTGGTCGGTGACCTCCGGGCCTCCCGAAAACCGTTCGTAAAGCATATACGCACCCAGACAAATCAAAGCCACCGGCCAGTAACGGATGATCTCGCCGATGCGCAGGATATTCAAATTGTGCAAGAGAAAGAGTATTCCCACCGCAATCAAAACCGTGGGAGCCAGCGGAAAACGGGCCGGACGGCCGGCGCGCGGCATAATACTGGAAAACTCATCCACTGGCTGGCCCAGCTGCCGCCGCTTCGCCGTGTGATAGGCCTCAAACGCCATATAGAACACCCACACCGCGATCATCATTCCGAACAACGGCTGCAGGTTGCCGCTCATTTCATCGTTACCCACGATGCTGATGAGAAGCCCGAAGACCACTACATGGATGAGGCCCTTCACATACTGGCCGTTGTAGATGGCGCCCACGCCCGGAATGAAGCCGAGCAGGAAAGCCAGTCCCGGCGAGGCCCCGGCGTCCGTTACATGCGGACGCGCAGGTTGCGAAGTGGTGTAAGGCGTCTGTTCAGGCGCAGTGTATGAAGGCGTAGTGTATGGCATGGAAGGAGGAGCGGGCGGTGGTGGAGGCGCTGCAGGCCCGGCGGCTGCCGGCCCGGCAGTTGCCGGCCAAGCTGCGGCGGCCGGCGCATGTTCTTCGCAGAAGATGGTTCCATCGGCTTGGCGGCGGCACGTTTCGCACAGCGCCTTTCCGCACTCCCGGCAATATCCGATGGCCGGCGCCTCTGGATGATTTAAGCAATTCATTGCTGGCTACCTTCTTTCACTCCCCGTTGCTGTCCCGCCGGCTCCTGATCGCTCAGTTCCCTAAAGCGCGATTGAATCTCGATCACCAGCCGCAAATTGTCGTAATACTTCATAGCCCGGTCATACACGCGATGCGAGTGATCGTCAATTCCCTGCCACACCTTTACCGGATCCAGATCCGACGGCCGCAACTGTCGCGGCTCGATATGCGCGAAGCGCGCCAGCATAGAGAAAGACAGGATGGTCATCGCCATTCCCATCACATAGCGGGGCTGCAGCCAGCCCTGCACGAACCCGCCAAAAAACCGTTTGGCCCAGGAGGGACGCGGGTCGCCCGGAAGCCGCTGGGCAATCGCGGCCGGCCCCATCGGCGCATGATGCAGGATGCGCGTCAGCAATTCAGCCGGCGGCTGAGCTTCTGGCACGCGCTCGAAAAACGCCGTCACGCCCAGGACGTCTTCAGAC
>DATHNM010000472.1:0-16764 GCA_035486095.1 Bryobacteraceae bacterium
GCCTTTGCACCAGTTCAGGCTCGAACAGGAAGGTCAGGATTCCTGGGTGGTCCGTTGTTTGCGCTGTAGTCTTGTCTACCTGAATCCGCGGCCCACCCGAGACAGCATTGGGATTTACTACCCGCCCAATTATCAAGCCAACATGCTGAACCTTCTGGAGCGGGGAAAAACGAATCTCATCGCGCGCCTGGGTTTTGCAATGGTGCGCCGCCGCCGCACTCCAGCGGTGAAAGGCATCAGGCTGCTGGACGTGGGCTGTTCCAACGGAGCGTATCTGGCGGCTATGCGAGAAAAGGGTTGGGATGTGGAAGGCGTGGAGTTCGACCGCGACGCCGTGGAGCATGCGCGCAATTCACGCCACTTGAAAGTCACCCAGGGCGACGTGGAAGAAGCCTTGAGTTCGCTGCCTGAAAACAGATTTGACGTCGTCACCATGTGGCACGTTCTGGAACATACCTTCGATCCGGCAGCGGCGCTGAAACAGATTCACCGGGTTCTGAAACCGGGCGGAAGCCTGCTGCTGGAAGTGCCCAATTATGCCTCTCCGCTGGTCTCGTTCTTCAAGAAATATTGGTTTCCGATGGATGTCCCGCGACACCTGTTTCAGTTCACGCCCGCGACGCTCCAAGCCATGCTCGCCCAGGCGGGTTTCGAACGCGCCCGAATCAAGGGCGTGCCAGCTCCCGAAGCAATCGTGTGGAGCGCCGCCGCGCGGCGGCAAGCATCTCCCATCGACTTTAATAACGGCGACACCCTGAAGTTAAATCCAGCGGCCATGACGCTCGCTTTCCCCTTGAGTTGGATCATGGCCCAATTCGCCATGAGCGATCACATGGCGGCAGTGGCCGTCCGGGCGGATTAAGAGACACTTCCATGAATCAGCGACCTAATATCCTTCTCATCAGCATCGATTCCCTGCGGGCAGATCGGCTGGGCTGCTATGGTTATCCAAAGCCCACCAGTCCTTTTATAGACAGCCTGGCTGCCGAAGGCGTGGTGGCGGAAAAACTACTCTGCCCCGGCCTTCCCACCTATCCTTCGTACACCACGCTGTATACCGGCCAGCATCCGCTCACCCACGGCATTCTCGCGCATGGCAGCGATGCCAAGCTGGATCGCAACGCACCATTCCTGCCGCAATCCCTGGTCGACGCGGGCTACACCACCTGCGCCATCGATAACCTGATGCACGGACGAATCTGGTTCGGCCGCGGCTACGAATACTACATCGACCCGAGCGTCCGGCTCTCGTTCCTCACCATGAACGTCACCTGCGATCAACTGAACAAGCGGGCCATCCCGTGGTTGCAGGAACACAAGGACGAACCGTTTTTCCTCTTTATCCATTATTGGGACGTGCATTGGCCGTTTATGCCGCCGGCGCCGTACAACAACCTGTTCTACGACGGTGGAAATCCCACCGATCCGAAAAACACCGCCCTCGAAGACTTCTGGAAACATCCGCTGGGCGCGGTAGCCAAGGAAACCTGGCTGCGCACTCCGAAAGGTCCCATTACCGACCCGGATTATGTCGCGGCGCTGTATGATCGCGAGCTGCGCTATCTGGACGATGGCATCGCACGTCTCATCAAAGCCCTGGATGATTTAGGGCTCGCAGACAATACGCTGGTCCTTTTCACCGCCGACCACGGAGAAAGCCTGACTGAACACGGCATCTATTTCGATCACCACGGGCTCTACGATTGCACCCTGCATGTGCCGCTCATCGCGCGTTGGCCAGAGCGTCTGCGCGCCGGCGCGCGGGTGCCGCAGATGGTTCAGGTTAGCGACATCGCGCCCACCATTCTGGAAGCTGTGGGACTCGAAGCGCCCGAAGCCATGGAGGGCCGCAGCTTCTGGAAATCGCTGACTGGCGAAGACCAAAATGCAGGCGGACACTCGCGCGTGATCAGCGCCGAAAACACCTGGCAATCCAGTTGGAGCCTGCGGACCGACACGCACAAATTGATTCTGTCGCGCGATGGAGAATATTCGGATCGCCCAGCCAGGGAATTGTACGATTTGTCGCTCGACCCGGGCGAAGAGCACGATATCGCCGCAGACCGTCCCCCCATCGCCGACGCCATGCAGGCCGAACTGGAGTCCTGGATTGAAGAACGGCTGGAGGTGCTCGGAAAGCCGTCCGATCCGCTTTCGGTTCAGGGACCGAGCATGCGAATGACCTTGCTGCAAAATCCGGATGCATAAATAAAGGATCTTTATTATGGTCGTAGAACAAACCACCACCCGCCAATTGATTGATATTTACCTGAAGGCCTTCGAGCGCCAGGAATTGGAGCAATGCATGGACTGCTTCCATTCCGACGCCACACTGGAATGGTTAATGGGCGAGTATCGCGGGCAATCATCCATTGAGGAATGGCACAAAGATCGCTTTGCCGCCGGCCTGAAAATCCTGCGCGTCGATGGCGTGAGTATTCAAGGTGAGATCGCGACCGTTCGCATCACGGTAACGTCGAAACGGTTAGCAGCCTGGCGCATGCCGTCGCTGGCTGGAATTGTGACCGTGACTTTCCAAGGTGGAAAAATCCACGGCACCAAATTCGCGGCCAAGTCGATTAATCCCCAACAAAATTGGTCTTGAGATCCTAAAATGCGTGAAACCCTCAGATTGCTTCGTTTATTCGGCCCGCTGCACATGCTCCGCATGGCGCGTGCCTATCGCCAGGGCTGGACCCATCTGCTGCGCGGCGCGCTCGAAACCCGCGCCATGCAAACTTTGCTCAACGTGGGCTTTCTCGATGAGCTGGTCCGCAGCGGCAGTGTGGAGTGCGCCGCATTCGCACGCCTGCATAACCTGGACGAAACCATTTTGCGCGGTCTGTGCGAAGCGATGTTTTCGGTGGGCATGTTCGGTAGAAATGGCGATCATTTCTTTCTGGAAGCCAAGGGCCAGCTGCTGATGGATAAGTTCCGCGGCTGGCTGGAACTCAGCTATGGCTACGAAGAAGTTTTTCACCGCCTGGAACCGCTGCTGAGAAAAGAGATCGTTTACGGAACAGATCTTTATCGCCGTCCCGACTTCGTCGCCAAAGGCAGCGGCGAAATGGAAAACCATTTCTACTTTCCCCTGGCCAACCAGATCATCATCGAGAAGGGCTTTCGCAATGTGCTGGATCTGGGATGCGGCGACGGAACATTTCTGCGCCGGCTCTGCCAGTTGAACAAACAGGTAACTTGTTTTGGGATCGATCTGGCCCCTCAGGCCATTGAAGATGGCAAACGGCTGGCCACCCAGGAAGGATTGCTCCACCGCGTCAATCTTTTTGCCGCCGATATCTCCGGCATCCAAAAGCTCTCCGGACCTCTCACGCGCGTCGACGCCGCCACCACTTTCTTTGTCCTGCACGAGCTGATGTATGAGGGGGAAGACCGTGTGATCGACTTTCTGAAAGACTTCCGCCGGATCTTTCCCCGCGTCCCTCTCATCGTGTTTGAACCCATCCGGCCCACACCCGAAGAAGCTCGCGCGCGCCCCGGGGTCGGAATCTTCTACTTCTTGTTTCACGATCTGTCACATCAGAAAACGGTGGGCCGGGAGCAGTGGACGAAGGTGTTCCGGGCAGCCGGTTTCACCTCCATCCAGGAGCGTTATCTGGGCGTGGCCCGGACGGCCATCTTCCAGTTGCAGTAGGTCCACGTTGCAAACAAAGTCCCACTAGTACTGTTGGCATACGCGAGACGTCCAGAACGCTGGAAAAATGCAGCGAAATGGGTTACTATCTGGCACTGGGCGAATGAACGATATGTAGCTCGTATTTGCCGGTGCCGGTCGACGTGCAGACCGGCGGCAGCACGGCACCTGACGATTGAAACTCTCCGCTCACCTGCTCTAACGTAGGCGGCTCTCCATGGCGGCGCCAGCCATGAATTCGGATGCGGGCGATTCGTCAGTGATTCCCGCCCTGACCAATGTTTGGTCACTGTTCAGACATATATCTTGTGGTACCTAAAGTACTTGACACATTGGGGTTGTTCGGGCGAACAAATAGTATGCGCAAGTTGTCAACAGAATGTTGCGGGGGGAATCTGGAGGCCATCCGGAAACACTTTCCTCAGACAGGCGCAAGGTTCTCGCCCTGTCTGTCGATAGAGTTAATAGTGGAGACAACTACGTGAAGCCGACCCGCGCCGAAATCCAGGATTACATCCTTGCGACGCTGCAAGAACTCTGCCACGACTGGGACTATTCCCGACCCGTGGGTCCAGGTTCTCTTCTATTCACCGAACTGGGTCTGGAATCGCTGGATGCTGTGGTGCTGGGCACCATCATTCAAGAACATTTCCAGAGTCCGCTGCCTTTCAGCGAACTGCTCGCCGAGATCGGACGCGAACAGCGCGACCTGTCGATCATGGAACTGGTCGATTTCGTGGATCAACATCTGAAACAAGTCTCACTCGAAACCGAACCCACGGGACGAGTTCAATGAGGAAGGTCCGGACACTTCTTATTGGCTTGGACGGGGCGACGTTCGATGTGCTAGACCCCATGATGAAGTCGGGAGCGATGCCGTTCCTGAAATCGTTTTACGGCGAAGGCGTGCGCGCCGATCTCAAAACCATCGTGCCCGCGCTCACTCCACCGGCCTGGACTTCGCTGGTCACCGGAAGAAAGCCGGGCCAGCATGGCGTTTTCGATTTCTTTCGCATGGAGTCAGCCGAAAGCCGCCACATCCGGTTTTTTACTTCGCATGACGTGCAGTGCGACACCATCTGGTCGCTCGCGTCCGCCAACGGGCTGCGTGTTACGTCGTTGAATTTCCCCGCCATGTTTCCGCCGCCGCGCATCTGCGGCAATGTGGTGCCTGGCTGGGTGCCCTGGAAGCAGCTGCGCCTGGCGTGCTGGCCGCAGGATCTTTTCGACCGGCTGAAGACCATCTCCGGCTTCAATCCGCGCGAACTGGCAATGGATATCAAGCTGGAGGAAAAGGCCACCGAAGGCTCTTCCAACTACGAAGAATATCTGCCCTGGATCCAGATGCACATCCGGCGCGAACAGAACTGGTTTGAAATTTTCCGCCATCTCACCAATGACGATCCATCGGAGCTGACCGCCGTTTTGTTCGATGGCGTAGACAAGCTGCAACACCTGTGCTGGCGTTTTATCCGGCCCGAAGATGCCACCCCGCTCACCGAAGATTGGGAAATTCAGATCCGGGAGCTGTGCATCGAATATTTCCGCAGCCTGGATCAAATTCTGGAGCGCATGTGCGCCACAGTGGGTCCGGAAACAACCGTCCTGCTGGCGTCCGACCATGGCTTCGGCCCAACCTACAAAGTCTTCCACGTAAATGCCTGGCTGGAGCAGCACGGTTATCTGGCATGGTCCGAAGCAGCGCGCTCGCAAACACCCAACGGGGCGCTGTTAGGCGTGGGTCAAGTGGCGCGCCACACCTGGATGCTCGATTGGGACCACACCAAGGCTTATGCCGCCACGCCCACCGCCAACGGCATCTTCATTCCGGTGAATCGGGACGGCCATTCGGCCGGTGTCACTCCGGCCGAATACCCAGCCTTCCGCGAACGCCTGATAGCCGATCTGCGCGCGTTTCGAGATCCGGAAACCAACGAGCCCGTGGTGACAGGCCTGTGGACCCGCGAGGAATGCTTTGCCGGCCCGCACGGAAACGTGGCGCCGGATATTACGCTGGCATTTGGCGATGGCGGCCTGGTTGGAATTCTGCCTTCCCCGCATACCATGTCCAGCCGTCCCATTACCGGCGGAGCGCACCGGCCCATCGGGATGTTCGGAGCTAAGGGCCCCGGCATTCAGAGCGGCGTCCTGGCCAAGGAGATGTCCATCCTGGATGTGGCTCCGGTTATTCTGCACAGCCTTGGCCTGCCGGTGCTGGAAGAAATGCAGGGCCACGTGCCGTCCGATTTGTTTCAGGCGGGCGTATTGAAATCGCGTCCGGTAACCAGGGTCGGAGCTTCCAATCTGACGCCGGAAAAATCGGCCGACGATGCCATGGCTCCGGTGATGAGCCGCGAAGATGAGCAAGCAGTCATGGAACGTCTGCGTGAGCTCGGCTATATCGAATAAGACAATCGCATGCCAAAAATTGACGTTAACGGAGTGAATCTTCACTACATCACGTTGGGCTCCGGTCCCGACATCGTTATGCTGCATGGTTTCCTGGGAAACCTTGCGGTGTGGCATCTGAACATCATTCCGCAGTTGAGGAAACACTTTCGGGTGACCACGCCCGACCTGCGCGGCCACGGTTATAGCCAGGTCACTCCCACCGGCTATACCTGCAAGGATCTGGCCGAAGATCTGCGCGGGATGCTGGATAAACTCGGCATCGAGCGGCCCATTTTGGTGGGACACAGTTATGGCGCCGATGTATGCATGTACTTCTCCCTGCTGTATCCGGAGCGTGTCTCGAAGTTAATTGCGTTGGAGCCGGGCCTGGCGGCCCTGGTGCATCAGCGCAAGGATCATGCCTGGCCGGGATGGGATACCTGGGCGGCTAAGCTGGCCGAAGTGGGCCTGGTGGTGCCGGAAGACAAACGCACCGATCTCGAATTCCTGCTGCAGCTTAGTCTTGAAACTCCAAAATTCTACGGCCCCGCCCGCGGCCTTCCCCGCAACCGCGAGCCGCTCATCAATCTGATTCGCAACACCACGCTCATCGAAGATTATGAGTTTGTCGGTGACCTCACGCTGGACGCGGTGCGCCGCATTCACACCCGCACGCTGCTCATGTATGGCGACCAGTCGCATTTCATGTCCTCCTACAACTATCTGCATAAGGTGCTGCCGAACTGTAAGCCGGTGCTGCTCCCGGGCGGAGAACATTTCGGTCCGCTGGAGCAACCCGAACTGCTCACCCAGAACATCTTGGAATTTCTCGCAACCGACAGCCCCGTGGCCAACTTGGGGAAACCGGAAGACCAGCCTTTTAACGCCTGCGCCGGCTGAGCGCCCCGGAAGAAAGCAGCATCCGCCCGCGCTCCAAGAGGGTAAAATGACAACGGATGCGAGTTGCGCTGCTTTGTTCCCTGGCCCTCCTGGCCGTTGGTGTAGTCCTTTTAGCCGAGCGATTGGAAGACACCTTCTACGTTCCACTGGACGATCCGGCAATTCAATACGCAGGTCCCGTTTCCGATCCCATCGCAACTCTTGAAAAGCGGCTCGAAAGCCACAAGAGCAAGCTCGAATATACGTCCAACGGCTGGGGCTACCTGCCCGCGGTCCTGCAGCAGCTGAACATCAACGTCGATTCGCAGGTGCTGGTGTTCTCTCGCACCAGCATTCAAACCTCGCACATCTCGCCGCAAACCCCGCGCGCCATTTATTTCAACGACGACGCTGCGGTGGGCTTTGTGCAGAACGGCGAAGTGCTGGAACTATCGGCCATCGATCCCAAACAGGGCGTGGTTTTCTACAGCCTGGACACCGAAAAATCGGACCAGCCCGAGTTCGCCCGCCGCGACGATTGCCTGCGCTGCCACCAAGGCGCGCCCACCATGGGTGTTCCCGGCCTCATCATCAGTTCGGTGCATCCGATTACCGATGCCGAGGCGCGCGAATCGCACGGCAGCGCGTTCATCACCGACGACCGCACCAGTTTCGAAGAACGCTGGGGCGGTTGGTACGTCACCGGAACGCACGGGTCCACGGTGCACCTGGGGAACAATCCGGAGCTGACAGACCCGTTGAATCCCGGCCGGGCGCTGAAGGAAGGCACGCAGAACGTCACCAGCCTGGCCGGCCGCTTCAACACTTCCCGCTATCTGGCGCCCACCAGCGACATCGTGGCGTTGATGACGCTCGAACACCAGACGCGCATGAGCAACCTGATGACGCGCATCGGGTGGGACGCTCGCATCGGGCTCCGGGAAGGCAAGGGCCAGCTGGATGAAGCGGCGCGCACCCGCATCAACACCGAAATCGAGGAAATGGTGGGCTACATGCTTTTCGCCGACGAAGAGCCGCTGAAGCAGCCGGTGGCCGGAGTCTCCACCTTCACCAAGACCTTTGCCGAGCGTGGCCCCCGCGATCCCCAGGGCCGGTCGCTGCGCGATTTCGATCTTCAGAAACGCCTGTTCCGCTATCCGCTGTCCTACCTGATCTACAGCGCCGCGTTCGATGCAATGCCCGGCATCGTGCGCGAGCGGGTCTACCAGCGGCTCTACGATATTCTGACGGGCCAGGACAAGAGCCAGAAATTCGCCGCCATTTCGCCCGCCGGCCGGCAGGCTATTCTGGAGATTGTCCGGGCCACCAAGCCCAAGCTGCCGGAATATTGGCTGGCACACTAAATCGACTGTTACCCGAAGTTAGGTAGTGGGCTACTGCTATGGCCGCTGGCGTGACTAGTCGGCTCTGGGAAGTGTCGGATCTGGTAGCATTGCTGGAAGCTTCCGAACGGGGGTTAGAAAGAGCGGCGTAAAGTATAACCATGAAGCCCAGCCGATGGAGCGTAGCCGTGGGCCTAGTCTGGTCAATGGTTGTGTTTGGTGGAATTAACTGGGTCGCTCTGGCCCGAAGGGCCTGGTGCTTCGATTGCGGCTTCGCGCGCGGCGTGCCATTCATACTGTTCTATGATGCAGGTTTTCCTTTGATGCCAGCCAGGATCGATTGGATAGGGCTGCTAGCTGACGCTTTGGTCGCCACGGCGAGCGGTTTCCTGCTTGCGTTGATGATTCATGCTGTATACCTGAGGTATGGCTCAAAGTAGCCCACTACCCGAAGTTAGGCGCCGGGCGGAGTAACAATAGAATGAATGAGTTCGTCATTCATAACGGTGCTGCTATCGGATGGTTTTGGCTTTAGCTCCCGAACAATTGCAATATCAGTAGTTT
This sequence comes from Bryobacteraceae bacterium, assembly GCA_035486095.1. Taxonomy (GTDB): domain Bacteria; phylum Acidobacteriota; class Terriglobia; order Bryobacterales; family Bryobacteraceae; genus Palsa-89. Next base: position 8,833 of record DATHNM010000472.1, read on the forward strand.
GGGCGGTATGCTCGCAAGGGAGCCCGGTAGCGCCGATCGATCCTCCGTGCGGATAAGTCTATGAAGATACGAAATACTGTCGGTTGCATCGCGGCGATGACAGTGCTCGTTGTCCAGAGCGCTAGTCCGCAAGCCTCGTCCACGCCTTTGCCGGCACAAGTTACGGACTCCACCGCCGAGCGCGCGCTTCTCAATCAATACTGTGTCACCTGTCATAACCAGAAGCTGAAGACCGGCGGTTTGGAACTCGACAAGCTCGACACGGCGCACGTGGCCGATCACCCCGAGAAGTGGGAACTGGTGGTGCGGAAGCTGCGCTCCGGCATGATGCCGCCTTCTGGCATGCCAAGGCCGGCCTGGGATACCTACGAGTCCATGGTTGGCTGGCTCGAAGGCGAGTTGGACAAGAGCCCGTCAACGCACTTGCCGCCGCCCGGGCTGCACCGCTTGAATCGCACCGAATATGCCAATGTCGTGCATGACCTGCTGGCGCTGGATATCGATCCCAACAAGTATCTGCCGTCTGACGATTCCACCCGCGGCTTCGACAATATCGCCGGTGCGTTGGCGCTGTCGCCCGCGCTGCTGGAAGGCTACACCTCGGCCGCGGCCAAGATCAGCCGCATCGCCCTGGGTGACGTGAGTGAGCCCGCGCTCGCCACTTACCGCGTAGCTTCCGACACCACGCAGGATTATCACATCGATGGTCTTCCGTTCGGCACCCGCGGCGGCTTGGTGGTGCAGCATCAGTTCCCGGCCGATGGCGACTATGTTTTTAAAGTGTTCCCCATCAACAAGGGGCTGATGGACAATAACACCGCGTTTGGAGAGATGACGGGCGAGAAGCTGGAACTGCTCATCGATGGCCAGCGCATCCATTTATACGATTGGGACAAGGATGTGGCGCGCGGCAAGGCGGTACATGGCGGCACGGCCGACGTTCATTTCCAGGTGAAAGCCGGGTTGCACACGGTGGGCGTGACGTTTCTGGCCACCCAGTTAGCTCCCAGCCAGGATCTGGACGAGCATTTCCTGCGCAGCACCATCGAAACCGGCGGGCTGCCGGGCTTCAAGTTCTATCCGCACGTCGGCAAAATGGAATTGCTGGGTCCCTTCAAGCCGGCGGGCGCCAGCGATTCGCCCAGCGCCAAAAAGATTTTTGTCTGCCGTCCGGCCAACGCGTCCGAAGAGACCGCCTGCGCCAAGAAAATTGTGGATGCACTGGCGCGGCATGCTTTCCGCCGTCCAATAACGCCGCAGGATACCGAGACGCTGATGACGTTCTATCAGCAGGGCCGCAATGACGGAACTTTCGACACCGGCGTCGAGCGCGCGCTGCAGCGCATCCTGGCCGATCCCGAGTTCGTGTTCCGCAAGGAAGTGGAACCAGAGAAACTGGCGGTGGGGCAGCCCTATCACATCAGCGATCTGGAATTGGCATCTCGGCTCTCGTTTTTCCTGTGGAGCAGCATCCCGGATGACGACCTGATCGATGTGGCGGCCAAGAACAAGCTGCACGAGCCTGCGGTGTTGGAACAGCAGGTGCGCCGCATGCTGGCCGATTCGCGGGCAGACCGTCTGGTGATCAATTTTGCGGGACAGTGGCTGAACCTGCGCGCGTTGCAGACCTGGGCGCCTACTGTTTCTCTGTTCCCCGATTTCGACGACAACCTGCGCCTGGCCATGCGCAAGGAAACCGAACTGTTCGTCGGCAGCGTGGTGCATGAGGATCGTAGCCTGATCGATCTTTTAGACGCCAAATACACCTACTTGAATGAACGCCTGGCCAAGCATTACGGGATCCCGGGCGTATACGGCAGCGATTTCCGGCGCGTGGAACTGCCGCCTGAATTCGATGTGCGCCGCGGCCTGTTGGGCCAGGCCAGCATCGAAACACTCACGTCTTATCCGCAGCGCACCACGCCTACGGTCCGTGGAAAAGCCATCATGATGATTTTCCTGGGCGTCAGCCCGCCGGATCCGCCGCCCAATATTCCCACGCTCAAGGACCAGGGCACGGCGGTGCACGGCGGCGCCAAGCCCACCATGCGGCAACAGATAGAAATGCACCGCAAGAACGCGCCCTGCTCCACTTGTCACCGTATTATGGACCCGATCGGTTTATCGATGGAGAATTTCGACGCGGTCGGGACTTGGCGGACCACCGATAATGGCAGTCCCATTGATCCGTCGGGCACCCTGGTGGATGGGTCCAAGCTCGATGGCGTAGCCGGCATGCGGGCGGCGCTGCTGCGCTATTCGCCGCAATTCGTTCGGGTGGTCACCGAAAAGCTGTTTATCTATGCGCTGGGCCGCGGCACTGAGTATTACGATATGCCGCTCATCCGGTCTATCGTGCGGGAATCCGAGTCGAAGAACTACCGGTTCTCATCTCTAATATTAGGCATTGTGAAGAGCGAACCGTTCCAGGCGAATCAGAAGCAGGAGATCACGTCGAACGGTCAAAATCCGCTCCGTGCCCAGCGTTAACAAACAAGTTACTGAACCGCGGCCATAGGGAAGCGGATTCGAGAAAATCCTAAGGGGACGAAATAATGTTTATCACCAAAAAGCACATGTCCCGGCGCACCATTCTTCGCGGAGCCGGCATTGCGCTGGCGCTGCCGCTGCTGGACTCCATGATTCCGGCGCAGACATTAATCAGCAAGACCGCGGCAAATCCTAAAACGCGCTTCACCGGTATCTTTGTGCCGCATGGCGCCGCGCCCGGATGGTGGGTGCCCGAAGCAGGCGGTCCCGGCGAACCCAAGCGTGAGCAAGGCGCGAAAGATTTCAAATACCCGATGATTTTTGAGCCGCTGGAGCCGTTCCGCGAGCACACCGTCATCACCAGCGGTCTGTGGTCCAAATCGGCCGAGCCCCCTCCCGGGCAAACCGGCGCCGATCACTGGGTGGCTGCTGCGTTCCTGTGCGCGAACAAGCCCAAGAAAACCACCGGCGCCGACATCTACGATGGAACCACCATCGATCAGATCATCGCGCAGCACGTGGGGCAAGGCTCGCTGCTGCCGTCTCTACAACTGGCGCTGGAAGATCCAGGCGCCAATTCCAGCAACTGTGGCGAGGGTTATAGCTGCACCTATTCGAACACCATTTCGTGGTCCACGCCCACCCAGCCGCTGCCCATGGAACTGGATCCGCAAGTGGCCTTTGAGCGCCTGTTTGGAGCGGGCGGCAACACCGCCGATCGCGCGGCGCGCCGCGAGCAGGATCGCAGCATTCTGGATTCCATCACCGCCAAGCTGGCCAGTTTCAAACGAGATCTGGATTCGAGCGACCGTTCCAAGCTGGACGAATACGAAACCGACATTCGCGAACTGGAGCGCCGCCTCACGCTGGCTAAAAAAGCCACTGGCAACATATCCACCGATGGCGTCGTCATCCCGGCCGGCGTCCCCGAATCCTTCGATGAGCACGTCAAGCTGCATTTCGATCTGCAGCGGCTGGCGTTCCAGGCCGACATCACACGGGTTTCAACCGTTCTCTACGCACGCGACCTTACGTCGCGCTCCTATCCGGAAAGCGGAGTGCACGATGGCTTCCACGGCATCTCGCATCATGCCGAGAATCCGGAGACCATCGCGCGCTACGCCAAGCTGAATCAGTATCACATCAAGTGCCTGGCGTATTTTGTCGAAAAGATGAAGAACACGCCCGATGGCGACGGCACCTTGCTCGATCATTCGCTGATCCTCTACGGCACCAACATGGGCGATTCCAACCAGCACCTACATTACGACGTGCCGCACGTGCTGATCGGCGGAGCGTCCGGGCAGATGAAAGGCAATCGCCACTTGGCGTATCCTTCGAAGACCGTTCCCACCGGGAACCTGCTGGCCAGCGTTCTCGATATGTACGGTATTCACGAAGACCAGATCGGCGATAGCACGGGCCGGCTGCCGGGATTGGCCTAAAAGTTCGGTGAACAGACTGAATTTCGGTGACAGACTAATTATCGGTGACAGACTAAATATGGAGACCCGCATCGTTTCCCTCCGTCTTGTTTCGATTGCCGCCGCAATGGCCGCCGGCGTTTTCGCGCTGTGCCTGGGCGCTTTTGCCGCAGGGAACAGCCCCCTGGCGGATGCGGCCATGAATGGCGACCGGGTGTTGGTGCAATCGCTGCTGAAGCAAAAGGCCGATCTGAACGCCGTGCAATCCGATGGCGCGACGGCCATCCAATGGTCCGCCTATCGCGACGATCTGGAAATGGCGGACCTTTTGATCGCGGCGGGCGCGAACATCCAGTTGGCCAATCGCGAAGGCGCAACACCGTTGTATCTGGCATCCGTGCATGGCAGTGCGCCCATGATCGAAAAGCTATTGAAGGCCGGTGCGGACCCCAATCAATTGGGGCCCGAGGGCGAGACGCCGCTGATGCTGGCGGCGCGCACCGGCAATCTGGACGCCATCAAAGTGCTGTTGGATCACCACGCCGACGTAAATGCGAAAGACAAGCTGCGCGGAACCACCGCGCTGATGTGGGCCACCGAGCAAGCGCATCCGGAAGCCGTGAAACTGCTGGTGGAGCATGGTGCCACGGTGGGCGCGCAGAGCGATATCGATACCCGCAATGCGCGCAATAATCTGGCGAATACCGTAAAGCAGCGCTTACGCGGAAGCTTTGGCGCTCTAGGCAAACGAGGTCCGGGAAACGACGGTACCCCCGCCACTCCCGCAGCGCCCGCCCCGGCCGCGCCCCCTGCCGTCGCATCCGCGCGCGGACCAGCCGGCGCCAAGACATCTCCCGCCAGTGAAGCCAATGCCGAGGACGATTTCGTAGCCTTTTTCCGCCGTCCCGCCAAAAAAGACGGCGGTGGTCTCACGCCCCTGGTTTACGCGGCGCGCGAAAATTGCATGGAATGCGCCAAGACCCTGGTGGAAGCGGGTGCCGACGTCAATCAGCGAACGTTTTATGGTTGGACGCCCCTGCTGGTTGCCACGCAGAACAAGCATTACAAACTGGGGCAATATTTCCTGGAGCACGGCGCCAACCCGAACACGCCCAACAATGGTGGTTGGACGCCGCTCTATCTGGCCACCGACAACCGCAATATCGAAGGCGGCGATTATCCGGTGCGAGCGCCGGATATGGATCATCTGGATTTCATCAAGCTGCTGATCGCCAAAGGCGCCGACGTGAACGCTCGCGTCTGCGGCGTGGAATCAAAGGCGGAAGAGTGCACCGGCGATAGCACCGAAACGCGGACCAATTTCACCATGCAATGGCTGTTTGAGGACGGCGCTACTCCGTTTCTGCGCGCCGCGCAATCGGCCGACGTGGAGCTCATGAAGCTGCTGCTCGAGCATGGCGCGAATCCCAAGCTGTTCACCGCGCACAACGTGACGCCTCTGGCCGTGGCTTCGGGCATCGGCTGGGTAGAGGGCGTAACCTACGAATGGTCGCCCGAACAAAACATCGAAGCCGTCAAAATGTGCCTGGATCTGGGTATCGATCCCAACGTCGCCGACGACGAAGGCCGCACGGCGCTGCACGGCGCCGCTCACAAAGGCCGCGTGGAAGTGATTCAAATGCTGGTGGACCATGGCGCGAATCTGGATGCGCACGATGGTGGCAGCCGCGATAGCGTCAACGGCGCGCTGCTGGGCAAGACCTGGATTCCCATCGATTGGGCGCGCGGCTTGGTGCGCGTCGGCGTGCAATCGGCCATTCCACATCCGGAGGCCGCCGCGCTGCTGGCCAAGCTGATGACAGATCGCCACATTCCAATACCGCCCGCGCCCACGTCATCCATTTGTTTGACCAAGGGCTTGAACGGCTGCCAATAGGCTTTCTGAACCGCCACCGAGGCAGAACTGCCTTAAAGATTAAACCGGTTGTCGGAAACGAATGCCGGGTTCCACTGCACTTTCGCAGGTTCCTTAAACTCCGGATTCTCTTCCTTTAATAGGGCCACCGTCGCCACCACGGCCGCATCCTTGGCTTCTTCCTCATCCACCGCGGTGATCTCCGCCTCATGGTGGTTGTCGCCCAGCAGTTGCAGGCGCCAAGTGGAATCGCCGGATGCTTCGAGAAGCAACCAGTAAGGTCCCAAACGAGTTGTGAGTTTACGAACCAAGGTGGGAAATGGCGAAGCGGGCGCGCAATTTACCAGCGCGGTCCCTTGCTGCGTCCGCGATTGAAACCGCCGCCACCGCCGCCGCTGCGATTTCCACCTCCGCCTCCCGGACGGCCGCCACCGCCGCCAGTCCGCTCTTCACGCGGGCGGGCTTCATTCACATTCAAATCGCGGCCGTTTATATTGCGGCCATTCAAACCGGCAATTGCATTGGAAGCTTCATTACGATTAGTCATTTCCACGAAAGCGAACCCGCGGGGCTGGCCGGTGTCGCGATCGCGCACGATATTCACTCGTTCCACGGCGCCAAATTCATTAAAAGCTGCTTCCAGGTCTTCCTGGGAGGTTTCGTAGGAAAGATTTCCCACAAAGATATTGGTCATGCGGACACTCCTTAGCTGCGGGGTCACTCGGCAGCGTGGTTCACGGTTACAGGCGAGCTGGCGTACGCCGGAACGAGGCGAAGGCGCGAGCAAAATTGACTGGTTTTCATGGTAGCACGGCCCATACGCCGAACCACACGGCGTTAACGGTTACGGCCGCACACCCACCTTCTTAGTACTCCCGATCCATCCGGTAACCCCTGCTTCGTACCCTCCGATTTTGAACCCGGGAGTCTATTTCGAGCCGTCCGCCGCCCGCCTACAATCGAGTCGTCATGGATTTTACCGACCTCCAAATGACTCTCACCGTGGTGGTCATCCTAACCGCGGCGGCCCTGGTAGTCTTCTTCGATCATCGCCGGAAACAACGTCCGCGGCAGCAGCCACAACGAATCAAATCCAATCTTCACGGGGTTGCTCGCTTCGAGCGCCCAACTCTGATCTTCGACAGCGCTCCGCTCGAGTTCGCTCCCGCCAGGCGCCTGGCAGCGGAACGCCCGTTGGAACCGCTGGTCGGCACCGCCACTCCTTTCCGCCCTCCGGTGCAACTGCGCGAACGCGAGACGGTTACCGTTCAAATGGCGCCGCCCTCCGTCCCCGCGGCAGCCTCTTTTGCCGCGCTCCCGGCTTTCACCATCGATGCCGCACTATGGGAACGCTTGATATCCAGCCAGCCCAGTCGCAATCTGCTTTCCTCGGGGAATGGCGATCCGGAAATAGCGCAAAAGAAGAACACCGTGGAAGCGGCCTATCACATGATCCAGGATGGCGATCCCGGTCCCAGCGGAATGATCCAGCCGCCCGCGTTCCAGGAAATGCTCGAGAGCCAGGAACCCTTCACCGGTCTGGTGGTTTCCATCGGCATTAACGATAGCGACAGCAGCATGTGGCACAGCCAGGGCTTGATGCCTTCGGTGGGGACCTATATCGCCGGTTTGCTGCGAGAAAAAGATTTTTCCTGCCGCACTGCCTATGACGAGTTCGTGATAGTGTGCCGCGGCGAAGAGGGCGCGCAATCGCAGCGCCGCTTGAATCACATTTCCGAGCGCCTTTGGGATTACCAACTGCGCGGCATCGGCCCCTGCTCCATTCTGTTCAGCTGGGGCGGCGTGCAGGTAAAACATCAATCCTTGGCTGACGCCGTTGATTCGGCCACGGAACGCATGCGCGAGACCAAGCGGATTGGCAATTCCGCGCTGGCGCATCGACAGGCTGTCTGACCCACTTCCTTCTTCGGGTTACTCCAGAAGCCGCCAGTCCTTGTGGGCCGCTTCTGGAGTCTTTTTATTTTTCCTGGGATTGAAAATAGACAATTACTAGTCTGCTGTTTCTTAAATAACTGGACTAATTAGGCAGATAGGTCGCATACTGAGAGAGGATATGCCTCTCCCGCCCGCCGCCCCTTTGACTCTGACGGATGCGGATCGGAAGCAACTGGCTGCGCTCAG
>DATHNM010000473.1:0-20162 GCA_035486095.1 Bryobacteraceae bacterium
AGCCTGCTCGCCGATGCCATCCGTCCGGGAATTCAGGAACTGGGCCACGAATTCCACCGAACCCACCGGGTCCAGGCTCAGCAGCGCGGCAAAACACTCTCCCGTCACGTCGATTTCCTTGTCGCCCAGCAGCGTTTTCAGCCGCAGCAGCAGAACCCCATCGGGACGCCCCGAATCGGCGATGGCGCGAACCGCACCGGCGCGCGCGGCGATTTCGGGGTCGGCCAGCAGTGTGACACATTCGAGTAACGCATCGGGATGTCCCATTCGCGCCAAACCCCTGGCGCACAAGCCACGCAGCGGGGCGGCTGCATCCACCGGCGGTCCGAAGCTGCCTTCCTTCTGGACATGGCGAATTCCGGCGAAGTAGACCTTTGCCGCCGCATCCTCCAATTGGATCAGGGCCTGGACGATGGCGATGGTGGCTTTGCAGGCCTGATCCAGCTTGGCCGGATCGCGCATCAGCTTTTCAAAGGCCTGCACCAGGTCTGGCGCCAGCACGGCCGCCTCCAGGTGCTCGGCCGCGGCCGCCGCTGCTGCGATGGCATGATTGCTTTTGTGGCGCAGAAACGGCGCCAGATCTCGCTTTAGATCATAATTCTCCGGCGACTGACGGATGGTATGGATAGCCGCCAGGGCATCCTCGGTTACAAGCACTTTCGGCACAAGGCAATTATGGCCGTAAAATCAGTAACTTACAACGCATTTTCTGTATCCAATTGATTCTGCACATCTGGGGACCCGGGCGCGTCAACCATAATGTGACCCGACTGGTGCTCTGGGCGTCCCTTGTCTGCCTTCCGATGGCAGCCGCCGATGTGGATCTGAACACACTTCTCAGGGGTGTGGAACAGCGCTACAACCGCGCCAAGACGCTGCAAGTGCATTTTGTGGAATCGTACGCGGTGCAGGGCCGGGCGCGCAAGAGCGAATCGGGCGAGCTAACGCTGCGCAAGCCGGGCAAAATGCGTTGGGATTATACGACCCCCACGGGCAAGCTCTTTGTCTCGGATGGCAAGGATGTGTATCTCTACACGCCCGAAGCGCACCGCGTGGAGAAAACCAAGCTCAGAGCCTGCGACGATATGCGCGCCCCACTGGCCTTTCTGCTGGGAAAGCTGGATTTTGCCAAGGATTTTCGCGATTTCGAAGTGAAGCCGGAAGGCATGAATTCCCTGCTGACGGCTAAGGCCAAGAGCGATAAATTCCCCTACGAGCAGGTGCAAATGCTGGTAACGCCCGATTATCAGATTGTGCGCATGGCCATCAACCTCCAGGACTCGCTACTTACATTCCAGCTGGACGGCGAGAAGGTGAATCCGCCGGTAAACGACGCTTTGTTCAAGTTCCAGATGCCCGCCGGCGCCACGCTGGTGGACGCCGAGGGGAGCGAATAATGGCGGAATTCGTCCTGAAGTACGCCGATCCGCGCGGCGAAATGCACCAGCAGGTGGCCGAAGCCGGGTCAGAGCGGGAACTGCGCGACCGCTTTTCCCAGCAAGGCTTTCTGATCTATTCGGTGAAGCCGCGGCGCGAGATCGCCGGCCTGGCGCTGGGCGGCGGCAAGAAGAAGATCAACCTGGAAAAGTTTCTGATCTTCAATCAGCAGTTCGTCACGCTGATTCGGGCCGGGCTGCCGATTTTGAAGGCGCTGGATCTTTTATCCGAGCGTCTTACCGACGCGAAACTGGCGCCGCACATCAAAGCCGTCCGGGAAGAGGTAAAGAACGGATCGCTGTTGTCGGACGCGTTCGCGCGCCAGGGAGTGTTTCCGCCCATCTACGTCACATCGGTGCTGGCGGGCGAAAAGAGCGGCGCGCTGGGCGAGGTGCTGGACCGCTTTATCACCTATCAGAAGCTGGCCTTGGGCGTGCGCAAGAAGATTGTGCTGTCGCTGGTGTATCCCTGCCTGTTGATCGTGCTGGTGATTTGCCTGATGGTGTTTCTGATCACGTTTGTGGTGCCCAAGTTCGCCGAGCTGTACAGCAGCATGTCGGCGCAGCTTCCGGCGGCCACCCAGATCCTGATCGCCATCGGGACCACGGCTCGCAACTACATCCTGTTCGCCTTTGTGGGCCTGGTGCTGCTGGCGGTGGGGGTGCGCTTCTGGGCGAAAACCGAAAAGGGCGAGGAGCGAGTGGACCGCTGGCGGCTGCGCGTCCCGGTGGTGGGCGAGATTTGGATCAAGTACCAGGTGGCGCAATTCGCCCGTGTACTGGGCACGCTGCTGGTGGGCGGAATTCCGCTGCTGCAGGCGCTGGACACGGCGTCCAGTTCGCTGGGCACGCGGCTGCTCAAGAACAGCCTGGCTGAGGCCGGGCAAAGGGTGAAGGAAGGCCAGGCGTTATCCGGCGCGCTGGCCAAAACGGGCATCTTCCCGGGGCTTTCCATCGACATGGTGGAGGTGGGAGAATCCACCGGCGCGCTGCCGCAAATGCTGGCCAGCGTAGCGGAATTCTATGAGGATGACGTGAACACCCGGATGACGGCCACGCTCTCGCTGATAGAGCCGGCGATCATGCTTTGTATGGGTGCTTTTGTGACCTTCGTATTGGTTGCGCTATATTTGCCGATCTTCTCATTGGCGGATACGTTGAAATGAAGAAGAAGAATTCAGAAGGCAGAATTCAGAAGTCAGAATTGCCGGTAGCCAGCCGGGGCGCGGCGGGTTCCTCGAATTCCGAATTCTCGACTCCTGGATTCCGCAGAGGTTCCCATGGCCGCTAGAGATACCCTCAAAATCATCCAACCCGCCGACGAAATCGCCCAGGCCAAGACCCTGGCTGCGCGCTACCGCTGCGAGTTTGTCGATTTGCGGGAAGTTCGCATCGATCACGACCTGTTTCATTCGGTGCCCGTGGATCTGATGTTCCGCTACAACTTCGTGCCCATCCATTCGCAAAACGGGCACCTGGACATCGCGCTGGCGGATCCTCGCAACCTGAACCTGATTGACGAGCTGGCGATTCTGCTGCAGAAGAAACTGCACGTCAAGGTGGCCACTTTGTCGCAGATCTCCGATCTGCTCAAGAAAACCGAGCAGTCGCAGCGCGTGCTGGAAGAGGTTACCGAGGGCTTCACGCTGGACGTAATGATCGGCGAGGAGGAGAACCAGGACGAGACCCTCTCCATCGACAAGCTGACCGCCGACAGCGACATCGCGCCGGTGATCAAGCTGGTGGACACCACCATTTTTAACGCGCTGGAGCGGCGCGCCAGTGACATTCACATTGAAACGCGCGACCAGGAAGTGGCGATCAAGTACCGGATTGACGGCGTGCTGCACTACGCCATGCCGCCCATTTCGAAGGACTGGCATTCCACCATCATTTCGCGCATCAAAGTGATGAGCGAACTGGATATCGCGGAGCGCCGCACGCCTCAGGACGGCCGTTTCCGGGTGCGCTACAAGGGGCGCTTGATCGATTTCCGCGTTTCCATCATGCCCACAATTCATGGCGAAGACGCCGTGTTGCGCGTGCTGGACAAAGAATCGATGAGCGAGAAGTTCGCCAAGCTTTCGCTCGACGTGGTGGGCTTTTCCGATGCCGACCTGGTTAAGTTTCGCCGCTACATCAAGGAGCCTTACGGGATGGTGCTGGTGACCGGTCCCACGGGTTCGGGCAAAACCACCACGCTGTACGCCGGGGTGAGCGAGATCAAGAACGACGAAGACAAGATCATCACCATCGAAGACCCGGTGGAATATCAGATCAAGGGAATCACGCAGATTCCGGTGAACGAGAAGAAGGGGCTGACGTTCGCGCGCGGCCTGCGATCCATCCTGCGGCACGATCCGGACAAGATCATGGTGGGTGAAATCCGCGATCAGGAGACGGCGCAGATCGCCATCAACGCCGCGCTCACCGGCCACCTGGTTTTCACCACCGTTCACGCCAACAACGTGCTGGACGTGCTGGGACGCTTCCTGAACATGGGCGTGGAGCCGTACAACTTCGTGTCGGCGCTGAATTGCATCCTGGCGCAGCGGTTGGTCCGCGTGATTTGCGTGTACTGCAAAGCGCCGGTGCAGTATCCCGATTCGTATTTGATCGAAAGCGGGCTGAATCCCGAGGAATGGCGGAATGTAACGCTATACGAGGGTCCAGGCTGCTTTGAATGCGGCGGCACTGGTTTCCGGGGCCGTACCGCGATTCACGAACTGCTGGATCTGAGCGAGCACATTCGCGAGATGATTCTCGACAAGCGCCCGGCGTCGGAAATTAAGCGGGTGGCGCGCGATGAAGGCATGACATTCCTGCGCGATCACGCCATCGATAAGGCGCGTGAGGGCGTGACCACTTTGAAGGAGATCAACAAGGTAACCTTCATCGAAGGCTAGGTTATGGCAGGGAATCGCAGTCTCGAAGTTATCGCGCACGCACTCGTGCGCCATAAGCAAAAGCAGTTGAGGTATGAACTGGAGTTGGGGACGGTATGAGCGCTTTCGCCAATCTGCTGCAAGATCCGCCGCCTACTCATGCTTTCGAACTATCCGAAGAAGGCCTGGCTTACGCGCCTGTAGCGGAGCCCAGCCTGGCGGAGTTTTCGTACTTTACCCCGGGTGTACTGTTGGTTTCTCCATTGCACGACAACATACAGCAACCGCAAGTCCTGCTGGATCACATCCAGTCGCTGGCGCCCGCCAATGGCCATCGTAAACGCCGCGCCGCCGTCATCCTGCCCGACTATTGCGCGCGCGTCGCGGTGCTCGATTTCGACACGTTCCCGTCAGACCTGGAGGAACAACAGGCTCTGGTCCGTTTCCGCCTGAAGAAGAGCGTACCCTTCGAAGTGGATACGGCGGTGGTCAGCTACGTGGAGCAGCCACGATCGTCGAATACCAAGACCGGCGCGAAGGTGGAAATACTGGCTGCGGTGATGTCTTCCGATATCGTGGTCCAGTATGAAGCACCCTTTCGAGCGGCCGGCTTTCATCCCGGCCTGGTCACCACGTCGTCGCTGGCGGCGCTCAATCTGCTGGCTCCCGACGGCATCAGTTTGCTGGTGAAACTGAGCGGGCGGGTTCTCTCGGTCCTGGTGCTGCAGGAAAACGCGGTGAACCTGGCGCGCTGTATCGAAATGGAGGGCGGACGCCAGGAAGATATCGAATCTGTTCTGCATCCCACTATCGCTTATGTCGAAGACGAGCTGAAAGGGCGTCCGAAGCAGATCTGGCTGGCTGGATTCGGAGCGGAGATGGAGCAACTGGCGCCGCGCTGGGAAAAAGAGTGGGGTGTCGCGGTGCAACCCATTCGCTCGCGATTTGGAACGCCGGGGAAGGGCAATACCGGTTTGCTCGGATATCTGGAGTCACTGGCGTAGGTTATGGCCTTGCGAATACCCATCAATCTTGCGAGCGAACCGTTCCGCAGGGACCGTCCGGTGCTGGTGGGTTCCGTGGCACTGGCCGTGGTGCTGAGCCTGTTGCTTATTTACCAGGTGGTGACGATTGTTTCGGAGCGGCACCAGGCGGCCGATATCCGGATCGCGATCAACCAGCAGAACGCGCGGCTGAAATCCATTGCAGACCAGCAGGCCAAGCTGAATATGACGCTGCGCAGACCAGAAAATGCCGAGGTGCTGGAACGCAGTCTTTTTCTGAACACGCTAATCGAACGCAAGGCCATCAGCTGGACCAAGATCTTTGCCGACCTTGAGAAGGTGATGCCGTATAACGTGCGGGTGGTCTCGGTGCGGCTGCCGGAGATCGATACGCAGAACCAGGTTCTGCTGGACATGGTGGTGGGGGCCAAAGACGTTCCGCCCATTCTGGAACTGTTCCGGAAGCTGGAAGGCTCACCGCAGTTTGGCAATACCAGCGTGCAATCGTCGGCGCCGCCTTCGCAGACCGATCCGTTCTATCGCTATCACTTCACGGTGACCTATGCCCAAAAGCTTTAACGCCTGGCCGCCCAACAATCCGCGCGCATTGATCCGCCTGGGCCTGGGTGTGCTGGTGGTTGCCAATCTGGTGGCGCTGTATTTCGTCATTCGCCCCATCGGCGGCTCCGCGCAGGAACTGGCGCAGCAGGCGTTGGATATGCACGCGGCGATACGCCAGCAGCAAGGCGTGCTGGACCGGACACGGTTGTTGGCCGGCAAGATCGAGAGCGGGCGCGGCGAAGGCGACAAATTCATGGTGGGCTACTTTCTGCCGCGCCGGACCGCGTATTCCACTATCATTGCCGAACTGAACGATCTGGCGGTGCAAGCCAAGATCACGTCGCGCGACAGCGCCCTGGCCCTGGAAGCGGTGGATGGAAGCGATACGCTGGATATGATGCAGATCACGGCCAATTTTGAGGGCTTGTATCCGGATCTGATTCATTTCATCAACCTGCTCGACAAGTCTGACCGGCTGTTGATCATCGAGAGCCTCAACGCGACCCCGCAACAAACTGGCGGCCGGCTGAATGTGATGCTGAAGCTGGACACCTTCGTAAAGGAGGACGGTTCAGCACAATGAACCTGATTCCATCCAAGGTGGGTGCGGACCCCAAGAAGATCGCCGTGCTGGCGGGCTTGGTGGCGCTGGCCGGCTTCGCCTATTTTTATAACAGCAACCCGGGCGGCGGCTCGAGCTCCACGCCGGTGGTCAGCCGTTCCCCTTTGGCCGGTTCCTCGCCGGCCGTAGCGCAAGGTCCAGTGGGCCGATCGTCATTCCGCGTGGTGCAGCAGACCGCCGGCGGCACTCGGGAATTCCGGCCGACGTTGAAGCCCAAGAACGTGGATACCGCGAACATCGATCCAACCTTGCGCCTGGATTTGCTTGCCAAGCTGAAAACAGTAGACGTGGAAGGCGGCACGCGCTCGCTATTTGAGGTCTCAGCCGCACCGCCGGAAGCGATCAAAGTAAAGGAACCGGACAAGATCGCGATCGCGAGGCCGTTCGTGGGCCCCACGATGCCCAAACCCGTGGAGCCTCCACCGGAGCCCAAGGCGCCCCCCATCCCGCTGAAATTCTATGGGTTCGTTAACAAAACCAAGGTAGGGGACAAGCGCGCTTTCTTCCTGGATGGCGAAGAGATCGTGATCGCCAGTGAAGGCGACATGATCAAGAAACGCTACAAGATTGTTCGCATCGGCGTAAATTCGGCCGTGGTGGAAGACACCGAGTTTAAGAGCAACAATCAACAGACGCTGCCGCTGGAAGCGGAGATGGCTGGATGAAGAAAACCCGCCGTGACACCCGGAGCGATGAGGGCGGCTTTGCGCTGCTGCTGGTGTTCGTCATGGCGGCCGCTATCGCCATTACGTTGTATATCGAAGTGCCGCGCATCGCGTTTGAATCGCAGCGCACCAGAGAGCAGCTGACCATCGATCGCGCCCTGCAATATCAACGCGCGATTCAGCTCTTCTACCGCAAGTATCAGACCTATCCGCAAACGCTGGACGATTTGGAGACCACTCGCAACATTCGCTTTCTGCGCCGCCGTTATCTGGACCCGTTGACCGGCAAGGAATTCCGCTTGCTGCATGTCGGCCCCGCCGGACAACTCACCGATTCACTGGTCCAGCCACCCGCTCCGCTTCCGGGCAGCAGCACCGGTAGCGGGCTCAATTCAACCCCAGGCTCGGCGCAAACTGCCGGTTCGGCGCAAACCGCCGGCGCGACGCAAAACCCGCCCCAGCCTAATTCCTCCCAGCCGAACTCGCCCCAGCAGCAGGCCGATCCCAATAATCCGAACGATCCGAACGCGCAGCCGCCAGATCCTCTGAACATGGCGCTTAGACGGCCCAGCGACCGCATCATTGGAGCTGGAGGACAGGGAGGTGTGGGGGCAAATGGCATTGGAACGCCGGGCGAGCCTATTGAAGAGCCGGTTACGGCGCAAGAACCCGATCCCATTCCCACTCAGCCGCAACAACCGGTGCAGCCTGTTCAACAGCCCTATCCGGGCCAGCCGGTGCAACAGCCCGGGGACCCGAATGATCCGGTAATCCCACAAGATCCCACACAGCCTCAGAATCCCGGCCAGCCGCAGATTCCCGGGCAGCCTCAGATGCCGGGACAGCCGCTACTTCCGGGACAGCCCGGCGCTACCGATCCATCTCAGGCTCCGCAGACGCCGGTGCAATTTCCGCCCGGGGTATCGCAGCCATCATCGGGAGCTAATCCTGGCCAGACCCCCACAAATCCTGGCCAGACACCCACGTCTCCGCAATATCCGGGTCAGCCCATCACGGGAGGCGGCCGGCAGGGTTTTGGGCCAGGAGCGCCAGCCCCCGGCGCAGGCCAGCAAAGCGCTGCCAACCTGATTCAGCAGATCCTCACCACACCACGGCAGCCTCCGTCGTCCATGGGCGGATTCACTTCAGGCAACACCGGCGGAATCGCGGGAGTGGCCAGCACCGCCGATGGCAAAGGAATTCACGTGGTGAATGACCATAGCAAATATAAAGAGTGGGAATTTATTTACGACGTGAAGAAGGACAAGACCGTGGTGGGGGCGGCCGCAGTGAACCAGCAACAACAGGTGCAGCAGCAAATTAATAGCGGAACCAGCAGTCCTTTCGGGAACAATTCGACAGGCGGGAGCAATTCACCGTTCGGGAACAACTCAGCGGGAAGCAGCCCGTTCGGTTCCTCTTCTACCAGCCCCTCGGCGCCGGCAGCGCCCACTACCGCGCCGCCTACCCAATAAAACAGCTCGGGAAACTAGATGAACATCTCTTCGTCGCTGGTGGCCCGGTCCACCGTGGGACGATTCCCACGCGCCAGCGAGCCCAATGCCGCACGCACCCCCGCCGCGATGCCGTTCACCTCGCGCAATGGGCGCATGATGCCATCGTGAACCACGGCTACGGTCTCATGGGCACGGCTCAAGGTGTCGTCCAGCACCAATTCCACGCGCTCCATCTGCACTTTGGCGCGCACGGCGGCATCGCCCACCACTTCCTCCACAATGGCCAACTGCCGCTTGGTGGAGTCTAGAATATCGTTGGCGCGCGTGGTTATATCCGTGATCTGACGGCCACTCTGCTCCACAGTTGAAGTCGCCTTGGCGACCAGACTTTCCACTTTTGGCACCAGAGGAGTGATTTTCTCCTCCAGCGATTTGGTGGTCTTATAAATCGCAGTCAACATACCGGCCTGGATACACAGCGCGATAGCCGAGATGATGACGAAAGCCGTCATCACGTAAAGCAGAGTGGTCTCGCTCATCTTCAACCTCCGGCGGATTTAAATATGTTCCGCGTCGTTCGGCGTGCTGGTAACCGCTTCCCGGTAGGCCTGCTTGCCAGCCTCAACCGCCGCCACCAGATTGTCGCGCTGGCGCGAGACCGTGGATTTGCCACGTTCCAGCACATCCGACGCCTGGTCCCCTAACTCAGTAGTACGCCGCTTCAGGTATTCTTTACCTTCGTCAGCTTTGGATCGCAACAGATCCCTTGTCTCGGGCCCGGATTTCGGAGCAAACAGCAGTCCCGCCGCGACCCCCAGTCCCAACCCCAGAAAAAAGTACGAAAACTTGTTGTCGTCGTCCATTGTCAGCCGTCCTTTCTTTCCAATAAGTTCAGACTCTCCTCTACAATAGCAGCCTCGAATCTGGTAGTGTTCCTTTGTCATGGCGAAACGACAGCCACAGCCGTTAGACCGCGATAAGCTCTTAAACGTTGCATTGCGTGCACTAGGTGGACGCGCGCATTCGTCTGGGGAGCTGCGCGAGAAACTTCGCCGCCGCGCGCAAAGTGATGAGGACGTGGATGCAGTCCTCGCGAAACTGAAAGAATCAGGCTACTTGAACGACCGGCGTTTTGCTGAAAATTATGCGAGCGCCCGGCTCCAGAATCAGGGCCTGGGAAAGATTCGGGTTCTGCGCGACCTGCGCCAGCGGCGCGTGGCGCCGAAACTAGCCGAGCAGGTGACGGAGAAGACCTACGAGCAGACTGATGAGGCGAAGCTGATTGAGGAGTTTCTGCTCCGCAAATTTCGCGGTAAGCAGCTGCCTGCCTTTCTCAGCGAGGCCAAGAATTTGGCTGGGGCCTTTCGCCGGCTGCGTTATGCGGGATTTTCAGCCGGACAATCGATTCGGGTGTTGAAGCGCTTTGCGAATCAACCAGAGGCGTCGGAAGTGCTGGATGCGCTGGAATTCGAAGAACCGGAGGAGCGGGAAGAGAAGTAGCGAAGTGCCTGGCTGCTACTTCACGAAGACCGTTACCAGCACGCCCGCAACGATCAGGCTTGCTCCTAGCACGTTGCCGAGATGCGGCTTCTCGCCTAAGAAAACGAACGCCAGGCCCACCGCCAGCGCCACGCTCAGTTTGTCGATGGGCGCCACGCGCGATGCTTCGCCTATCTGCAGAGCCTTGTAGTAGAACAGCCACGAAAGGCCGGTAGCGATGGCGGAGAGAAAAAGAAACAGCAGCGAATGCCGCGAGATTTTGAACAGATCGGAGGCGTTGCCCTGCACCGCAACGATACCCCAGGCGAAGAACACGATGATGGCAGTGCGGAAGGCTACCGCGAGATTGCTATCGACGCCGCGCACGCCGATTTTGCCGAAAATCGCGACCAGCGCGCCGAAGAAAGCCGAGAGAACCGCGTACCAGGCCCAATTCATTGGCCCGGGATGCCCAATATTTTGATTTCGCCGCCGGAGCGAACCGTCCCCGTCATCATGCCGGTGGTATTGAACGGTGTGGCGCTATTGCCTTGCCGGTCAAGCGCGATGACACCACCGTCGCCATGCTGCGCCACCAGTTCCTTCATCACCACGTCGTTGGCGGCCTGATCCAGCGAGACGTGCAGATACTTCACGCGTGCGCAGATGTCGGACGCCACCACGTTGCGCATGAAATATTCGCCGGTGCCGGTGGCCGAGACCGCGCAGCTATCGTTATTGGCGTAGGTGCCGGCGCCGATGATGGGCGAATCGCCAACGCGGCCTGGCATTTTCAAAACCGTGCCGCCGGTGGAGGTTCCCGCCGCCAGATTGCCCGCTTGATCCAGCGCCACCACGCCCACGGTTCCATGCCCGGCGCCCGCTTTCTTGGCCTTCTCAGCGTCCTGGAATCTTTTCCACTCGCGCTGGGTGTAGAAATAATACGGCGACACCAGTTCGATGCCCTGCGATTTTGCGAACTCCTCTGCTCCATCGGCCACCAGCAAAACGTGCGGGGTCTTCTCCATCACCAGGCGCGCCAGATGGATCGGATTGGCGATATGCTTTAGCGCCGCGACGGAGCCGGCCTGCAAGGTACGGCCATCCATGATGGCGGCGTCCATCTCCGGCACGCCTTCCTTGGTGTAATACGCGCCGCGGCCGGCGTCGTAGAGGCCGGAATCTTCCATGACGCGAATGGTGGCTTCCACCGCATCCAGGCTGGTACCACCGCGCGCCAGAATCGCGTAACCGGCCCGAATGGCCTGCTCCATGCCAGCGCGCCGCGCGTCGATCACTTCCGGCGTCATCTTCGAATAGTCGCCTGCGCCGCTGTGCGCCACGAGAACGAAATTATTGGCCGCCTGGGCGGATGCAATCACAAATAACAGCGGAGCAAGTGCGATAGTTTTCATTTGGGCTGACCTATTTAGGCCGACCTACTTGGGCCAACACGGTGTGGGATCCCAGCCAGCCGCATCTGTGGCCTTCTTGAAGGTGTAGGTTCTGAGAAAAGGCTGGTTCAAATAAGCCGGATCTTCCACTGTGGCAGTCACCGTCAGATATGTATCGCCCTGCTGTCCGGCCAGGATGTTCATGTATTCAGTAAGCACCGCGTTTCCACTGTAGGGCACGCCGTTTTTGCGAATGTATCCGGGGCGCATTTTCGTGGTGACAACCTTCAACGTTCCGCCTTGGCCGCGCGTGGGTTGAGGTCGTCCGCCCCCGGCCACAAAACCGATACCGCCCAGATCAATGAGAGCTCGTCCACGAACCTCCCATTGTGCGGACGAGTATCCCTGCCAGGTTGGATCTCCAGCCGGGGCGGACGCCTGGCCGAAATGCAGGCTGCGGGTCTGGGTGCCGGAATCGGCATCGATCTGCAATGTGCTTTCATCTTTCCACGACACGTGCAGGCGTCCCGGCCGCTGCATCACGCCCACGGCGCCATAAGCCTTGCATTGCTCGCCGTCTGCGGTGTCCTTATCGGGATCCCAGGCCAGCGCGATTTTGCGAGCCTGGGCATTGATGGGCAGATAGACGATATCGCCCTTCTGCGGAGTGACGCGGAAGCGCCATTCATCCACAATCTGCGACACCCAATAACCGGTGAGATCGATGGGCGCGGCGGCTTGCGCGGTGCGTGGGGCTTCGGCTGGGCGCTGGGCATACAGGGCCGCGGAAAACGCGGCAAGCATCCACAATCGTCGCATCACTTTTTGCCCTCGCCCGCTTTCGCCTGGCTCAGACTCTTATAGGCCGCTTCCACAAACATGTCCGGCGTCCAGAACGTGCTTTTGTCATAGCGGGGGTCCCAATCGGCGGTGGGCTTGGCCGCCTTCACCTGCTCCAGCGTCATATCCTTTTTGATCATGGCTCGGATACGATCGCGAACGATGGTAGCCATATCGCGATAGTACGCCACGTCGGCGGTGTCACAGATGCGTCCGTGGCCGGGAATTACCAGCGTTCCGCCTTCGGTTCTAAATTCGGCGACGGATAAATCCAAGATGTGGTTCAGGCCGTCGATCACACCTTGCAGGCTGCCGCCGTTCGGCAGGTCGATGATGGGGTAACTGGTGGTGAGAAAAATGTCGCCCGCGCTAATGATATCCGAGCCGCGGAAAAACACGATACTGTCGCCGTCGGTGTGCGCCGGCTTTTCGTGGAAAATCTGGATGCCTTCACCGTTGAAAAACTGGCTGAGCTTCATTTGATCGCTCAGAAAAGTGAGCGTCGGCAATGCCTTGAAGGAGACCGTGGGCGTACCGTTGGGGCTCAGGCGATCGAGCACCTTTTCGTGTGCCACGATGGTGGCGCCTTCGGTGGCGTCGCCAATATCCCCGATCACGTTGCCGCCGGTGATGGTCTTGCCCGCTTCGCCGATCTTTTCGTTCCCGCCGATATGATCGGGATGCAAATGGGTGTTGATGATGTAGCGGATGGGCTTGGCGGGGGCGCCGCTGGCGCTTACGCGCTGGCGCAATTGGTCAATCGCCGCCAGAACCTGATCGGTCATTTGCGCCAGGCCGGAATCCACCAGCAGAACGCCGTCCGGCCCAATGGAAACGGTGATGTTTCCACCGGCGCCGGCCAGCATATAGATGTGGCCCCGCACCGGGACGATTTCGACGTGCGGTTTAGATTGCGCCCAGGCGCCGGCGCCGCACAACACTGCGCCAAGGATTACTGTTTTCGCAAGCATTATTTTTTGGGCGGCTCCGCGTTCGCTGCCCGGATCAGCTTTCTGGCTGCTTCCGGATACATGGTGTCCGCGCCGCCCATGGTCACTTCCACGGGCAAGTTGTATTTCTTGGCGAACTCGCCGAGAAACGGATTGGCGCCGGGCATGTAGTGCGGCACGTCGCCCTTGGGGCGCACCACCTCTTCGACGACATCGCACGGATAAGGCGGAATCTGCTGGTTCAGCGCCAGCCGGTATTCCGAACTGCGAATCATGGGCTGCGTGAGATAGACCGGATCATAAGCGATCAAGATCCAGGTGAGATAATCGCCGCGCCGGATCCAATACTGCGTCAGCGTAGCCAGGTCGCTCGAAGGGACGCCGTTGCGCCGGTAATAATCCTCTTTCAAATGCGTGGTGGTGATCTTCAACATGTCACCCACGAATTCGGCGGTGGAAAATCCGCCCCAGGTGTGTGCCGAAAATTCGGAGGGACGCGGGCGGCCGTCCATGTAGTAAGGATTGTCGATGGAGCGCAGCCATTCGGCGTGCCAGGCGGTGATCTGGCGCGTTACCTGGTCCACTTCTTTCCAGATGCGCACCTGGGAGGGTCCGCGCGAGATGTACATGGCACCGTGCGGCCGGCATTGCCACTCCGGCAGCGTCTGATACGACGCTTCCCACGCTTCCGAGCGCAGCAGGGAAGCGTGACTCAACGGAATACCGATGAACTCCCCGATGTAGGGATTACCGGTGTTGTCTTCGTCCTGAACCGGCGCCCACTCGCCGGAGAAATCCATCTGGGCGAGAGCAGGAATCGCCAGCAGAAGTAAGAGCAATGCTTTCATAGGGCCAACCGGAGGCAAAAGCCAACCGGGGGCCATTATATAACGCGCAGAGTAGGCCAGGCAGATCCGGGCTCGTCAGGTACTGAAGGTACCGATAGGACTGTTCACGTTGACGGCGACCGTATGTAATCTAGTAGACTTTCGGCAGAACTGGCGGCCGGGGAAAGCCGCGAGTAACGGAGGATTGTATGCGAATATCTACTTGCGCGGGTGGACTGATCCCGCTTTTGTTTGTTGCCGCAGCTACGGCTTCGCCAACATTCTACACACCATCAACGTCGTACTTACAATCTAGCGATAGCCCTTTTTCCGGACTATCGTTCAGTTCGTTTTTTCTGAACACTTTTGAGAACAACACTCCTGCAGGCCCGGGTGTGACTCCCAGTGCGGGCAATACAGCGACGAACTCCGGCTTTTCCGGAACGATCATCGATTCGGTGGACGCCGACGACGGGACCGTCGATGGCAAGTGCGTGGGTTGCGAGTCGTGGTTCAGCAGTAGCGGCGCGGCCGGTGTTACCTGGACTTTCGACGCCGGGGTGCTGGGTGGTTTACCGACGGACGTTGGAATCGTTTGGACAGACGGCCTCGGGTCGGTGACGTTCCAGGCCTTTGGCCCTGGCATGGTTCTTCTGGGAACCAGAACAAACGCGGACGGCGGATGGGTTCCGGGCCCAGGCGTGGACGATCAGGACGTGAGTGAGGACCATTTCTTCGGGGTTTCAGACCCTGACGGCATATTTGCCATTTCCTTGTCGAATACCTCAGGGGGTATCGAGATGGATCACCTGCAATACGGGATCGCTGCAAATTCGGTGGTTCCTGAACCTGTCTCTCTGCCGTTGCTAGGCGCCGCGCTATGCGCGATCGGGCTTTACCGGCGCCGCGTGCGGGCGCGGTAAGCGAATAGCGGCCAGCCCAGCAAGCTTCTCACGCGATGGATGGGGGAGCAAAGTGCGCCAGGCGTCGCCGAAGGGTTTCATACGCGCGGAACAGCAGTGACTTCAGCGCGGGAATAGAACAATCCAGCACTTCGGCGATGGTGGCGTAATCCATGCCCTCGTACTTATGCATTAAGACTGCGGCGAGTTGCTTGTTGGGCAGGCTGTCTATGGCGTCGCGGATTTCCTTGGCTTGATATTCCGCCAGCAACTGCTGGTCGGCGCGCAGGGTCTGATCCGGCACCTGAATCCGGCGGGCGTCATAGTGGGAACCGGCGTCCAGACGCAGATGCGATGTTTCGCGCCGCGTATCCCTGCGCCAGTTCAGCGCCACGTTGGTGGTGATACGAAACAGCCAGGTGGTGAATTTGGCCTCTGGCTGATAGCGATTGCGGAAGCGGTAGACGCGCAGGAACACGTCTTGCGCCAACTCTTCGGCAATGGCGCGGTTATGCACCAGGCGATATAGATGATTCACCACCTGGCTGCGGTGCCGGGCCAGCAATGTCTCAAAACTGGGCTCGTGTCCGCCGCAAACCCTTACCATCAAGGCCGCATCGGGATCGAGAACCCACTCAGACACCATGCAGTTTGAACGCGTGGGGCTGGCGGTCCGTTTCGGCCGCGCTGTAACAATTCGTAAAAACGGCTCAGGATCGTAAAACTACTGAGGACGTTCCTGATGTTCGGGGAACACGGCGTAGTTTTCGGGTGGCGGATAGAGGCTGTAAAGCAGGTTGAGCCGCTTGCGCATGTGGCGGCTAGGCAATTGGCGCGGGCCGGTTTCCACGTCGATATCGCAGCAGATGCCGTGCAGGTAGAGCGTCAGGGTGTCAATCAGCGATTGGCGGACGTAATCGCGAAAGGCCTTGGTCTCTTTGCGGATGTTGGTGTCGCGCCGCAGCAGGGCCTGCTTCATGTGCCAGCTCTCTTCGTCCACTTCGCCATGCACGCGGGCGTTCATCTCTTCGCGCAGCAGGGCACTGTATTGGGACAAAGCCTCTTCGGAGCCATGATCGGCCGCCAACGTGGCCAGCACGTGGTAGAAGCGGTAGTGATACTCAGAAACGTCCTGATCCTTGAGCGCGAAAACCAGAAATTCTTCTTTGTCGAAGCGGACCTGGGTGGCCCAGGAAGCCCGGCTGTCGGGCGGTTTCTCGGTGACCACGAACTCATCCCTACGCAGGGTCCCCTTTTCCTTGCCATCCACACGCTCCAGATAGGGCACCAGCATGATGGAAACCTTCGGCAGCAGCGCCGAGATGGCCGGTGGCAGGGCGGCGATAGGCTCTTCCAGGTATTCCTTCACGTCTTCCTCACTCAGGGGAACAGAGGCGCAGAAATAGGAAAAGGTATTGCTGAGCGGGATCATCTCGCCGCGGAAACGCTCCGCGAACTGGCCAACGCTGAGCTTAGAAAGATCGGGTTGAGCGGACATCTGGTGGGGTGAAATCGTCTTTATTCTAACATGGGGCGTGACCGGGGCCCCTTCACGGGCTCAAATACGTCACCCAGCGGGGCAGATTTCCGAGACGCGGATAGTAAGTCCTGCTACGGTACGTCGCCATCGTCCATATCGTACCGTTCGGGGAGCATTCGCCTCTGGAGGATGCGAGAAACAAGAATTCCGCTGGCCTCCCGGCGGTAGAAAATTACATGCCGTCCGCTCTCCATCCGGCGAAGACCCCGGCGAACCTCGTCACAGCTTCGACCGAGCGCGGGATTATCCGCCAGCAACTGACAAAATGATTCGAGAGCGCCGATGTATCGAAAAGCCTGATCTTCGCCCCAGGCCTGCAAGGTATGATCACTGATCCCGAGCAGATCGGCTTCGGCGCGCCGAGAGAGACGAAGCGGCGCCACGACTCAGCGTCGCGTGGACGGGAGTTTGAGTGTTTTGCGAACACGCGCAAAAACATCGCCCGCGGCGACACCACTGGCGTCACCTTCATCAATCGCGGAACGCAAGGCTGTAAGTTTCGCCGCATGCTCCTGCTCTTCACGCTCCAACGTCCGTAGCGCCGCACGGACCACTTCGCTGGCGTTTTCGTAACGGCCAGTCTTAATCTTCTTCAGCACAAAGCGGTCAAGTTCGTCGGTAAGATTGACGTTGCGGGTGGGCATTGTGACTCTGGGGTCAGAGTATCAGGAGTTAGCAAAGATTGCCAAGAGGAGCGAGGTCGATGCGAGCCACCAATTGGGAGTTCAAGAACCGGGCAATGGTCTTCGGACTGATCTTCGGCTTGTCGTTTTGTGTGTACTTCCTGGACCCGCAGAATTCCGCGGCCGCGCTGGCCAACTGGATGGCCTCGCGCGCTGGGATGGATTCGAATCTGGCAGCGCGACTGCTGTTTGCCCTGGCGACCTGTCTGCTGGTTGCCGCCGCCCTCATTCGCACTTGGGCCTCGTCGTATCTGCACGCCACGGTGGTATATGCGTCGGAAGTGAAAACTGCTTCGCTGGTGGCCGACGGGCCTTACCGGCACACGCGCAATCCCCTGTATTTCGGCAATATCTTGCTGGCCATTGGAATGGGCGCAATGATGAGCCGGCCCGGATTCTTCGTGGCGGTTCTTGCGATGCTGCTGTTTTGCTACCGGCTTATCTTCCGCGAGGAATCCGACCTTCAGGCCAACCAAGGCGCGCAGTACGACTTGTATCGAAAAGCCGTGCCCCGCTTATGGCCTGCCCTGCGCCCTGGCACTGCTTCGGCTGGCCGGCGCGCCAGTTGGGCGGAAGGATTCAAGGCTGAATTCTGGTGCTGGGGATTCGCCATATCGGTGGCGTTTTTTGCGATAACTCTGAACACGACGGCGTTTTTCATCATCATGGCTGCCAGCATCGCCGTGCTGTGGTTATCCACGCGGCTGATTCAGAGAAAGGCCGGGGCGGCCGTCCCGCGGATTCCTAAGTAAGGTGAGTCCGGCAACAGCGCTTTATCGGCGGTCTGCTAGCGCTAGACTTAAATATAGTGGCCCCGAAAGTTTTGATTTCGGCCGGTGAAGCGTCGGGAGACTTGTACGCGGCCGGGTTGGTGGAAGCACTGCGCCGCCATCGCCCCGGCGTGCAGTTCTTCGGTTGCGCGGGACCACGCATGCAAAAAGCCGGCGTTCGCCCGGTGGTGGATGCGCATAGCCTGGCCGTGGTGGGGCTGGTGGAAGTAATCACGCACATCCCGCGCATTTACGGCGAGTATCGGAAGCTGTTGGACGCCGCGCGCGCCGAACGCCCCGTAATCGCCATCCTCACAGACAGCCCGGATTTCCACCTGCGCGTGGCGCGGCAGCTGAAAAAGCTGGACATACCCGTGGTCTACCTGGTGGCGCCGCAGGTGTGGGCCTGGCGCAAGGGCCGCCTGCCGCTGATGCGCCGGGTGATCGATAAACTGCTCTGCATTTTCCCCTTCGAGCCGGAATTCTTCGCGCGACACGGCATCGACGGCACATATATCGGACATCCGCTTACGCGCCTGGTACAGCCATCCGCCAGCCGAACGGAGCTGCGCCGGCGCTTCGGAATCCCCGAAGGCACGCCGCTGGTTGCGCTGCTGCCGGGCAGCCGTACGGGGGAGGCCGCCCGCCATTTGCCTGTATTGCTGGAGGCGGTGGAGCAAATACGATCCAGGGCCAAGATTCGGCCGCACTTCGTTATCGCGGTCCCGCCCGGTACTCTGCCACCCGGCGATAGCCCAAAAGGGCCAAATTTCAGGGAACGGATTTCGGCGGCGTCCATCCAAATGCTTGAGGGCAAAACCTGGGATGTGCTCGTCTGCGCGGACGTAGCGCTGGCCGCCAGTGGAACGGTCACCATTGAAGCGTGCCTGCTGGGAACCCCCATGGTCACCTTTTATCGAGTTAATAATTTAAGTTGGTGGATGGGGAAGGCTTTGGTGCGAGTGCCATTTTATTCGATGGTCAATCTGGTGGCCCAGCGGCGTATCGTGCCGGAGCTAATCCAGGATCAAATGACTGCGGAAAGTCTGGCTGTGGAGGCCCTGGCCCTGCTTGAAAATGACGCCAAACGGGAAGGGATGCGCCGGGACCTGGCTGAAGTGGCCGAAAAACTCTCCGGCGCAGACGATCCTTTGGAAGTGGCCGCGTTGCTGATTGATGAGCGTTTGGACGGGAAGTATTTAACAAAAGAGGAAGTGGTTCATGTCTCGTAAGATTGTGCTGGTGGCGCTGGCGCTGGCGACTTTGCTCGCCGCGCAGGACA
This sequence comes from Bryobacteraceae bacterium, assembly GCA_035486095.1. Classification (GTDB taxonomy): domain Bacteria; phylum Acidobacteriota; class Terriglobia; order Bryobacterales; family Bryobacteraceae; genus Palsa-89. Next base: position 19,298 of record DATHNM010000473.1, read on the forward strand.
GAGGCAGCAAGCTCGGCCGCATCGACGTGGATAACTACGCGATTGACGCCGACATTAATCCGCACACGCAAACGCTAACCGCCAACGTCAAGATCCGCTTCATGGCGCTGGACAACGACATATCATCCGCCTCTTTCGAGTTGAACGGCGCGTTCAACGTTTCGCGGGTAGTGGACGATAGCGGCCACCAGATTCCCGCTTCGCGCTCCGGCCAGGACATGGCTGTGCGAGTCAACTTCCCCGCGCCGCTGGCGAAAGGCAAGTCGACCACCGTTACGTTCACCTACGACGGCCGCCTCACTGGCCAGGAAGAATCGCCCGTGGACGGCATCAAGTTCGGCGCCATCCAGAACGACATTACGTATTTGATGTACCCGGCGCGCTGGTTTCCGGTGAACGGCTACACCACGGACCGCTTCACTTCCGATCTTCACATCACGGTGCCCACCGGCTACCAGGTGATTGCGAGCGGCCTGGGAAGTTCGCAGCCGGCGGGCGGGAAGACAACTTTCACTTTTCGATATGCCAAGCCTTCGTTCCCCGGAAGCATCGCAGTGGTGCAAGGCGAACCGGTGAAAGTGAATTCGGAGGGCGTTACCACATCCGTCTATTTCCGGCAGAAGCAAAGCATGGCCAACGCCTATGGCGAAGAGACCGGAAAGGTGCTGAGCTTTCTGACCAGCGTCTATGGTCTGGCCCCGCAAGCCAACCTGACACTGGTTGAAACCGAAGACGGCACTCCGAACGGATACTCGGCGCCGGGAATCATCTTCCTCTCGCCACGCGGTATTGGTAATCAAGTGGCATCGCGGCTGTTAGCCAATCAGCTGGCACGCCAGTGGTGGGAGACGCTGGTGTCGCCCGT